>JBEKXS010000001.1:0-390287 GCA_049511795.1 Candidatus Pacearchaeota archaeon | reverse complement strand
CAATAATACATTTGCACAGCTAACTACATTAAACAATGGAACATATTCAAAATGTATTAGCGCAAACATTGGCAACAAACAATACGTTTGCACAGCTTTCAGGAGCTGCATTTAGTAGTGGAGTAAACGCTACAACATTTAATTCAACAACAGGTAATGTCGTCTTGACTTTAGGTCAAAAAGTTTGTTGGGGTAATTGCTCTCAATGGATGTTAGCAAATACAACAGGGGTATTTATACAAGGTTAAAATGAAAATAAAGAAAAAAATAATAACCTTAATTATGTTGGGAATTATTGGATTATTTTTAATAGTATTTAACTCTCATTTTTTTCTGGAAATACTCTTTCTAATGAAATAAAAATTACAGGGGCACAACATCTTGATTCAAATAGAAATTTCATTTCGGATATTTATAAACAAGTGAAAGAATTAGATAATGTTTGGAGTGAGACAATTTCTTCAGAGGATTATGTGAAAGTTACTTTTCAACAAAAACTGACAAGCACAAGTGGTATTACTATTTATCCAAGAATCATTTCAGGAAATCCAATAATTGAAATTTATGATAAAAATGGAACAAACAAGATTGCACAATTTTCAAATATTGTTTCAAATCAACCCAATGAAGTTTTTTTAACAAACCTTCAAGATAGTCAAGATACATTTGATTTAAGGGTTTCAGGAGGAAGTTTGCAATTAAATTATATTGTTGACCCTCTAGCTATAGATGGTATAACTGGAAATTTTACTACTACTGGAGCTTCTGTGAATTCAACTTTATCAACTACTCAAGCTAATGATGTCATAATAGTCTTTGCAGGTGGTGCTAATGCAAATATTAATAGGGTTAGCTCAATTTCAGATGGTTCTCTTTTGAGTTGGACAAAAAGAGATCCTGTAAATTTTCTTAGTACTGGTTATATAGAAGAATGGTATGCTATTGCTGCTTCACCTTTGACTAATGACAAAATTAATGTCACCTGGAATGGCACTGGTTCAAATACTTTTATAGCTTATGGAATAAGCGGTGCTAATACTGCAGCACCATTTGATACAAACACTTCTATTCCAAGTAATGGTTCAACAGCAACTACTGCTCTTACTACAAATATAAATTCAAGTAATGCAAATGACATCATTATTGGTGGTTCAATAGCTGCCAGAACTTCATCTTCAACTTGCCGTACATTTACAGTAGGTGCTTCATATACTGAAATTGGTACAAATCAAAGTGCAGGTACTACATGTGGAACTATAGATACTGAATACAAAATTGTATCAGCCACACAACTTAATTTGCCTGTTAATGAAACAGGAAGCAGTGCTACAACTACTAATTATGTAATCATAGGAGATGCGATAAGAATGGCTGCAGGAAATTGCTGGACTATATCAGGAAAACTATTAATCATTCCAAAAGGATGTCTATATCATCAATCTGCAGGAACAATAAGTTCATCATAAAATGAAAAAAAAAATTATTTCAATAATTTTAGGACTGTTTTTTATAATATTCATTTTTTTTGTTTCTGCTACAGAAATAAATTCTCCTGATTATTCTGGTTATTTTACTCAAGGAAGTGCAGATGGAAACATTATAGCAACCAATAATTATAGTGGAAACACAGCTTCTTTTTATCAGCAAGCAATAGGTTACCTCTCTGACACCTTATATCAAGGAATTCATGGTTTTTCTTTCCAAGTTGCAAGCTCTGCTGGTTTTCCGCCATCATTATTAATAATAAAACCAACTAATGGAACATACATTACAGGGACAAATCTACCCTTAAATTTTGCAGTAAATAATCAAAATTTTGTATGGTATCAGTTAGATAGTGGTTCAAACACAACATTAGCAGGAAACACAACGTTTAACACTATATCTGGACAGCACACAATTTATTTATACGCAAATAACAGCAACGGGAATTCTTTAATAAGTAGAACATTCACTGTCAATGCAAGCAAGTTCACAGTTTATTACAGTAATTATTCTGGCTCAACAAGAGGAAGCTCAACAGATTTCAACAAATCATCTTATGAGGAATTGCAGAATTTAAGTAATGTTATCTTGGAAAATACTAACTTTGGAAAAATTGCTTTCAGTCCTCCTATAAATATGACAAATGATTTGGTTCCATCTGATAACCAAGTAGATTTGGATTCTTACACAAACATTTCTTCAAATAGTATTTATGTAAATTCAACAGCACTTCCCAACTTAAATGTACCGGCAACTCTTTCATTATACAATTTAAATTTCTCAAATCCACAAATTTTAAAAGATGGTTCTATATGTCCTCCTTCAATATGTACTAAGATAAGTTACACAGTTACTTCAAACGGCAATGGGACATATTATAACGGGACTCTTGTTTTCAATGTTACAGGGTTAAGTGTATACAGTACACAGGAAAATTTAACAGCCCCATCAGGTGGCACAACAATCGTAGTTTCAGGAGGTGGAGGTGGCGGTGGGGGTGGCGGAATTATTCCATCAAACTTATTTAGCATTGATAAAAGCCAATTATTAGTCTCAATTGTTCAGGGAAGCATAGATACCGAAGAGATAACAATAAACAATCAAGATACAAAACCATTATACTTCCAGATAAGCTCTGATCAGCTTGATAACTTAGCTATTATTAATGAAACTAACTTTTCTCTTAATCCTGGCGAATCCAAAACAATTTTAATAGATTTTATTGCAAGAGATGACACAAATCCTGATTTGTATCTGGGTAAAATAAAAATAGTCTCGGGCGGCACTGAAAAAGATGTTATGGTAGGATTAAATATTCAATCAAGAGGGGCATTACTTGATGTGAAAGCAGTAATCCAACCAAAATACAAGATAATTGAACCTGGGAATGATGTCCTTGTTCAGGTAACAATGTTTAATCTTGGTATTTCTGGGAGGACAGACATAAATGTAGAGTATATAATAAAAGATTCAAATGGAAATTATGTATATGACCAAAATGAAACAGTTGCTTTAGAAACCCAGGCAAGTTTTATCAAAGATATAACGACTCCAAGTGATATAAACTACGGAAATTATCTGGTTTATGTAAAAACAACTTATGCTGGAAAAGTTGCGAGCGCAACAGATTCATTCCAAGTTGTATCAAGCATTGTAACAAATACTGAAAAGATATATATAGTAATTATAATTATTTTGATTATAATATTAGGTGCAGTAATTTATTATATTATACGACATAATAAAGCTCATAAAAAAGGGTATAAAAAAGAGGAGAAAATAGGCTTGGAAAGCTTTTTAAGAAAATAAGATGATAGATTATTTATTGATTGGTTTAGATATAGTCATTCTTTCCATTTATGTTTTGATAATTCTCATGGCATTAGAGGTAAAGAGAAAACTTAAAGATGATGCCTCAATGTCATTTAATTATATTATTCTTGCTATTTTGTTTCTTATAATAAGAAGGATAGTGATTATTTTTGTTACAACTGAAATAATTGATAGTGTCCCTTACATTGAAGATGCATTAACTTTAATACTTGCTATATTTCTATTCCTGGCAGTTTGGTATTTTTACAAAGCAGTTAGGAAAGTACACATAGAAAATAAGTTTAGAAATTTTAGACAAAAATCTGCATCAAAAGGATTAAGTGAATCAAAGCCTAAAAAATCTTTTGTGAATGGTTACCTTGACCTTACTCAATAAATCAAAATTTTTCTGTAAATATGTTGGCCAGCCCTGCCGTGACAAGACCGGCCTGCCATATCTACAAGGATATGACTATGAAATAGAGCGGAGAGTGGGAATCGAACCCACGAAAATTCGGGCTGCAGCCGAATGCAGTAGCCACTGTGCCATCTCCGCATTGTTTCACGCCCTCGACAGGATTTGAACCTGCGACCTCCTGCTTAGAAGGCAGGCGCTCTATCCAGGCTGAGCTACAAGGGCATTATAGTTTTAATGTGAGAAATCTATTTAAAAGCTTTCTATTACAAACTAAATTTCAACAGAATAAAGGTCTTTTGCGACAAAAGTATTGCTAAACTTTTTTTTAGCTCTTGACAAATTTCCATTAATGTCTCTTTCAACCCTTTGGCTTATATGAGAAAGTATAAGTTTTTTCACTTTTGCTCTTTTTGCTATTTCTGCAGCCTGCTCTGCCATCATATGCTGATGTTTTTTTGCGGTATCTTCATTAACAGAAGAAGCTTCACAAACAAATATATCTGAATTCTTGGCAAAAGGAACAATCTTATCATTAATCTTAGTATCAAAAACAAAAGTTATTTTCTTCTCGCCTTCTTTGTAGGTTAAATTTTTTGCCTTGTAAGTTTTCCCGTTATACTTTATGCTTTTCCCTTTCTTCAAATCTTTTAAATGCACTCCTTCTTTTATCTTAAGTTTTTTTAATTTTGATTTATCTATCCTTATCTGACCCTTTTTCACAAAAGAATATGCATTGCATGATACTCCATGAGCCATTTTCTCTGCAGAAAGATAGAAATCTTTTGTTTCAAAAAATTTTCCAGAAATTTCTTTGATTTCTATTTTAAACCCATCATGAATTGCAAATAATTTTGAAAGTGCAGCCATAAGGAATTTTGTTCCTTTGGGACCATAAATGTGAAGTGTTTTGTTGTAGCCACTCATTGCCATTGTTTTCAGTAAACCAGGCAATCCAAGTATATGATCTGCGTGCCAATGAGTTATCAAAATTCTTGTCAGCTTGCAGGGATTCAATCCTGCCTTTCTTATCTGTCTTTGTGTTCCTTCTCCGCAGTCTATCAAAATGTTTTCTCCTGCAAAATTCAGCCAAATAGATGTATGGTTTCTTTCTGCTGTAGGAATTGCGTCACTTGTTCCTAAAAATGTAATTTTTATTTTTTCTGTCATATTTTTATTAAGGAATTATAATTAATAAAGGTAACTTAAGAAAGCGCTGACTATGTTTAATCCGCAATTAATTTGCGAAAATTAAATTAAAAACGCCTATTCTTTTTTTAAAGCAGTAGAAGCAGGAGAAATGAAGATTATCGTATCTCCCCTAAGGAATGTCAAACCGAGATTTCTTTTTATCTCATTGTTTTCCATTTCCTTTATGTTGTCAAGAACAAGGTTGATATGTATATCAAATGCCAACAAAGTTCCGACAAACTGTTTATCTCCTTTCAAATGGACTAACACTTCTTTCCCCTTGGAGTTGTTAAGCAAATCCAAAGGTCTTTCAATTCCATTAACCATAAACTATCTTTACAAAAATTGTTTATAAATATTTCGTTAAAAATTTTTCTGTTTAATCATATCGACGCACTAAAACATTGACAGAAACATATTTAAACGAAAAACCTGACTTTCTCATATGAAGCACGGAAGAAAAATATCTGGTGGTAAGTACAAGAAAGGCAGAAAGAAAAGACTTTACGAGCTGAAAGGCCAAAAAAGAGATGTTAAGCTTGGAACAGAAAAAAGAAAAACCCAGAAAGTTCTTGGTGGAAACCTTAAAACATTTTTACTGAAAGGAAATATGGTTAATGTAAAAATAGGAAAAAAAACAGAAAAGCTTGAGATAAAAAATGTTCTTGAAACTCCATCAAACAGATTCTTGGCAAGACAAAACATACTGAGCAAAGGAAACATTGTCCAGACAGACAAAGGCAAAGTCAGAATAACAAACCGACCTTCACAGGAAGGAATGGTTAATGGTGTTTTAGTTGAATAAACCGTAATTCTTAAAAAGGCAGAAACCAGCCTCGTCGGAAAAAATCAAAAGGTTTATATAACCAAAACATTTAAAAATATTTGTCTAAATGCATGTTCTATTAAACTAAAATCTAAAAAATCATCAAAAAATGCCAGCATCATCTTCTATAAGAAAATGTCCTGAATGTGGAAGCATTAATCTTACTTATGATTCTCATTTGGGAGAAGTTATCTGCAATGACTGTGGTCTTGTCGTCGAAGAAAAGATGGTGGACACAGGTGTTGATCTGCAGGGAAAGTTTGATAAAAGCGAGAAAAAAGGACGTGGTGGAGCTCCAACAAGCATCCAGAAATTTGACAAAGGTCTTACAACAAACGTTGGAGAAATTTCAGATATCTATAGGCTTGAACCAAAGCAAACAAGAAAATTCCTTAGGCTTAAAAAATGGCAAGAGCGTGTTTCAACAAGCATTGAAAGAAATCTTAGGCTTGCAATGGCAGAGCTTAGGGTTATTTCATCTTACTTGAATCTGCCAAATGTAATAAGAGATGATGCAGCAAGAATCTACAATTATGTTCTTCAGCGTGGTCTTGTTCGTGGAAGATCTATGGAATCAGTTATAGCAGCTTGTCTTTATGCAGCTTGCAGGTCATACAACATTCCAAGAACACTTGATGAAATGGCAACAGCTTCTGATGTTGAAAGAAAAGAAATCGGAAGAACATACAGGTTCATCATAAGAAAGCTTGGAATAAAGGTAAATCAGAGTTCTCCAAAAGACTACATCTCAAGATTCTCATCTGTTCTAAAACTTTCTCCAAAAACACAGAATGATGCTTTAAAGGTTTTGAAGCGTGCAGAAGATGTTGAATTGACTTCTGGCCGTGGGCCTGCAGGAATTGCTGCTGCTGCTTTGTATGTCGCAGCCCTCATTAACGACGAGAAAAAGACGCAAAGAGAAGTTGCAGACATTGCAGGAATAACAGAAGTCACAATAAGAAACCGTTACAAAGAGCTAATAGAAAAGCTTGATTTAGAGGAAAAGATAAAGCAAAAAGAAAACGAGATAAGAGTAAAGACAAAATAATTCTAAAAAATGCGGAGACTAGGATTCGAACCTAGGTAAGCACTAAGCTATCAGGTCCTAAGCCTGACCCGTTTGACCACTCCGGCATCTCCGCTTGGATTTACAACTTTCTGTCTGTATAAAAAGCTTTAGAAATTTAAATCAAGAATTAATCTAAGCGCATTGAGGGAATAACAAACCAACTTTACTTCTTGCACCCTCAACAGAATCTACATACCCTGGATTTTGGCAACCCCAACCATTATAATTTCTAATTGCCCTGTTCCATCCTATATAAGTTTGGCCTGGGATACATGTTGAGTATAAGTTTGTTGATTGTGCATTATATCCACTTATTAAAAGATTTAATCCATAGTTTACATCTTTATCCAAGTAGCTTAAATCACTAGTTGATATATCTGTATGAACTTTTGAATTTATTTGCATTATTCCAAAACTGCCTTCATTACCATTCCCATTGAAAATAACTTCATCCGGATTTCCTTCACAATACAGGGGGTTTCCATTTGAGTCAAAATATAAAGCACATTGGTGCATCCCGCTTTCTGTCATTGAAATTTGCAAGGCAAGGCATTCAAATGATTGTGCGCCAGTCTGGCTTTGCACATCTGAATCAGAAATGCCAGGAAAGTTTTGTTTAATTTGCTCTGCTAATTGAAGGATTTTTTCTCCTTGTATTCTTTCTGATAATTTATTTTGGCAATCGAGTGTATTCACACATGTAATAGAAGTTGAACCAACTCTTTGTTGCAATGCAGTTTGACAACTTTGCTGATCTGTGCATGAAATAATATTTCCTGTTCCAGTTGTTCCTGTAGTCCCACTTGAACTTCCTCCAGTATTTCCTGTTCCAGTTTGTGTTCCAGAAGAGATTATTGAGTTTGGTGCATCTATACTAAAAATTACTGCGGCTCCTTGTGCATAAGCATCACTGCCCTGCATAGCATTTAAAGCATTTAATAAAGTATTAACATCTCCTTTCGCTAACTGGCCTGAAAATGTATCCCCACTTGTTCCCTGTATTGCATACTGAGATACAGATGTCCAGTCATTAGCGCTCGCAGGGGACCATTGCCATTGATTTTGTGTGTATGAAAATCTGAATTTTGTTTGTAATGGGAAAGATCCAGGTGACATATGAATTCCATTAACTGTAAAAGTTCCATCATTAGAAAATTGTACATTATCTGTAGTAAGTGAAGTGCCAAAAACTCCCTCTTTATTATCAGTAGTTCTTTTTAATAACTGAGATAATCCTCCAGAATATGAAGTTCCGTAATTATTTAATAAATTTGTAATGAAATATTGATTTGTTGATGAAAGTGTTGCGCCAGGTAAACCAGATTGTGATTGTTCTGTTGGACTTGCAACAGTATTAAACCAATTATTTTGGTCAGAAGACCAGTACCATTGCCCATTTGTGAATTTATAATAAAGGTTAGAAGACCCACTTACATATTTAATGTATACTGTACCATCATGGAATTGGAATACTGGTGATTCAAAACTCGTTCCAGAATTTACATTTATTGTTGGAAGAGTTGGCGAAGAACATGTAGGTGGACTTGCAGTCTGATCACAATAATTTGACTGACAATCTGAGGCTTGAGCACAGCTAGCACCATCTGGTTTAGCATTTGGGTTTACAGGAGGAGAAGGCGCATTTGGATTTCCTGCAAGTGATATATCACCATAAGCATTCCCTCTTCTCAAATATAACTCTGCTTTCTGAATACTCAATGAAGCTTTTGAAAGATTTTGTGTTATTGATGATATTATCTGAGAATCCTGATGTTGATCTCTCAACGTATCCAAAGACAATAAATAAGAAGAGAATCCTTGATTATCAAAGAATCCATTTTGAGCCTGCAAAGCATTTACAAATTGTGAAGTTACTGGTTGTAATGTTGCATTCAGAATATTTTGGTTTTGTATTACATTTGAAACGCTTTGTGTATCAAGCCAGCATCCAATATTTTGTGTATCACAATAACCAACTTTCTGCCATCTTGCATTTGGTGTATTCCAGTTTGGGTCTGTTCCCTGTGCTGGATTATTTGTAGAACATATTCTTATTATTCCCTGGTTGTAAATTGCAGGATTTGCAGCATTTGTAACACCTGCTTGTGCATTTGGATTTAATAAACTATAAAGACTTGGTGTTCCAGAGTTACAGTTTGCTTGAGAGGTTATATTTGTCTGCGATGCTTGGGAAGAAAGATATTGCTGCTGCACATAATTAACTCCAAAATCAGTTGTTACCTGTTTGAAGCCGCATTGTTCTTGCCCATTAACTACAATGCACAATTGCTGATAACCAGAAGGGGCTGTGAATACACTTGTGTTAGTCATAAATTGCCCAACAGGAACTACACCTGTTGCAACAACTCTGCTCACTCCGGTATCTTGATAAAATGAACTTGCAGAACCCTTCAGATAAACCTGATAGTAAGCAGGGAAATCTGTTCCTGCATAAATATGATAGAAAACATTGTATTGTGATGTTGGTGGATTTGTTGCAGTTGTATAAGGAGCTTCATTAAATTGTCCATAGAATTGCACAGGCGAATCAGGCGTGATTAACGCATCAAAAAGATTTCCTCCATTTGGTGTTGAAAGAGACATAAAGTTCTGGCAAACAGAATCTCCAACACTTTCTGTTGACCTTTCCTGGAAAGCTTTGTATGAATTTGCAGCATAATATTGGCTGAAGTAATCAACTGATTTCTGTGCATTTGTCAGAGCATCTGTACCTGCTAAATATTCTCCGCCACCCGTCCCTGAATTTTGTCCTAAAACATTTCCAGCTATTTTTGGAAGAGCATAATTCACAACAGGTATAAGTTGCTTCCAAAAGAATTGGCATTGATAAACACTATTGACTTCATCACAGATTCCTACTTGTTGACCTGTATTTAGGTTAGTTTGCAGGCATTGTTGATAGGATTTTAAAACACTGATATAACCTTGCAATCCAGCATTAACTCCTGACAAACAAATTGGAATTTTTATTTGTGGGAAATTTGGATAGCAAAGTGCAAGGCTCCCAATTATTCCTGACTGTATCACGTCCTGAACAGTATATGCACCCCCTAAATTGCATCTGCTCGAAGGGCATATGACAGGGTCACAAACATTGAACAAAATGTTGCAATCACTTGGAGACTCAAAGTCTTCACATTGTATAGCAGGTGTGCCTGCAGATGGTTGGCCTACATTTATCTTTCCTACACCATTTATTGCTATCTGAGTAATGCCTGATTTTTTCTGTGATGTTGCCTGCTGGATTGCATTTATGGCTTTTGTTTCTAATGCCTGGGACTGTGTTGCTGTCAAAGCGCCTGAGAAAAGAGGTGGCTGCTGGCTTGAACCTGGAGTGAACTGTTCACAATTGTCATCTACACCCATATTATCCTCTTTGCCATTTTGACCAACATTGCAGATAAAAAAACTTGAAACTCTTGTGGAAGATTCGTAAGAATTTATATTACCTGTAGTGCCAACTACTGGAATATTTGGAAGATTTGATTTTATTGCGGCATACCAACCATTTTGGATATCAAATGGAACAATTGCAGGCAATCCAGCATACTGTCCTGTTTCAAAATATTGAACGGTTGGATTCAAGTATTTGTTATTAAATGAATTAGCTGTAACAGGATTAAGCTTTAATGGATTTGCAATATTTTGATTAACTATGCTCAATGTTCCATCACCTGCTATTTGATATGTTTGTGTTATAACATTGGCGCTATTCAAAACTAAAAGATAATTTTGGCCAGTAACTTGATCTCTATAAAGCTGAACAGGTGTGGTTCCAGGAAGAGAAAGTCCTTTAACATTTTGTAATTGAGAGAATGTTTCTCCGCTTAATGGGATGTTTATAAGTTTTTCATTACTGCTTATGACAAATTGTGCACCATATTGTTTTGTCAAATCATTTTGCTGAGTATAAAGATTTGAATTGCTGTAAATCTGCCCAAGAATGTTTTGAACTTGGTTTTGCGCAACAGCTTTTACAGTAGGATCATTTGAATTTATTAATCCTAAGTTTAATTGAAGCTGTTCCACCTGTGAAAGTGTAGCTGTGTTAGAGTTTATTCTTTGGGCTGCATCTGCAATATTCACATTTTGGTTACCAACTTTTATCTGTCCATTAGAAGATATTGCATTGGCGTTGTTTGAAAGGCCTGTTATTACAGAAGAATTTATCTTATTGAAAAGCTGCCCACTATCTGCAACTTTCTCTCCTGCAACAGTAGTTGTTGGAAGTCCCTGGCTAAGAGTCTGTATATTTTGGTTTTGAGCTTGAACCTGTGCATCATATGTATTTACAGATGCATCGACAGCAGCAGAATTTGCTTGAAGGCAATTTTCAACACTTGTATACTGCCCTGCCTTAACCATAGCTGCACACTTGTCATCCCATCCTCCAGAATTTCTCATAACAGCTTGTCTTGCAACTCCTGCACCGCCGAGGTTTGCAACAAAGTTTTTTGCAAGTAGTCCAACTTCTGTAATAAGGCATGCTGTTTTTCCTACCTTAACAACAGTATTAAGATCGTTCTGAAGACTTTGCCATTGATTAATTGTTTTGTTTAAATCACTAATTCTTTGTTTTGTCTGGTTTGGGGTTAGTTGTATTGCGCTCTTTTCAATTCCAATCTTAAAACTGAAGCTCGCATTTGAGTGTGCATAATTTATATCAGATTGTATTGAAACTTTTGCTACCTGTTGCAAATTTATCTGTTGAATTGCAAATGTATAAGCACCTCCGAAATTATCCTGAGTTCCAACTTTAAGTGTATGGCTTCCTGTGCTTGATGCAAAATTCTTTATGTTCTGCAATGTTGTTCCTGCAAGCACTAAGTTTGTAGTAAAAGTTGCAGATGTAGGAGTTAAATCAGTAAGCTGTATATATTCTCCTGTTGTTTCATTAACATAATATATCTGATTTTTCTGTAACGTAACAGTTATAGGAACCCCATTATTTGGGTATCCTATAGTGAGTTTTACTCCAAACTGATCAAAACTTGGTGCTGTTATTCCTTCAAATGAAATTGTATGTGTCTGTCCATTAATAATAACACTCTGCTCAGATGTAGACGTGCTTGACAAAAGAACAGGGTCGTTGCATATATTATCAGGAGCAGGTCCATAACTTTGTGAATATTGCTGACAAAGTTGCAGCGCAGTTTTTTTCTGGTTGAAACTTCCTGCAAGATTTATTTCTTGTTCAAGTGCCTGTTCTCCATAAGTAGTCTGTGATGAACCCGTAGCACTTGTTTCTCCTCCATAATTTTGGACAATTGTCTGATAATCATTCATTGCATTTGTGTAAGACGTAAATACATTTCCTGGCAATTTGGAAATATCAGCATTATAAGCTCCTGCATAACCAAGAATCTGTATATTTGTCCCACCAACACTTGTTCCAGAACTTGAATAAGAAATAGGAGTAAGGCCCTTTCCAGTAACAATTGTTTTTATGCCCTGGCCTGCGCCTCTAAGAAGGTCACTTCCAATAGTTATTGCTGCACCCCAAAATCCCTGTCCTACAGTTGGAGTAACTAAATGACTGTCAAGACTAGCTATAGAAGCAACTTCATCATTTGACAAAGATGTTTCAGTGCTCACATCAGAAGGAACTGTAAGAAGCCAAAGGTAAGCATCATTTATTGAGCCAGTTTTCCCGTTGTTGCCTATGAACCCAAGATAAACCCCATATGTTTTTGACCCGTCCTGGAAATCAAATAAATGGTCGCCTACACTGTATGGTCTTGTTACTGTTCCCATAGTTGGGTTTGAAATTGTAAGGTTTATTTTAGGATTTATGCCAAGTGCAAAGCTACTATGTTGTTGATCCTCACTGCAAGAAATCTGCACATTCTGATTAATTCCGTATTTGGTAATAGTATTAACAGTACATTTTCCATCAAGGAATGAATCTCCTGCTTTCAAATCAACAACATTTGAATCAACAACAATTTTTGCAACTGTATCTGGATTTTCAAGGTCGTTTAACTGCACTTTCAAGCCTCCCATGCATAATCCAAATCCAGGAAGATAAACATCAGAAGAGGTTTCGCCTGGTTTTAGATTTAGTGTAGCAATTTTTTGTTTGGCAGTACTTTGGCTTGCAGCACCGCTTACTCCTGAATAAATAGAAACAGTTGCACCTGTATTATCAGCGCTATCCAGTCTTACAAACCCTTTTCCGTTCCAGAAACTGTAAGCATTTATATTATTATTAAAATCACTGTCATTTAATGTTTGCAAATAATATGCTGCATTTCCCACGCCAAATGCATTCTGTATATTATAGCTTATTTGCGCTGTAATATTTCCTTGGACAAAACTAGGCATTGCAGATTCATTTGGCTGCTGTCTTAAAACTATTGTTGCATATCCTATATTCCCCAGATATTGAGAAGTTATCGATGGGTTATATTGACCAAGTGCAGCTTGTGCAGGAAAATAATTTACACCAGCAATATTATTTGAAAAGCTTGTTCCAGGCTGCTGTGTTAATATCATATTATTTATCGCATTTACGCTCATAAGCGGATTTAATTGTGTTGCAACAATAGGGCAAAATACAGGAACATTTTGCTGTCCCAGAAGGTCACTTGTAACAACACTTGGTGTGCAGCCAAGAGGATCTACTTGTAAAATAAAATCTTGTCTATTATTGCACATGTTAGGATCAATCTGCGGATAATTTTGCAATCCAAAGAACGAGCTTGTCTGCTGACCATAAGTGTATGCAGGTGCTGCCCTTACATAAGAGCCTTGTGCAGAAACAAATGATACAAAAAATAATGTTAATATTAAAAATAGCCCAATTATTGGAATAGCGCTAAAGTTCTTCCTAGTTAAAATTCTCTCTTTCTTTGACATTTTTTTCTTCATTTTATACTAAATTAACAGTTAATTGATTTTGGTCAAATAAATTATAATTATTTTGAACATCATCTATTGTTGTTGGTGTCGGCAAGCCTGGCGCATTTATCTGCAAAGTTTTTCCTTGCGCCAAATCGGTCTCAAGGAAATATTGTTCTATATTTCCTCCTCCAGCAAGAGCATTTGAAATTATTTGCTGGGGGACTTTTACCTCAAAACAATCTTGTCTTGTCAATCCAATTATTCCCAAAATTCCATTTGGAACAGTCACACATTGTTGTGTTGTTGTTGCAGGTATTGTTATTGAACTGTTCTTATATACTTGGACAGTTATATTTTCATTACCTTCACTTAAGTTTACTGTTCTCTGGTCAGGCCATGCAAGTGTTTGTGTTGAAGAGTCTGAACTAAATGTTATCATTGCTATGCCTGTATATTGCTGTCCATCAACAAGTAATTGGATGTTTGTTTGGTAAACTTTATCCATAATAATTTCTAAAGAACCTTGCTGCACTGTTGAGAAAAGATATTTTGTATCTTTAAATCCTGGTGCTGTTGCAATTACATATCCATTAGCGCATTGTGGGAAATTTGCACTTAAGCTTCCAGAGATATCTGTTGAACCAATTGAACATTCCTGCTGAATGCATTCATATGAAACTGTTGCGTTTATTATTGGATTCAGATTTTTATCAACTGTCGTAACTTGTATTTGTGTATTATTATATTGGCAAAGATCATTAGGAGTTTCAGATGTTGCTGTTCCTGGCAATGGCTGTCTTGGATTGTTTCCTTGTATAACAACTGCAAATGGGAACTGGAAAATTTCATTTTGGTTGTATACTTGTATCAAAACAGGGTATTTTATATTGTAAACAAAATGGTAAGGGACATAACAGAATCCAAGAATGCCTAATCCTTGTTGATTTCCTACGGGCAAAGCAGTTAATATTGGTCCATCTGCTGGAGAAACTTCAAAGCTATTTGACCAGTTTTGCGAAGTCAAAAATCTAACATTATCATTTATAGGAAGATGCAATGCAAAGTAGTCATTTGTAGCCCCATTTGATTTTAATTCAAGAGTGTTTGCTGTTATTGCATTTTGCAATGTGTCAAAAATATCATTTGCATTCCAAATTAAAGGTCCGCATGTAACTTGGACTCCATCAACGGGCGCATAAGTTCTCAACTCATCAATTGTATAATTTTCCAAAAACATATTTTTTTGTTCATCATTATAAACAGTTTGCGCAGAATTATATAATTCTCCTAAAGAAGATGTAACTACAATTTTATGCGTGTTTACAACAGCTGTCTCATTTCCTTTTTGTATTGTAAGAGGCATTGACAAACTAACATCAACTTCGCTGTTTTTTATATTGACAGAGCTGCTTGGATTTCCCATTTTGACAACAAAACCTTGGTCATAGTAAGAGCTCAAGTCGCAGCTTCTTATTTTCTGGGAAACAAAGCTACTTAATGCGATTTGCATATCATTAAGAGAGGGTATTTGTGTTTTTGGTATGTTATTCCCAGATACATAATACCAGTAAGGTATCTGAGTTCCTGCAAAATTAAGCTGTGAAGAAAATGGCATGTATGTATTTCCTGGCTCAAATGCAGGGAGGTTTATGTAACCTCCTTGACTTTCAAGAACACTAATTCCTGTTTGGGTGTTGTCTTGCAGACAGGAAACAAAACTGTCATAAACTGGCTGTATGTCGCCTGGAATGCTCTGTGGTGCAATAGAGTTTCTTAGCAAAAGATAACCCAAAACCAGAGCAACAATGACAACTGCAATGATTATGAATATAGTAACCTGACCCTTTTTATTTCTCATGCTTCTTCACCTCTTCAATTTTTTTTCTGATAAGTTCTATTATTTCTGTATTAAGGTCTTTTTTTATATTCTGCTTAAATTTTTCCCAGAGTTTTTCATCTTCTACAAGAAGTAAATATTTTTTCATAGCTCCACCTAATTTTAATCTAAAAAAGGTTTCTCATATTTAAATGTTTCTTAATAAATTAGTTATTTACTAAGTTAGTTACTTAGAATAAAATATCTTAAAATAGAAATAAATTTTCAAATAAGACTGAAAAATTAATATCCTCTCGTGTATCTGTTTAATCGCAGTTGGTTTATTGCGCCTATAATAAGAAGAACTCCTCCAACAAGAATTATCCACTTATCAAATTGAGTAACTACTGTAGGTATAATAACAAACTGGATTGCATAATTGATGAAATATATACCAAACAATAGATAAATCACAACTAAAAATCCTGAACCACTTTTTTTGGGATATGTTCCTGGATACGATGCCATAAGTTAATTTAATTAATATTCTATTTAAATTTAACTTATCATTATTAACCAACAAAATTTATATAAGCTGTAATGCCCTGATTGGTTTAGAATTGCAGATTACAGGCCTTGTAGTCTAATGGTAGAACATGTCCTTGACGTGGACAAGGCCCCAGTTCGATCCTGGGCAGGGCCATTTGTTTCCATCTCTTGATAACCTTTAAAAAGACATTTTTTCTTTTCAAATCATGAAGATACCAAAAACAGTGAATAGGTATTGCCCTTACTGCAATGAAAAAACAAAGCAGAAAATAAAATTAGTAGGAACAGGAGGAAAAAGGGGAGCTTTAACAAGAGGTTCAAAAGATAGGGCAAGGTTAAGAGGACAGAACAGGGGCATTGGAAACAAAGGAAAATATTCAAAACCAGCTGTTTCAAAATTCAAAAGAAAATCCAAAACAACAAAAAAGACAAACATAATGTACACATGTGAAAAATGCGGTAAATCAAAATACAGGCAAGGCAGAAGAAACAAAAGGGCAGGAAAAATACAACAGGAGTAAAAATAAATAAAAATGGCACAGGCAAAGAAAAAACAGAAATTTTTTGATGTAGATATGCCGATACTAGGCAGGGAAACACAGCTTTATGCTTTTGAGCTTCCAGAACTTAATGGAAGGACAATACAATATGATTTGACAAGAATGTTGAGAGGAAAGAGTGTTCTTCTTACAATGGACGTCAAAGTCGAGGATAATAAGGCAAAGGCATATCCAAAGGAGTTTGTAATTCTTCCATATTTCATAAGAAGAATGATAAGAAAGGGAGCAAATTATGTTGAAGATTCTTTCACTGCAGAAACAAAGGATGCTATAGTTGAAATAAAGCCTTTTTTGCTTACAAGAAAAAAAGTCTCAAGAGAAATCAGGAAAGCCTTGAGGGAAAAAGCAAAAGAAGAAATAATAAATTATGTAAAAGATAAGACAGCAGAATCTTTGTTTGAAGAATTAATACAGGGCAGAATGCAAAGGCCCTTAAGCCTTAAACTTAAGAAGATTTACCCTCTTGCACTCTGTGAAATCAGAATTTTCAGGGTTGTAAAAAAGCTGTAGACAACAATTAATTTTATATAATTGCTAAATTCTTTATTTTAATGTATGACGAGAATAAAGCCCATTATCTTGTTGTGACTGGAATTATTATCAAAGATGGGAAATATCTTATTACAAAAAGAGCGCCGACTGAGAAAGCTTTCCCAAACCAATGGACTGTTCCTGGCGGAAAGCTTGAATTAAAAGATTATTCTTCTCGCCCAAAAGACACGTCTTCTCATTGGTATAATATTTTTGAGAATCTCCTTAAAAGAGAAGTTGAGGAAGAAACAGCATTAAAAGTAAAAAATATAGGGTATGTAACTAGCTTATCTTATATACGCCCAGATAATATCCCAACAATAATAGTAAGTTTATTTGCTGATTATGACGACGGTGATGTAAAACTTTGTAATTCATTAACAGATTATGCATGGGTCTCTTTAGAAGAAGCAAAAAATTATGATTTAATAGAGGGTATTTATGAGGAATTAGAGATTTTGGACAAACACCTTAAGGGCCAAAAGTTAGAAGAGTGGAAAAAGAAGCTGTAAATACTAAATCTTTTAAATTGATAACATAAATTATATAAAGACCAGTCACATAGTTAGTGATAGGTATGACAACAAAAAAACAGCTTGCAAAAGAAGGTGAAATGCGTTTCGCTGCTGAGTTTTTAAGAAACGGGTGGCAAATTTTCTTACCTTATGGTGAAGATAGTCCAATAGATTTGTTGATAGAAAAAGAAGGAAATTTTAAGAGAGTTCAAGTAAAATCAACTTCTCCAATTAAAGGGGCAATTCACTGCAGAATTAAATCTTCTAATAATTGGCAAGTTAAAAGGTATACTAAAAAAGAAATAGATTATTTTGCTATTTATGACTACTTGAATAAAAAGGGGTATTTTATTCCTATAGAAGATATGGAGGGAATGACTGAAGCAATATTAAGATTAGAAAAAACAAAAAATAATCAAACTAAAGGGGTAAGGTTAGCGGATAAATATGAATATTTTTAATACCAAAGGAAAACATTTTAAAGCAGTTGATTTTACTAAAAATAACGCCTGTGTAGCTCAGTGGCAGAGCATCGGTTTTGTATGATTTTTCAATAAAAATCCAAAATAACCGGGGGTCGAGGGTTCAACTCCCTCCACAGGCTTGTCTATCTCTGCACGATTTCTGCTTTCCCGTCATCAATTAGAATTTTAGCAATGCTTTTTGGAATGTTCGCCATCTGGCCTTTTTCAAACGGTCCAAGTTTTCCGCCTTCCATATCCATAAACTCATCAACATTTGTCTTAAATATGATAAGATCGTTATTTGTTTCTTCCTTCTTTCTGCCGTTTAATATTTCCTGGATGCTTTTATCAGTCAGGTCTATGTTTTTCATTAATGCTTCAAAAAGCTCTTTTTCAAATCCAAGCATGTTCTCAAAATCTTGTTTTGAAATGCCTGTTTCAGTTGCAATCAGAACAAGGGCAAGTATTTTTTTCCTTCTTCTAAGCAAAAGTTCTTTGAAAAGAGTTATGGCATTTTCCAGCTGTTTTTTTGTCTTTGCAATTGCCTCTGAAAAAACATCATCTTCCTTGGAAGCCATTTCCTTCTTGTCTTTCAAATACTCTGCAACTTCCTCTACAAAATTCTTGGAAATTTGCTGCAATTGCTCTGAATATCGCTCTTTCCTTGCAGCTTCATAAATATCGTTGTAAGTTATCATTAAGCCTCAAAAACACATGGCGTTTTTAATGATTACTGTATTAAAAAATCATAATTAAGAAGCATTCAAATAAATCCTAACCTTTCCAAAAGATCCTTCCCAAGAATTCTTCCCAAAGTGCCTTTTCTTGCCTCTCTTTCAGAGAACTTTACTTTATTCTGTTCTTTTTCTCCCTCTTCAGAAATTTGTTTCCTAAAAAATCTTCCAAAACCAAAGCTTCTTGTTTTTGGTAAGGACTGGTTGTAAAACATTATAGGGACAGGATCTGCGCTGTGCGCCTTCAGTCTGCAAGGTGTTGAATGATCCCCTGTAACAATCACCTTTATTTTATTCGGTGGCGCAAAAGAAACCAAAAACTTGAAGAATGTTTTGTCAATATATTCCAACATATGTTTCTTCTCAAATGGTTTATTATCATGCCCTGGAAAATCTGTTTCCTTAAAATGAATATAGGCATAATCAAAATCCTTGAAATTTTTTCTTAATGATTTTTCAGAGAACTCGCATGCTTTCTTCAATCCGTCCCACAAATTAGAATATGCATCAAGATTTTTCAGTTTTGGATAATCAAATGAAAAATTTGTCATACCACAAATTTTTGAAAATCCTTTTTCAAGAGGCATATAGGCAACAGCCATCCATCTTTTGTAGAATTTAAGTTTTGGAGGCTCAATACCAGGATCTCTCATAAGCAAGAAGTTTGCAGGTAGCAATCCGCGCCTTCTCCTTTCTTCATTCACAGGATGCTTGTCAAGAACTTCATATGCCTTATCAACAAATTCCTTTAATACGTTTGCAGTGTATGTTGAATTGTCTTCTTCATCAAGTGGCTTGAAAACGCCTATTTTTTCAGCAGCTATTGCAGATCCTCCTGTGTAAGTGTAATCATTTCCAGAAACATTGTCTGAAAAGCCTCCCTTCAAAACAAGAACAGCTCTGTGTTGTACTGTTGATTTGAATTCAAACTCGCAAGGAAGTTTTATTTTGTTAAGCGCCTTAGCAAGAATCTCTGCTTCATTTGTTGTAAGTGTTCTTCCAGCTCTTCGGTCAATAATTTTTCCTGATTCAATATTGTCTATTGTTGCAAAATTGACCCTTATTGCAAAATCTCCTCGTGTTAAATTAATGCCTGCTCCTCTTGCCTCAAGCTGCCCTCTTGAACTATCCATAATATCATTTCCAAAAATAGAAACAACAGCTTCATCTGATTCAGGCACAAAGCCAGGTCTTACGGGGTACATAAATCCCATATGTCCCCGATTTGCCAAGAAATCTAGGTTTGGCATTTCAGCTGCTTCAAGTGGAGTTTTTCCGTCGAGTTGTTTGCAATCAAGGTCTCCCAGACCGTCAAGAATGACCAAAATCCCTTTCATTCACTAAGACAGCTTACTTTATTTATAAAAATTTATGTTCACTAAAAAAAGTTATAAACGTGCAAAACATGTGAAAAGTATGTTTAAGTTTTTAAAGGAAAAAATAAGCAGCTGGGCTAAAAAGTTCTCAAAAGAAGAAGCAAAAAAGCCAGAACCAAGAGAAGAAATCAGAGAAAAATCAGAAAAACAGCAAAAAAAGATAGAAGTGACTGAAAAAAAGGAAGGGTTTTTTGAAAGAATAAAGTCAAAAATATCAAAAACAGAAATTTCAGAGCAGGATTTCAATAAATACAGTGAAGACCTTCAAAATCTTCTTCTTGAAAATAATGTTGCTTATACTGCTGTTGAAAAAATAATTTGGGAGCTGAAAAGGCATGTTTTGGGAAAAGAGCTTATTAAAAAAGAAATAGAATCTGAGATAAAAAACACGCTCAGAGACACAATTGAAGAAATGATGATGAATCCTTTTGACATCGTGGTTAAAGTAGCAGAAAAGCAGGCAAATTCAAAAGATCCGTTTGTAATCCTTTTTGTCGGAATAAACGGAACAGGAAAAACAACAACAATCGCCAAAATTGCAGAATATCTTAAAGGCAAAAAATTGCAAAGTGTTATTGCAGCTGCAGATACTTTTCGTGCAGCAAGCATTGAACAGCTGAAAAAACACGGGGAAAAGCTCAATATAAAAATCATCAGCCAGCAATATGGCTCTGATCCTGCTGCAGTTGGTTTTGATGCAATAAGCTATGCAAAGAAAAATCATATTCCTGTTGTCCTTATCGATACAGCAGGAAGAATGCACACTGCAAAAAATCTCATGAAAGAAATTGAGAAAATTTCAAATGTCTGCAAGCCTGACCTAAAGCTCTTCATAGGAGAAAGTATAACAGGAAATGATTCAGTTGAGCAAGCAAAAAGTTTCAATGAAGCTGTTGGAATTGACGGAATAATTCTCACAAAGGTAGATGTCGATGAAAAAGGCGGAACAGCTGTTTCTGTAAGCTATGTAACACGAAGACCTATTCTTTTCCTTGGAACAGGTCAAAACTACCAGGACCTAGAGCCTTTTGACAAGAGAAAGTTCACTGAAAAGCTAGGACTATAAAATGAATTTAAAACCAATAATGCAGGAACATACTGCTGGTTGCGGTATTGCTTGTACTGCAAGTATTTTAAATATTAATTATAAAAAAGCATTGAAATTTTTTAATAAAAAATATGTTTCAAGAAGAGGTTATTATTGTAATGAGATAGTAAAGGCTCTTAATAAAAATGGACTAAACTATCAGTATGTTAAAGTAAATAATAAAACGAAAAAGTTTTTACAAAAACCAGGAACAATTGTTTTTGTCGAGCGTTCTAAAAAATATGATATTGGGCATTATGTTCTGAAAACAAACAAAGGTTGGATGAATCCTTGGGTTAATTATCCTAATTTAAACCCTGTAAATGCTGGTTTTGAAAAGAAACTTCCTGGAAAGGCTCAGTGGATTATCTACAAAGTTTAGAGTTGTAAAATTAATATACTCTATAAAGTTTTAAATGATTAGTAGTATCACCTAAGTCTGCGGTTACTCTTTGTGCAAAACCAGTTCCAACTAATTCATCAAGACATTGTTCTAGACCAGAAATTGTTCCAGGAGAGTTATCTCCATGTTTCCACATTTTTCTCTTTCCATGCCTGTATATTTTACCAACAGAAAAATATTTTTCGTTATCACTAGATAAAATAGTTAGAGCTCTTTTAACTAATTCTAATCTTTCTACTTGGCTTTCTTTATTCATAAGATTTTCAGGTAGTTTTCGCTATAAAAAGCTTATGAATGGTACAAACATAAATTAACCAAAACTTTAATAACTCTTCCCAGCGTTGCTAAAACATGCTAGAAAAATTAGGAGACTTGTTAAGAAGAACAACAAACAAGATAGCAAATGCCATATTTCTTGACAAAGATATGGTTGATTCTATAATAAAAGACCTGCAGCGTGCGCTTATTGAAGCAGACGTTAATGTTCTTCTTGTAAAAGAGCTCAGCGAAAAGATAAGAAAAGCAGCTCTCGATGAAAGAATTAAGGGCATAGAAAAAAAAGAGCACATAATCAAGCTTCTTCATGACGAGCTTACAAAAATTCTTGGTGAATACAAGCCTCTTGAATTGAAAAAAACACAGAACAGAATTATGCTTCTTGGTTTGTATGGAGCAGGTAAAACAACAACTATAGCAAAATTAGGAAATTATTATGCAAAACGTGGAAACAAGTCAGCACTTGTTGGTCTTGATGTTTACAGGCCAGCAGCCCCAGAACAATTGCAGCAACTTGCAGAAAGAAATCACCTGAATTGTTTTGTGGATTTAAAAGAAAAAAATGCTGTGAAGCTTTGGAAAAGTTTTGAAAAACAGCTGAAAGATTACAATGTTGTTGTTATTGATACAGCAGGAAGGCATACTCTAGACAAAGATTTAATCGAAGAAATAAAAGCGCTTGACAAGGAAATCAAGCCTACAGAAACAATACTTGTAATGCCTGCCGATATTGGACAGGCTGCTAAAAAGCAAGCTCAAGAATTTCTTGCAGCATTGAAAATTACCGGAGTTATCATAACAAGAATGGACTCAACAGCTAAAGGAGGCGGAGCATTAACTGCCTGCGCTGAAACAAAAGCTCCTGTTTATTTTATAACAACAGGTGAAAAAATAAATGATATTGAAGAATTCAATCCATCATCTTTCCTTTCAAGACTTCTTGGTATGGGGGACTTGGAAGCTTTAATGGAAAAAATACGCTCTGTAACAGATGAAAAAAAGCAGAAAAAAATGCAGGCACAGATTGCAGAAGGAAAACTCAGTCTTGAAGATGTTATAGAACAGGTTCGTTCAATGAATTCAATGGGTGGATTTGAAAAAATAAAATCAATGATTCCAGGCTTTGGTTCAGCAAAAATTCCAGAAAATGTTCTTGAAAGCCAAGAAGCAAAACTTGCAAAATGGGAACATATTCTCAAGTCAATGACAAAAGAGGAAAAAGAAAATCCAGAATTGCTGGAAAAGCAGACAAGCAGAATTTCTCGTGTTGCCCAGGGTGCAGGTGTTCATGGAAGTGATGTTCGTTCTCTTCTCAAACAGTACAAGCTCCTTAATGAAATGGTTAAATCAGGCAGTGGAATGGATATGTCAAAAGGACTTGATCAAAGACAAATGCAAAAGCTCGCAAAGAAATTCGGCAAAATCAAAAAAATAAGGTTTTAACATGAAAAGTAAAAATCAATATAGCTTTCCTATCAAAAAAAAAGACGTCAGCAAAATATTAAGTAAAGAACCTCCTGCACATACAGGAAAATTAGAAAATGCTGTTGATTTTTTGTGTAAAGAAGGGACACCTGTTTTTGCTGCTTTAGATGGAGAGGTAGTATGGGTTAAAAATAACTCAAATATTGGTGGTCCAGATAAAAAATATTGGAATGATGGCAATAGAATTGTAATAAGGCACATAAATGAAGAATTTACTGGTTATGAGCATCTAAAATATAAAGGAGTTTTGGTAAAAGTAGGAGAAAGAGTAAAAAGAGGGCAATTAATAGGTTATTCTGGAAATACTGGGTTCACATTTGCTCCACATTTACATTTTGAAGTCTTTCATTTCACAGGACCAAATAAAGAAGAAGACTTTGAAACTTTAAAGGTAAGATTTATCAAAAAATGAAAAAAGTATATTTAATTCATGGATGGGGTGGAAACTCTTCAAGTGAGCCTTGGTTTTCCTGGCTTAAAGAGGAATTTGATAAAATAGATATAAAATTAATTATTTTTGATATGCCCAATACAGATAAGCCAAAAATAGAAGAATGGGTTAATTATATGAAGGAAAATATCAAAGATGTTGATGAACAGACTTATTTTATTGGTCATAGCATAGGTTGCCAGACAATTTTAAGATATCTTGAAAAACTGCCTAAACATGTAAAAATTGGAAAATGTGCTTTTATTGCTCCGTGGTTTGATTTGATTAATCAAGGTGAGGAAGAAATGAAAATTGCTCATCCCTGGACAAGCACTGAAATTGATTTTTCAAGAGTTCTTAGCCATTGCAATGAATTTTTAGCTATTTTTTCAGACAATGACCCTTTTGTTCATCTTGATGAAGTTAAAAAATTTAGAAAAAATTTAGGAGCAAAAGTAATAATTAAAAAGGATGAAGAACATTTTAATAAAACTGAAAAAATCCCAGAGATTCTTCAATTTATAAGATGAAATACAAAGTCTTCCTTTTTGTTTTTGTTATTGGTTTGATAAGCTCTATAATAATTACAACAAATCCTTCTACAGGAATATGTGCTCCAGGCCAGGGATGCTCAATAGTCAACAGCTCTCCTTATGCTTCTTTATTTGGGATAAAAAATTCGGTTTACGGCATTTTCATTTTCTCTTTCATGATTTTATTGACTTTGTTTCATATAAATAATCCAAGTAGGCATACAAGAAATATTATTCATGCGGCAGTCATAATTGGTTCCCTGATCTCACTTTATTTTTTATTCATCCAGATTTTTGTTATAAAAGCTATTTGTGAATTCTGTCTGTTAGTAGATTTTGGTTTACTTGTTGGCTTAGTCTTTCTTATTTATCTTTGGGACCATTAAATTAAACAAAAATGGCAGAAAAAGTAATTCAGCAAGGTGCAGAAGCTGTAATTTTGTTAGATGATAATTCTGTTATAAAAAAAAGAATAAAAAAATCTTACAGGCTTCCTGAAATTGATGAGGAAATAAGAAAGTTAAGAACAAGATCAGAAGCAAAACTAATTGAAAAAGCTGGAAAAGTTGCAAGTGTTCCTCATGTTAAGAAAGTTGATGAAAAAACAAAAGAGATAACAATGGAATTCATCAATGGAAAAAAACTTTCAGACAATCTTGATTCTTTTTCTCTTAAAAAGCAAAAAGAAATCTGCAGACAAATAGGGGAAAATATTGCAAAACTCCATGATGCGGACATAATTCATGGAGATTTGACGACAAGCAATATGATTTTGAAAGACAATGAAGTTTTTTTCATTGATTTTGGTCTTGGATTTCACAGCCACAAAACAGAAGACAAGGCAGTTGATTTGCATCTTCTTAAGCAAGCTTTGGAGGCAAAACATTTCATACACTGGCAAATCCTTTTCCATGAAGTTGAAAAAGGTTATTCTTCTTCAAAAAATACCAAAAGTGTTTTGGAACAGTTCAAGAAAGTTGAAGCCCGCGGAAGGTACAAGGATTCTTACTGATTAATCGGCTTTGCACGAGAACTAAACCTAATTCCGTGCAATATATCTCTTTGTATGAAAATTAAAATCTAAACTTATATTATTTAGAAACAATTCTTGAGCTAAAACACAAAGATTATGAGCAAGAACCTTAGCTAAAATTTCATTATCTTGAGAGGTTTCTTTCTTGCATTTTACATTGTTTCCGAATCTTCTTTTAATCATTGAAAATGCACTTTCTATATTACTTCTTTTATGATAATGTTTCATATAACTTTCTTTGTTTTGTTTAAAAAACCTGAATGCTGATCTAAAATAACTTCTTTCATTATCAGAAGAATTTCCACTTGTGTTTTTCTTGAATGGAATGAATGCTTGTCCTCCAAGCTCTTTTATCAATCTAAAATTATGTGAAGATAAATACCCCTTATCAGCACAGAAGTCTCTTATTTTGAAATTTCTTGCTGTATCTTCTGCAAGAGGAATAAATTGTGTTTGATCATTAACATAACCTTCTGTTATATCCACTGAAGTTATAATATTGCTCTTGATACCGCAGACAGCATGACATTTTCTATACTGCTTCCATTTTCCCTCTCCCATATGTTTCATATTAAAGAAAGTCTTATATCTTGAAGTTCCAAATCCCGTTGAATCAATAGCAAAATCAAGCTCTATCTGTTTTAAAGGCAATGAAGAAATCTCTATAAGTTCTTTTAAGATGTACTTTAATTCAGGTCTTTCCAAATGATCAAGTAATGTATTAAATGGAATTTCAGAGTCAATGAAATTTGCTTCCTTAAACAGCTTTAAGTCGCTTTGAACTCTTCTTGAAGAAGTATTAAGATATTGCTGCATTACTATGGAAAAGATAACATCTCTTGTTTTTGTTGGCTTTCTTCCCTTAGAATGAGTTGGTTCTTCTATTAAAGAGCATAAATCAGCAAGGATATTAACAAATAATGCTTTCTCATTTGTTTGACTTATATTATAATTGTGCCAACTAAACTGTCTATCATAATCTGCAAGTATTTTTTGGTTTTCCATATTCTATATAAAATAACATAAGTTATTTACTTATTATATAAGTATATAGCTATTTATAAAGTTTTCTGTATTGAGAACTTTTTCTTATTAGAATAGGTTTCCATAAAAACTTCTTCATAATTTTCTATATCTTTAATTCTATGTTGTTTTATGGCATCGCTAATTCCCTCATTTGGTGTAAAGTTTAAAGATATTTTTGGAACAAAAATTGGGATTCTTTGTTTATTAGCTATTTCTATTTGAGTTCGAGATCCTCCCTCTTTTGCACTTGTAACTATAATAATACTATCAGAAATTCCAGAGATGATTCTATTTCTTCTTAATAAAGATAATCTGCTCCCCTTATCTGCTGGAGAATGTTCACTTATGAAAAGACCACCATTATTTTTTATTTCAGCAAACATTTCTCTATTTTCTGGGGGATATAATTTTAAAAGACCAGAACCAAAAACACATATTGTTTTTCCTCCAAGTTTTAATGCTCCTTGATGAGCCTGATAATCAATTCCTTTTGCTCCACCACTTACAATTACAATTCCTTCTTTAACTAACCCCTTAGAGGCATTTAAGGCCCACCTTAAAGCATTTTCATCTGATTTTCTGCTTCCAACTATTGCTATTTTTCTTACTTTGAGAAGATTTGTATTTCCTTGCATATATAATGTTAATGGAGCATCAGGCAAGTTCTTTAGGTTAGAAGGATAATCTTCAGAATAGATAGGGATTACTTTTATTTTTTCTCTTTCGCAGATGTCTAAAGTAAAATTTTCAATTAATCCATCTTCAGATTTAACTTCAGAAAATTGTTTAATCATCTCTTCATCGAAAACTCTGGTCCTATACAGTTCTTCATCTTTTGCATTAAACAGTTTATCAAAAGTTCCAAAAATACCAAACAACTTTAATACTTTACTTGATCCTATTTTTCTTACTTTACAAAATTTAAGCCAGTCAATTAATTCTTGTTTCTCCATAAACCCTCCCCTCTTTATTCTCCAAACAGTTCTACATTTCTATTTATGCTTAGAGCAAAACAATAAACTTCACAATCTCTTGATTTTTTTAAAAGTTGTGTACAGACTAATAATGTGCTCCCAGTCGTTTTTTGATCATCTAAAATCCATATAGTCTTCTCATCTGGCCCAACTCTTCTGATTAGAGCGAACTCTTCTTCTGATTTTTTCAACCTTTCAGAAAATGTGCTGCTGCTTATATTTTTTCTGTCAGATGGTTTTTTCCTTATAATTTTGTCAAAGGTTCCTCCAAATTTTGATGCGAGAAAATTGCCAAGCTTTTCCAGTGTTGGAGAAAAAGTTCCTCCACTTCTTGGGATTATAATTATAAGATCTGCTTTTTTTATTTTATGTTCAGCTAAAAGCTCTTGTATCAAATGTTCAATGTAAGGTTTGAAATAGTCAGATTCATCTGTTAATTTTGAGTCTATAACTTTTTGAGAGTAAACATCATCATGGTGCCCTCTTTTGTACCATTGTGGAGCATAGACTTCTATTTTGAGATCAGTCTCAGGATGAGTTACATCTTCACATTTATAATCGACCATTTTACTATAGTATCTTACTATACGATTATCTTTATAAATACTTCTATACTAAAGAATCTTGTCAAAATTCAGTTTACACTATCAAATTTGAAGCGACAGAAAAATCAAGCTAAAGCCACTCCACCCTCTTTTTCAATTCATCCCTTATTATACAAACACAATTGATGTTTAAATTTCTTTCTGAGAAAAACAGTAATAACAAAATTTTATAAATGATAGATTATTATATAAGTTAATAACTTATAAAATGGCCCAACATCTTCCTGAATGGATAATGAAACGTTATGCTAAACTCTGGAGTAAATTAAAAGATAAAGAGTTCACTAAAGATCAAGCTTTAAAAATTCTTAATAATGATAATGCTATAGCAGTCCTTCTTTCTGAATTAAGAAAAGCAGACTGGCTTGAAATGAGAATGTCTGAAAAAGATGCCCGTAAAACAATCTATAAATTGAAAAACCCAAAACAAGCAATATTAGAAGAGATAAATGAATTGAATAAAAAATGAATAAGAAATTAGATATAAAATACAAAAAAACTTGTGATTGTCAAGATAATCATATTAATTGTTTAACTGCAAAAGAATGGATGAAAGCTCAAGTTGCTCTATGGGAACTTTATTACAGGAAAAGAGACATAAGAGACAAAAGCATACATCCTGCTGTTTTCCCTATTGAACTCCCACAAAGATGTATTGAACTATTTACACATAAAGGAGAATTGGTTCTTGATCCTTTTGTAGGAATAGGGACCACCCTCATTGCCGCAAGGGATTTAGACAGAAATGCTGTTGGAGTAGATTTAAGCAAACAATATACTGATTTTGCATTAAAAAGACTGGAAGAAACACCTTCTGTTGGAAATTCTAAACAGATTGTAATAAATGATGATGCATTAAATATTCCAGAATATTTAGAAAAAGAATCTGTTTCTTTATGTGTTACTTCTCCTCCATATGCAAATATGCTGAATAGACCAAGATTAAATAAAAGCATGAGGGGAAAAGATAGACAAAATGTTCATTTTAAAAAAGTTCAACAATATTCTAATAATCCAAGAGATTTAGGAACAATGGAACCTAAGCAGTATTCGCAAGAGTTAGCAAAAATATATGAAAAAATTCTTCCTTTATTAAAACATAAAGCTCATTGTGTAATTAATATAACTGATTTATGGTGGGAAAATAAAAGAATTCCAATGCATCTTTATGTAATAGAAGAAATGGAAAAAGTTGGTTATGAATTAAGAAATATAATAATATGGGATAGAAGGAATCTTGTGAATAAAGCTGGTATCTTTGGTTGGCCCAATAATTATATTACAATGGGAACAACCTTCGAATATATATTGGATTTCTGGAGACCAGCTAAGAAAGAAGAATAATTTTCTTTTTATACATCTCATGCAAATATTTCCTATTAACTCTAAAACCAGAACCATGATCTCTAAATGCAGTATCTGACTTTAGATGTAATCTAAATTCCCAAATTATCTTTCCATCTTTTATCATTTCTTCAAATGCATCTTCATCAAATTGGGAAAAATATTCTGCTTCAACAAAGTGGAAATATTCTTTATCATTCTTCTTTTTCGCATCCGCAATTACAAACAACATATTTTCTCCTAATTTCTCTTTAATTATTTCAATTAACTTCTTCTTATCAAAGAAACAAACTTCTCCTAACACTTTATTTATTATAGATATTTTATTTCCCTTAATTTCTAATTTATATCCTTTAGCATTAAAAGATAAAGCACTCAAAGTAATTTTTAATCCAATTCTCCTTTATGATCTTTATAACCAGTTTTCTTAACTGCTTCAAACTTATTAATAATCCATTGAGGTTCTTTTGTTGATAGAGTAATCCTATTTGCGGCCTTTCTTCTTTGTGTTTTTAATTCCACCCATTCATCTCCAACCTTAAAATCTCCTGTTTTTAGATTATTCTCTATAATACCCATTTCATCTTCTAAAGTCCTTCCAACTCCTCCATTATCTCCTTCTCTATGATTCTCAATAAACCCTTTTTCAGATATTTCTTTAAGATTAACCTTAAGGTTTTCGATGCTTTTAAAATTCATAAATCAAGAAAGATTCCTTAACTTTTAACCATTTGCATTTCCGTGCAGAAACCTTTATTCTCGTGCAGAATTACTTTGTCGTGCAAAGTCTGATTAATCATGTATTGTTAATTCTTCGGGACTTAATCTCCCAAAAAAATTAAGATAATACTTTAATCATATTTTCCGCTATCCTTTGAATTACTGGAACGGTTACGCTATTCCCTGCTTGATGATATAATTTGCTGTCTGCAAGATTTTCAGGGAGCTTAAACTCTTTTGGAAAACCTTGGAGCATAAAGGTTTCTTTTGGTGTTAGCTTTCTTATTCCTTTATGATTTTTGATTATAGGAACATTATGACCGCCTAATCCCATATTTGCTGTTAATGTTGGAACAACGCCTTTCTTATTTGCTCTTACATATTTTCTACGCCACTGATAAACTGTTTCTTCAGAGTTAATATCATTCTTTATTCTTTCATAAAGAGGCTTATCGTTGTAATAATATTTATCTTCTGCTTCCTTTGCTGTAAACTCTTTAAAGGATTTTGTTAATTTGATGGGCTCTGGAAACTCAAAAGCTTCTTCTTTCTTTTTATCTAAAAATCCAACAATAAATATTCTTTCTCTGTTCTGTGGAACATTCCCATATTCCATACTATTAAGCACCTTTGATTTAATGTGATAGCCTAATTCTCTTAAAGTCTTTTCAATAACTTTGAAAGTGTTTCCTTTATCGTGTCCTTTAAGATTTTTTACATTCTCTAATAAAAAAGCTTCTGGTCTTCTTTCTTCTAAAATCTCTGCAATTCTAAAAAATAAATTCCCTCTTTCTTCATTAAACCCTTTTCTGTATCCTGCAATAGAAAAAGCCTGACAAGGAAAGCCACCGAGCAATATATCAAAGTCTGGAATTTTGCTTATATTTAATTTCCATATATCTTCTGTATTAAGCTTAGGCTCTGAAAAATTCAAGTCATAAGTATCTTTGCAGGTCTTATCAAAATCATTTGCAAAAATAGTATTAAATCCTGCATTTTCAAAACCCAGTCTTATTCCACCAACACCTGCAAATAAATCTAATGTCCTTAATCCTCGTTCCATACCAGCCCTATATCTTACCATCTTTTAATTATTTTGCTTTGAAAGTTTAATTAAATCGTGCCATTTGTTAATTCCAAGTTTCAATTCTGGAACAGCTAATTCATAAGGACATTTTCCTATGGCTTGATGTTCTCTTATGAAGTTGTAATAAACTGAAAGCCCTTTCATAACTGCATTTGCAGAATTAACAGAGCCGTGAAAACTTCTGAAAGTTTTTGTTCTTGCTCTTATATTGCTGTGCATTCTTTCAACTTTGTGATTAAAGCCCTGTCCTCTAAGCTGTGTTACTTTGTTATGAACAACATTCCAAGTATGTGTTTTAAGGCAATATCCAAAAATCTTTTTTACAACATTATCGTATGCAGTATAGCCGTCAGTTGTGCATATCTTAATTTGATTTTCTGTATTATTCTTTGCTCTTGCAATTACTTTTATTATTTCTTTTCTGCCTCTTCTTTTTGAAAATTCAGAAGAAACCATAAATCTTGTTTCAGTATCTATGCTGTCAATAAACCAAGCCCTTCTTCCTGAAGTCTTAAATTCCATTTCATCAACCTGAAGCTCTTTTCCAACTTTCAATTTAAGATTATCTGTAAATCTTGAAATCATCTTTGAATATTTTACAATCCATTTATAGATAGAAACATTAGAGCTATTATGCGGATAGAAAGCCTGAAGGTGCTCCTGCACTTTTCTTGTTGAAATTCCTCTATAAAACAAGTCAAGGCATAAGGTTACTTTCTGCGGAGCGTTTTTCATTTTCCAAAAACCATCATCAACTACAAAACGCCTACCGCAATCTTGACAGCCGTATCTTTGAATTATGCCTCTATTCTGCGTCTTTCTCTGTCCTCGTCTAACTATGTTTTCATTCTTACAATACGGACATTTTATTTTTTGTTCCATCTTCTTATTACTATGATTAGTCATACTATACATAGTAATACCACCTTTATAAACATTTCTATTGTAAAGTATTACTATGATTAGTAAGATTTATAAGGTGTGATTTCTTAGAAAGGATATGCCAGAAATTGAGATTAAAGTCAAAGGATACAAGTGCAATAACTGTGGATATAAATGGCAGCCTCGTTCAGAGAAAGAGAAGCCTCTTATATGCCCTAAATGTAAAAGTTCCCGTTGGGATAAAGAGCCTAAGAAAAAGAAATCATAATTTTCCTATTAAAGTGTCTACTTGGGATAAATCGTAAACTTCAAATCCATTCTCAGATAACATTGTTTTTAATAAAGAATTTCCAGTGAGAATACAAAATTTCCTTTCCATCCATTTTAAGAAGCTTGAACTTTTTAATATAGAATCTGCTTCATCCTTACCAAAAATATCAATGTTTCCACAAGCCCCTAATAAACAACTATAAGTTATCGGAAGTTCATTATTAACATTGACACACTTTTTTTCTACTAATCCTTTTGTGTCAAGAGTTATGAACAATAAAGGTCTCTTTTTATCGGCAACTTTATTCCCAGATATTTCTTGTAATTTTAATAATGAAGCTCTAAAAGGATTACTTAAATCATACATAGCCTCGTTATAAGAATCACAAATTATGGTGTCTATGATTATGAAATCATAGCTCATTTTTAATTTTCTTGACAGATAGAAGTAATACCTTCTGCTGTTAAGGGTGCTGCATCTTCTATGAAAACTGGAGAGTTTATACTAATTCTAAGAATTAAATTATCCTCTGCTCCAGTAGCTTCAATTATAGCTCTCGCTTTTGGAGAAGCATTTCCAGCATCCAAATTTATTTCTTTTCTTTTCATGTATTCTATTTTTGTATACTTACTTGTCATATTCATTTTTCCTCTTTTGATATTTATAAACCCTTTGCCTCTGAAAAATCAAAGTTGAATTAGTATATATAATTTTCTATAATTTGCAGATTTTCACTGGTGTTAGTTTCCTTGTCTTAATGATGTTCTCTGTTATAGAAAACCTTGGTCTTTTTCCCTGTGCTTGTTGTTGTTCAAAGGTTTGATTTCTGTTTACATTATGCTTGTAAACCCAGTCTGGCTCTATTTTGTATACTTTGAAACTGCCGTTTCCTGCAGAGAAATCCAGAAAGAACAGCTCGTCCCATTCAGAGCGCGGCCCGAAAGAAGTCAGGTCAGAAGCTATGCTTGAAGCCTTAATCTGTATTCTTGAGCCTGTCTTAGTGTTTATGCAATCAAAAGAGCATTTCATTCCTTTAAGACTGACAACTCTTATACAGTCTGGAAAGAACAACGCAAAGGCATTTTCAGTTATTGCTTCAGGAATATTTATCCCTCTTGTTGAAATAGCCTTCAATCTATCATTAAGTTTCTTCCAATCAGAATAAAGGCTTTTCAAAAGCTCTCTATCTCCCTTTTCAGATTTTGTTACTAAAGCTTTAATTGTCTTGCCGTTTATATTAAGTTCTGTTTCTCCAATCTTCATAAAATCTGAACGGCTTGGATATTTTTAAGACTTACTAAAAGTCCCGTAGAGTTAGCAATTCAGATTAATCAAAACCCTTATAAATTAATACTTTGTTTTCTGGCTATAGCCCTGTAGTATAGCGGTCAAGTATGAAGGCCTTTGGCGCCTTAGACCCAGGTTCGAATCCTGGCAGGGCTATTTTTATTTAAAAAAACCTTCATAGAATATTTCTCTGTTTACATCTTGTTTTGTCGGAATAAATCCTCTGAAGAAATTCATAAAAGAAGGTTTTCCAGAATATTTCTCTCCAGAAAGGGTTGCAGCAAGCTTCATTAATTCCTCGCTGCCTTCGCTTCTTGGCTTGTAAACAGTATATGGCTGCATGTTTGCCAAGGCGCGGAGAACATTTGTGTCATAAGGAACAACAGCAAGAACAGGCATTTCCAAAGTATCTTCAACAGTTGACAAAGGCAATTCAAAATCTTTCTTATGGACTTTATTGAGAATTATTCCAGTTATTGGATTTCCTCTCTGCTTTGCAATCTTCGCAGCCTTGATGCTTGCGCTCATTGTTGGATGGTCTGGAGTTGTGACAACAAAGATTTCATCAGAAGCAAGCATTACTCCAAGCGTTTCTGCATCAAGAGAAGGAGAAGAGTCAAGCAAAATCACATCATATTTCTTTTTTACTTCTTTTAACTGGCTTTTCAGAAGAAACGGATTGACTTTCAAATTGGTAAAAACAGATGCTGGCATTATATCAAAATTATCCAGCTTGTATATGGCATCTTTTATTCCTGCAGTCCTATTAAGAACATCATGAAGCGTTGCCTTTGGTTCTACAAGGTTAAGATGCAGTCCAAGGCTTGGTGAGGAAAGGTTTCCGTCAACAAGAAGGACTTTTTTTCCCAGGTTTGAGAAAGCTCCTCCAAGTGCAGCAACAATGCTTGTCTTGCCAACACCCCCTTTAAGACTTACAATTCCTATGGTTTTACCCATAATGAGTGAAAGTTTTTCGTATTTAAATATCTTTTACCTTCGTGGGAAATTTTTACTTTAAAATACATAAAAAACTTTAAAAACGAACTTCTTCATCTAATCAGATGCCAAAAGAAAAATCAGAGAAAGCAGAAAAAAAAGAACAGGAAGCAAGCAAAAAGGAAGTTCCTGAAGTAAAAAAAGAAGAAAAAAAGAAAATTACAGAAAAAGAATACGAGGCAAAGATAGTTGAGCTTGCAAAAACCGGTTTGACTTCAGAAAAAATAGGTGAAGCTCTAAGGCATGAAGGAATTCATCCTAAAGAGCATGGAAAAATATCAAAAATTCTCAAGGAAAAGAAACTTTACCAGAACCCGGATATCAAGAACATAAGGGAAAAGCTGGAAAGGGTTACAAAACACAAGGAAAAAAATGCTCAGGACAAAAGAGCAATGAGAGAAAGGGAAAGAATTTTCTCTCTTTTAAGAAAACAGGAACAATACCACAATTTTGCTTAAATAGTGTTAAGTTTTGTTTTTAAAATGGAAAAAAGAGGTAATATTGAATTTGATGAAAGCATGAATAATGCTGTTGAAAAACTTATTGCAATTCCAAAAAATAGAGAAGTTCTTGTTGTCAGCCATTTTGATACAGATGGGATTTCTTCTGCAGCAATAATGGTTCAGGCAATGAAAAGAATGGACAGAAAATTTTCTGTAAGGATTCTAAAAAGGCTTGAAAAAGAATTTATCTTCAGCTTGGAAAAAAACAAGCCAGTTATTTTTCTTGATTTGGGATCAGGAATGCTTAATTACATAAAAGAGGCAGAAATAAAGGAAGTTTTCATTATAGACCATCATGAACTTGTGCAGGAAATTCCGGAAAATGTCACAATGGTAAATCCAATGATTTATGGAAAGGAAAATATAAGTTCCTCAGGGCTTGTTTATCTTTTTTGCAAGAAAATGAACAATGAAAATAAAGAGTTCGCAAAGCTTGCTGTTCTCGGAATGATTGGTGATTTGATGGAAGCTAACATTGACAAGCTAAACAATGGAATTCTTGAAGATGGAGAAATAAAAAGAAGGCGCGGATTGCTGATTTATCCTTACACCCGCCCTGTAAACAAAGTCCTTGAATATAATTCAGATCCATACATACCAGGAATTACTGGAAATCCTACAGGAATAACAGAATTGCTCAGACATTCAGGAATAGAACCAGTCAATGGAAAATACAAAAGTCTTATTGATTTAAATGATGAAGAAATGAAAAAACTTGTCACATCAATAATGCTGAGAAATCCAAACACAAAAAATAAAGAACTTGTTGGCGATATTTTTCTGCTGAAATTTTTCAATAAGCTTGAAGATGCGCGTGAACTCAGCGCAATGATAAATGCATGCTCACGCCTTGATGAGCCAGAAGTTGCCCTCCAATTCTGCATGGAAGTTCCAGGAGCAAGAAAAAAAGCAGAATCAATACATGCAAAATACAAGCAGCATCTTATTGCTGGTCTGGATTCTGTTAAAAATTCTTCAGAAAAGATTGAAAAAATACAGGGAAAGGGCTTTTTAATAATAAATGCAAGAGACAGCGTCAAAGATACAATTATAGGAACAATAGCAAGCATACTTTCTAACTCCTCATTGTACGATGAGGGAACAATTATTGTAACAATGGCTTATTATGAAGACAAAATAAAAGTCTCTGCACGTGGTGTTGGAAGAAAAGGAAGAAATGTACGCGAAATTCTTGACACAATCGTGAAAAAAATAGGTGGAGAAGTTGGAGGCCATGAATTTGCAGCAGGCTGTGTTGTGCAGAAAGACAAAGAATCTGAGTTCATAAATGCCCTGAAGGAAAGCTGCGAGATAGAGTTGGTTAAGATTTAAAAACCAGTCACTTTTTCTATTAAAATGGTACTTGAAACAGGAGATATTGTACTTTGCACAGTAGAAAGCATAGTTGGAACTACTGTTTTTGTTACAATAGAAGGCAACGGTGAAGGCTCTATAGTCTTTTCTGAGATTGCACCAGGAAGAATAAGGAACATAAGAGATTATGTTGTTCCTAAAAAAAAGATTGTCTGCAAGGTTCTTCGTGTTTCTGGCGACAGAATTGACCTTTCATTAAGGCGTGTAACCCAAAAAGAACAGAAAGAAGTCAGGGAAAAAGACAAGATGGAGAAAAGTTATGAAAGTATAATAAAGGGTGTTCTTGGAGAAAATGCTAATAATGTTCTTGATGAAATAGAAAAAAAAGAAAAGGTCTTTGATTTTCTTCAGGAGGCAAAATCAAATCCAAAAGAGCTTGAAAAGATTGTTGGCCTGGAAAATTCAAAAAAGATTCTTGAAATAATAAACTCCCAGCAAAAGCAGAAAAAAGGCATTGTGAAAAAAGAAATAATTCTAAGAAGCACTGCTCCAAATGGTGTTGAAGTCATAAAGGAAATTTTGGGGAAAATTGAAGGCACAGAAGTAAAGTATATTTCTGCAGGAAAGTATTCCTTGAAAAGAGAGGATAGCGACATAAAGGAAGCTGACCAGAAACTGCGCGAGATTCTTGATGCAATTGAAAAAAAGAGTAAGTCAAAAGATACAATTTTTAGTATTGTAAAGAAGTAAATAATTGTATTATAATCAGGTTGTATGTTTTCCCTGCAATTGATTAATGATACATAAAACTTAAAAAGGATTTTTGAGATATGTTTTTATGAAAAAAGAAGAAAAGATAAACAACTTTCAGGTTATTGTTCTTGGGATAATTTTTGACCCTAAAGAAAGGAAAATCCTTGTTGGAAAAAGGGAAAATGACCCTTACATGCCTAACCTAAAATGGGTTTTTCCTGGAGGGAGGCTAACTGCAGATGGAGAAATAAACAAGGCATTAAAGGACAGAATTAAAGCACAAACAGGCTTGGACGTTAAAAACCTTGGAGCTGTATTTTCAAAAACATATGAGGAAAGGAGAGACATTCTTGCAATTTATTTCCTGTGTGAAGCAAAAAACGGAAACAAGCCAAAAGCAGGTGAAAAGATTAAGGAACTTAAGTGGGCAAAAGCTACAGAATTAGAAGATTTATTTGCAACATCATTCCATCCAAGATTAAAGGAATATCTTCTTCATATAGGATGAAACTAAAAAAGTGCAAAAATTGTAATTCTTACACATTAAAAGATGTATGTGATAAATGCAAGAACAAAACAATGGATGCCCATTACAAATTTGTTAAGACAAAAACCAAGTTAGAGTAAAGTTCCCTGTTTTTCTCCCAATAAAGCTTTTCCATATTCTCCGTCATAACCCGGAGCAACTTTTATTTTTGCATCCCTGTTGAGTAAAATTAACTCAGCCAGTTTTTCATTAACATTTTTTCCCAGAAGACTTTCTTTGGAAACTTTAAGCAAAATATTAAGTTCGTTTCCGAAATTTTTTATAAGTTCGTTGTAAATTTCCCAAGTTTTAGGGCTTTCAAGTCTTGTGCCTTCTGCAAGAACAATAACTTCATGCAAAGGAAGCAGTTTGTAAAATGGTTTTGAGCTTTTTGCCTTGTGTCCAGCTGGAAATTTAGCGATTTCTTCAACTCTATTGTCAACTCCAATAATCAATGGCTTCTTGCATACAGGACAAATTCCATTTAGTTTTTTTGTTTCTTCTGGTCCGCAAGAAAAATTGCAAAGCCTGTGTCCATCCCAATGATATTTTCCATATTCAGGCGGAGTTTCAATAGTTGCCTTTAGCCCTTCTCCTGTTCTTATTGCCTTTATTACATTATCATAAGACAATTCAGGAATGTCAAATATAGTTGCCTCTCTTCCGAGCCTCCAAGGCCAAAAACTATGTGCATCTGAAAAACTTACAACATTAATTCCATTTGAAACTTCTGAAAATCTCCAAAGCATTGCAGGGTCAGCACTCATTCCTGATTCAATAGCATAAACTTTTTCTGTTTGATCCAAAAAGCAATCTTTCAAGCTATCAAATCCTGATTTCGAACCAAAAAGTCCGAACCAAGGAGTCATACAATGCGCAGGAATTATTTCAATTTTATCATTTATTTTTTTCATTTCAAAAACAAGATCACGCGCAGTCATTCCAAAAATCGGCCTTCCATCATAATCCAGGCGGCCTTTGCTTCCAAGAAATTTTGTTATTTCATCAGCTGTTTTTCTGTTTGGCGCAAAAATCAGCAAATGAACAGCTCTTCTTTTATCATTCTGCTTGTACATAAGGCTTACTTCTGTCTGCCATAAAAAAGGAAAACCATTGACAGTTCTTAAAATTCCCTTGTCATCTTCTGTAAGCTTTTCATCAATTTCTTTTCTTCTTAAAGGATGCTGAAAATCTCCAACACCCAAAAGGTCAAGACCTTTCATCCTTGCATATTTCTCAAGATTTTCAATAGAAATGTTTTTGCTTGTTGCTCTTGCATATTTTGAATGTATCTGCAAATCAGCGATTATTTCCATTTTGTGATGAACAGAATCTTATTTTTAAGGATTTAGTTATTTAAAATAAAAAAGGGGATAAAAATAAATTATAAAAATTTATCTAGAGCAAGTTGCTATATTATTAACGGTTTTTAATGTAAACCCAGACCCACACCCTAAATCAACTACATACAGCTGGGTTACTATAGTTGTTGGAGTTACAGTATTTGTTGCTCCTTGAGGAATAGTAGGAGTAGTATAAATTGTTACAAGTGTTGTAGTAGGATTTAGTTGTGTTGCAACCATAGTAATAGTAGAATTTACATTCTTAATTACTTGTGGAGAACTAGTAGTATTAGTTGTTATAGTTGCAGTACTACTATTAGAAACGCTCCCTGAAGGACAAGCAGTGTTAGAACAAAAAGTTACATTATTGTTATCGCATAAATTAAATCCATTTTCACAAGTAGAAGTTATGCTTGTTTGAGATACAGAAGTAACATTTTTAGTTTTATTATCAATTTGATTATTATAAGTAGTTACAATAGTTTTAGTTGGTTCAGTTACATTTGTTGGTGGTACCACTGTTGTAACTGCGTTGGGTGTTGTTGAAACAGGAACAGCTGGAGTTGTAGGAGCTGGAGTAGGGGAATTTCCACCTTTATTTGCATTTGTTGTTGAAGGTGTAGGTGGTGCAACTGCCGGTGGAGGGATAACTATAGTTACTAACGGAATGGTTTTAGTTTTTGATTCTCTGCCTGAATTTGTTGGAGCTGTAGGAGCAGTAGTTGGAGCTGTAGTTCCTTTAGTAGTTGTTGGAGCTGTAGGAGCAGTAGTTGGAGCTGTAGTTCCTTTAGTAGTTGTTGGAGCTGTAGGAGCAGTAGTTGGAGCTGTAGGAGCAATAATTACATGCCCATTTATTTGCTTCCATGCATCTGGAAAAATATAAGCAGAAGAAAAAGCGACGGAAGATATTAAGATAAATGACAAAACAAGGGCAATAACTATCCCTCTTTTCATCTTATTCATAATTTAAAAAAGATTATAAATATTTCTATTCTAACATAACTAGCCCCTATAGTTCAACGGATAGAACACGACCTTGCGGAGGTTGTAATCGGGGTTCGAATCCTCGTGGGGGCATTTATTCTTCTGTTTTTCCATCAACAACGCCTGCATCACTTACAAAGAAAATGCATTCATTATCAGGAAGATTTGGTGAGTCAATTAATTTTGCAACTCGGGAATCTTTTTTTCCTCTCCTCAAATAAATTCTGTAAGTTGAAGCATGCCCGACAATATGCCCCCCAATAGCTGTTGTTGGGTCTCCAAACATTTGTGCAGGGTTTGCCATAACCTGGTTTGTTACATAAACTGCAAGATTATAAGTCTCTGCAAGTTTCATTAAATTATGAATATATCTGTTCAGTTTCTGCTGTCTATCTGCTAACTGTCCACGTCCTGTAAACTCAGCACGAAAATGTGCTGTTAAGGAATCAATAATAAGCATCTTTATTGGTTCTCCTGCTTTTATCATTTCAGAAATTTTGTCCAACAAAAGAATCTGGTGGTCTGAATTAAATGCACGAGCAACAAAAATATTTTTCAGTACTTGCTCAGGATTCAAGCCTCTTTTTTCTGCAATTTGTTTTATTCTTGCGGGCCTGAATGTTCCTTCTGTGTCTATGAAAACACATTTTCCATTTGCACCACCGCTTTCAATAGGCAGCTGCACATTCACGCTAAGAGTCAAGCCAACCTGTGTCTTTCCAGAGCCAAATGCTCCAAATGCTTCTGTTATTGACCTTGATTCAACGCCTCTTCCTCCAAGCAATTCGTCAAAACTTTTGCTTCCTGTGCTAATATGGCTTATATTTTCCCTTTTTTTTGCATATTCTGTGCCTTCAACAAATCCAAGGTCAAGCATTTTTCTTGCAGCCTGTATAATCTTCCTAGCAACAGCAGGACTTACGCCAGAGATTTCTGAAAGGTCTGTTGGAGTCATTACAGCTATTGACATAAGGTCATAAATGCCCGCAGATTCAAGCTTTGCAGCAACAGCAGGCCCTACTCCTGGAAGGTCTGTAAGTTTAGCCTCTTTACTTTCCTCAGAAACAGCTTCTTTAATCTGACTTGCCTCATCTAATTTTGGAGCCATAAAAAATCAAGAAGTAACTTCTTTATAAAGATTATTTCAATATTAGATATATCTTGCAATAGCCAGTAAAATACTTTGATTCCTTAATTCTTCTCAAGCTCTGCTATAATCTCATCAGGATTGACTTCCTTTATGTCATCAACAATAATCTCGTGGTTGTTAAAAAAAGCATTATTTCTCACATTTCCTGTAAAAACAAGCTCTTTGCCAATAATTCCTTCTTTCTCTACTGAAAACTTGTCAGCATCATCAACCTGTGAAAAACCAAGCTTTGACAATGCTTCATTAAAAAGAACAGCTCTTACAGAATCAGTACCATCATCTATGACAATGCTCGAAACAGCTCTTTTCTCAGGCATTATTTTTCCGTGTTTCTCACATATGAAAACTTCTCCTTCCTGCGTTACTTTTTTGCTGCATTCGGGGCAGACATTAAAAAATCTTGGCTCAAAAACTTGCAAGACAAATGCACGCAAGCCTGTGTTTTCCCCTGTTTTCAAATCAGCTATATTTTTATGTCTTACAACTTTCTCTGTCTTTGCATTTTCAATAACTTCTGTGCTTGGTTTTAGCTGTGAAAAACTCCCGAGATGTATTTCACTGTCCCTCATTGAGCCATTTGCAATTTCGACAACAGTATCAACTCCTATTTTTCCAGATTCAATAAGAGAAATAAGATTTGTGTCCCAGAGAACAACTTTTATGTTTGAAGTTTCATCTGCAATCCAAAAATTAACAACTTTGCTTGCTTCGCCTTTCTTTGTTGTGAATGTCCTTACAGGAGAAATGTTCATTACTTTTCCAATTGTATTAACTTTCCTCATTCCTGGAAGAAGCTCATCAATTTTCAGTTTTTCATTTTCAAAAGAAATTCCAAGTTCTGCTGCAACAACCTGTGCAGCGCCTTCCATACTTATCAAGCCAGAAAGTTTTGCTTTTTTTGCTTCAATTCTTCGTTCAATTTCTGTTTTCTCCAAGCCAGATGCTTTTGAAATTTTTCCAAGAATTCTTTCATAATTTCCATTGCCTTGTGACATATCAACGAAAAATAGCCAAGGTTTTTAAGTATTATGATGTTTTTATGTTAGTTAAAAATGGATTACAATTACATTTATAAACAAATTCCATTAGGGTAAATCATGAGTGTTATAGCTGTAAAAATAAAAATAATGCCTGAGTCTCCTGACACAAGTATAGATGATATAAAGGATAATGTGAATAAAATTCTCAAAGAACAGAATGTACAAAATCCTAATTTTGAAATTCAGCCAATAGCATTTGGATTGAAGGCATTGGTAATAATGTTTGGATGGCCTGAAGAAAAAGAGCTTGAAGATTTGGAAGAAGAGTTAAGAAAAATTCCTAGTGTAAGTTCTGTTCAGGTTATTGATATAAGAAGGGCAATAGGATAAATTTAGAAAAACAGCATAACTAACATAAAAGAGGTAAAAATGCTCACAGAAGAACAGACAGAATCAATAAAACGAAAACTGATTGAACAAATAGATCATTCTTTTCCAGAAGACAAGAAGGAATTCGCAATAAACCAGATAAACGGCATGGATTCAGAGCAACTCGAAGCATTTCTTATAAAAAATAATCTTTTGAAGCCAGGTTCTGGAAAAAATATCTCTTCTTCTGACCAATGTGTTTTCTGCTCAATTATTGCAGGGAACATAGAATCTTATAAAATAGCACAGAATTCAAAGGCAATTGCTGTATTGGAAATAAATCCTTTTTCAAAAGGCCATGTAATAATTATCCCAAAAGAACATGTTACATCTGAAGGCGAGCTTTCTCCTCAGGTAATGGGCTTAGCAAAAAAGATTTCTGATTTGATAAAAATAAGATTAAAACCTGAAAGCGTTGATATTTCTTATTCAAATATTCTTGGTCATGAAATCATAAATGTAATCCCTTTATATAACGAGAAAAAACCAACTGAAAGAAAACCAGCAGAAAAAGAAGAGCTTGAGGAAATTCAAAAAATACTTACGAAAAAAACATTTTCAGATAAGAAAGAAAAAAATGCAGAGAAAAAGCCAGAAAAAGAAAAGCTGCACAAAAAAATTGTTAAAGAAATGGAAAAGCTCTGGCTACCAAAAAGAATACCCTAATCCTTTGTTCCACAAATAGAAGAAAACAACATAGCTAATCAAAAAGACGGGCGTGAAAAAAACGCCTTCTCTTATTTTTACTTTCCCTTTTTCGCGTTTTTTTCTTAGCAAAGTTATATCTCCCCTGCTCAATCCATCCCAATTTGCTTTTATTGTCTTCTTTCCAACATGAATGTCATGATAAAGCCAATCTCCTTCTCTTAAAGAAAAAACAGGAACATCCCTTACCATTGAAATTTCATCAACACTTTTTGCATAAATATAAAGATAAGGCAGAATAAACGTTAGTATTCCCAAATACAAAAACAATCCATCTAAATAACTCAAAACAATAAGTATTATGCTGAATATTAGGAATGAAATAATTATTCTTTTTCCCATCTTAAACTGTTTTCTGAATTCTTTTCCAAATTTCTTCCTGTTTCTTATTCCTAGGCTAATGCTTACAATTATGCTGTAAATAGCTCCTGTGAAAAGGAAAACAAGTAAAAACACCATAAGACTTCCAAGATTTACAGAGAAAGCATCTGAAAATGGAATTACTGGACCAAGAGCAATGAGAAGTTTTGCATCACCACCTGCAAACATTCTTCCATAATAAAGAAGATTCCCAAGAATAATAAAAATTACAAATCCTATAAGACCTTGATAAAAAAAGCTGAAATTGCCTGCAAAAAAGAGTGAATAAAAAAATCTGAAGCCAAGAGCAAAAATAATTAGCGAAAAGTTAAGCCAGTTCGCTATTTCCTTTGTCCTCACATCCTGGACAGTCGCAAAGATAATCCAAGCAAGCCCGAGAACAAACAAAAATATAATTTCAAACATAATCTACCTCTTTACCTCAGTTTCCCTTACCCTATACCCGCCGCCTTTCTTATAAGGGTATTTCTTGTTTTCCTTCTTTTTTACCTTTCTTTTATTCCTTCTTTCAGAAAATCCATAGTCCATAAAACATTAAGAAGAAGTTTCTTTAAAAATATTTCAGATAATAATTAAGAGCTGCAAGTTATTGATGAGCACGGCGTTATACCATAGTTTCTGCTAGTGTATTGTGCTTTTGTAGATAAATTGAAACAGCTATCTGTAAACTTAGGATTTACACCATCATTAACAGTTCTTGGGAGAGCGCAGAAATTGTACTGGTCCCCTTGTGCGCATGCTGAATTGCATGTTGTCTGCAAATTCTGAACATTGTTTGTTGAAAAGAATGGAAGAAGTTTATCCCAGCCTATTGTAAATCCAAGAACAAGAACAACAAGAACAATTATTCCAATAACAATCATAATAATTGCGTTTGTGCTTAGCTCCTGACCTCTTTTGCTTTCCATATTTAATTCAGGTTTATTTTGTTTAAAAATGTTTTTATCAAGGAACCGGCGAAGGGGAGTTAACTGAAGAAACTGTGTAATTTACTGCAATATATCCATAATCAACAGATAGGTATTTTATCTGGGCATTTCCCTGTGCTAAAGTTTTTACTCCCATGATAATCTCAGCCTGTGGTTCGGGAATTCCAAGATTTTGATAAACATCTATTTTTTCTCTCATAAGTTTTACTTGTTTAATTGCCCCTATATCAAAATTGCTCTTCATGATTAGTGCAGAAACATAAAAACTAGCAATAGTAAGTATGCAAATCAATACTATTCCAAGTACAAGAATTGTGACAGGTATGTCTCCTTTTTTATTTTTCATTAGTTTCATCATTTTGTTGGCGGATTATTTGTAACGATTAAATTTATAGATTGGTTCTGATTTGCATCAAGCCAAAATGATTCAGATATCAAATCTGTCGCTGTGGGGGATTTAACTCCCTGACTTCCAAAATATTTGTTTACTATCCCATAAGAGCTTTGTGTAGTATAATTCATTACGCCAACCCAAACTGTATTGACAGAGAGCAATGTGCCTTCAATACCAGCTCCTTGATAAGTTTTAATCTTTCTTTGTCCATTAAACAAATCAAGGGACAAATTTCCGTTAAAATCATTAAGATTTTTATCTGCTTGCAGTTGAGAATAAACTGACTGGCCTGCATCATTTTTTGTCAAAAGATAGGAATAAAATGATTTTGCAATGGGGATATCATATGTCTGGCCAGAAGGCGTTGTTATCTTCTTTATATTCCCTAAATAATTTGAAGCAATGAAAATTGAAATTCCTAATATAATTATAATTATTATTGTTGCAACCACCCATGTCATTGTATCTCCTACCTGCGCTTTTTTGTTTTTTCTAAGATTATTGTACATTTTTTTCAGTCTTCCTTACAACAGCTGTTATTTTTATTGCATATTGATTCCCTGTTTTGTCTATAGTATAAAATTCTCTTTGAAGACAAAAAGGATTAGTATCACCACTAATGCCGCAAAAATCTTTTAAATTTGAATTTCCTGCAGAAGCTTCAAACAATAAATTTGGATTAGTTGGATAAGTAGTGAACTTGTAAAAGCTTATATCTAAAAAATATTGCCCTTGCTGTTTCCAGTCATAAATATCTTCTGTATTAAAATTTAAATTGCATTTTGTAAGTATGTTCTGTTGAAAATCAGGGGTTAAAACTCCATCTCTCAAATATCCTGCATAAGAAACGCAATCAGATGCCTTGTCTGCAAGCAAGCCTGCTTCAATGCTCCTTACGTCATATGGTTTTCCGTAAAAAGAGGAAACCATGTAAACAATAGCAGCTGCCACTAAAAAAAGTATGAAAAACCAGTATACTGAAATTACTTTGTCAGCTCCTTTTTTGTTTTTCATTTTATCCTCCAATTATAAAGACAAATCCTGTGCTAGTTTCATCAGGATGATATTTTGATATTCCATTATCAAAATTAAGATTATTGAAGAAAGAATAGCTATAACCCCCATTATCCCTAAGTTTAACTGTAACAACGTTTCCAATTATTCTTACTGCTGCTACAGGTTGGATGCCATTGCTTTTCGCAGTGCTAAGTGCATCCTGCATATTAAGGTGTATTACCATTCCCGGTTCAGCAGAATCAATTGCTAAAGCTATTTGTTTTGCATATTTTTCCTCAAGAACAGCAGCGCTTCCTGCTTTCAAAAAGATAAAAACAAGGAGAATTGCGATAAAAACAAGATTAAGTACAATAAAAATCACATTTTCAGTAAGTATATTGCCTTTTCTCGCTTTTATCATTTTAAGCTTTCGTTATAAATTGGTCACAGCCTATTGTATTATAATTTTCAGGAGTCTTTTCCATTATTGTAACAGGAATCTGGTTTGCCTTTCCAAACAAGCCCCAAACAGATTTTTTTGATATCCCAGTTAGTATGAAATATTCCTTGCTTGTGTCTATGCTATTTGATAAATAATTTGTTAAATAAAAACTGTTGAAATCATCCAGATTATTTGTGGAATAAAGATACTGCAAATATGTCTGGGTATCTGTTTTCTTTGTTGTTTGTAAATAGGTATAAAAATCTTTATAAGAAATTTGGGAATTCTTAAGGCTTGAATCAAAATTGACAATTGAACAAAGAGCGCATAGTTTATTTCCAAATACACTTCCACTTGCGTAATCAATCTGTCCTTCTCCGAATTCAGACCAGCATGTAGACATTTTATCAGCAAGTACTTTCATTACTTGTGTTTTATTGTTTTGCACAACGCTTATTTTGTTTGATGAAAAAAAATTAATACAGTTGCTACTACCTCCTGAAATGCAAAGATAGTCTGTTTTGCAATTTAATGGTCCTGAAGCAAGACTTGATTGGCCATTCAAAACAACAGAATTATGGCAGATTTCTTCATTTGTTGTTCCTCCTAAATTCAATCTAAGTAATAAAAAGAGGATTATAACAAAACTAATAATTAATACTATAAGTATAACAATTTCCTGTGTTGTTAGTTCACCTTTTTTGTTTTTAAGTTCAATTTTTTTCATTTTATTATTTACATGATTCCTAGTCTTTTAAGCAATAAATACAATCCAACAAGTACAACTGCAAAAAAAATTATCCATATTACATACTTCATTATCTCATCTAAATCCATTTTTTATTTTTTGCTTATTGTTTTAGTTGTTTTGTCAATAATAAGAGTCGTTGGGGGGTTATTTATTGTTATAGATGTTCCTTGTATTGAAAAGCCCATATTGTCTGCACAAACCCCATTGCTATTGCAACTGTCTGCGCTGTCTGAACTGCAAATACATATGCATGTTTGCAGTCCTATATTGTTACATGTTTTAGGATTTTCGATTTGAGTTGATTGAAATGGCCCAAAGCCAGAGGTTACTGCATGCGGCCATATTCCAATAATCCACCCTTTTGGATTGTAAATATCCACACTTGAGCTTGATTGGTTTATCGCATTTATGATAAATGGCAAAGTTGCTTTAGCCTGTTCTGATTCAGCAGATGTTTTAGCAGACAAGTAAAGTGAAACAAGAAAATAAACCAGAAATCCAATTGCAATAATGGCAATTATTATCTTTAATGTCTCCTCTGCAAGAAGAAATCCTTTTTTGCTCATTTTATTTTATCAATGAAATAATTAATCCTCCAGTATTTGTTGCATTTCCTCCCAGGTTATTGAAAAAATCCAAAATGTTATTCTTAAAAATAAGATAAACCCCAACAACAACTGCTACAAAAACAAGAATCCCAAGAATAATTTTTATCAGTTGCTCTTCTGTCAGCATTTTATCCAAAGATCCCTTTTATTTTGTCTATGAGTGAAGTTCCCTGATTCTTCAGTACAAAAATTGCAATCATTAATATAACAAGAATTGCAATAGCTATCAGCAGCCAAGGCAAATAATCAGAAACAATGCCTTTTTTCTTATTTCGGCCTCTTTTTTCATGCATATCCAATAAAAATAACAATAGTTAATAAATGTTTTTTCTTATGCAGCACCCAAGTTACCGACAACTATTGATACAAGAATAAATAGGGCAATCACTGACAAGAATGCAGTTATTGTGTAAAGAAGAATCGCGCTCGTGAGATTTTTTCCTGTCTTGCTTGTCCTCTCAAGCTTGTCTTCTCCTGAATCTATAACAACAAGGGCACGAGTTAAGATAAATACAATTTCAATAAGATAAATTCCAATTATTACCTGCAAAAAGTATGGAGGAATCATGTTAGACACTTGGAATATACTGACTATATTTCCTAAACTTCCCAAACTTTGCGCAGCGCTTCCTCCAATTGATTTTATTATATCTAGTTTGACTAAAATAGATGTTATCATTGCAGCTAAGCCAACAACAACACCTGAAAGCAAAGGAGCAAGGAAAGACATGTTTGATTTCATGTCAGAAATAACTTCTGCAAGCAAATCTTTAAGCCTTGCAGTGACTTTGTTCATGTTTTTAACATATTCAGAGATGCTCATCAAGCTTAATGCTGCAATCTGCAATCCTTTTTTGGAAGCCTCAACAAGTATTTTCATACTCGTTGAAATTAAATCAGAAGGATAGTAAATTACAGCTCCTCTTTTTGAATCAAATAATGCTCTTTCAATGCTCATACCCATTTGCCTTATATTATAATTAACTCTGTTGAAGAAATCCTCTGTCATCAGACCTTTTGAAGCTTCTGCAACTTTTCCGAATGCTATTTCAGGAGGTGTTCCATTTCCAATTGTGTTTCCAAGTTGGAATAAAGAATTATTAAATTCATCTTCAAGTTGGTTTGTTTTCTTCCTTTCAATTATTAGCTCTTTTGTTTTTTCTTTGTATGCCATTGAGAAAAATAATGCAATGCTCAATGGAATTAGCATGCTTAATAACAATGCCCCAATTCCAAATGGTCCTACAAGCCCGCCCGCATCATTTGTCCTGAAATCAAAGAATTTTGCATCGCCGCCAATCAAACCTAATCCTAATTGTGAAAAAGTGAAATCATTTGGAATGCCAAGTGCTCCGGGGATCGGGGTAAACTGGAAAATAAATGGCAGCAAACCAATCAGCAAGAGAGGAAAGGTAATCAGAAATGCTTTGATATAAGGTTTTTTGCTATTATACTTAGGATATAATGGATTTTTTTCAAGAAGGTTTGATTCTCCATTTCCGCCAGGCCTTAAGAATAAAACTTTGTCTGTCAGATAAAAAACCAAGAATGGGATTATTAAATCAAATAAGATAAAAACATGAACCCATGTTAACAATCCTCCAAGCATTGCAGAAGCCAATGGAAGAAGAGCAAGTCCAAGTGTTGGAAGAACAACTCCAAGCATGTAAACGTTTGTCAATGGGTTTTTCACTTCATAGGTGAATCTAAGCATTTTTTCATAAACACCATCAAGAACAACAGTCAATGCTTTCTCTAGCGTTTGTATTCTTCTTGCATCATCTGGCTCAAAAAGACTGTTTTCAATAAGATGGAACGATTCTATGAACTCAATTGAATAGTCTCTCCATGTTTCAAGATAATTGTCAAGGCTATCTTTTATTGTTGGGAATTTTCCTATTTGCACATCATAAAAAACTTTTTTGAAATCAAGGGCAAGAGGATATTCAAGATGCTCTGAAGCAAATGCAACAGCTCTTTCAAGATTTGATGTATGCCTCATGTAAACAACTATATAAAGTATTGCAGGAACCATTTGGCTGCTTGCTTTCAACCTCCATGAATTTGCAAGTCTTGCAGGATAACCATTTACAAAATAAAATACAAAGAAACAAAACATCAAGACAAGCAAAAAGAAAAGGAATGGAAAACCTCCTGAAATAAGAAGCCATGCAACAGAAATCAAAACACCAAGAAGAAGAACGCTCATAAAAGCCATAACACTAAGAGTAACAGGCTGCCATGGCTCTAAGTCAAGATGAGCAATATCGAGATTTTTTTTAACAACTGCAGCATCTTTGTCAGAAATCTTAAGCTTAATCACATTTCCAAGACTTTTTGCCCAACGTTCGTATCTTGAAATCTCTGGAGACATCTCGTTCTTGAATTTTACATATTCCTGCGTGTAGTCAACATCTTTTTCCTCATAAGTATCCAGCTGCGTTTCTATTTTACCTTTATATTTTTCAATAATTTCATCAATATCTTTTGCAGGAACCATTTTTCACCACTTTTTATAGATGGTAATTACAGTCAAAAACAATTAATAAATCTTTAGAAGTAAAAACAAGTTTTATATGCTCTTTCCTTTGATTTTCTGATTGAGCCATTTCTGCCATTCTGGAAAAACTCTTTCACCTAAAGGCAGTCCTATTTCTTGTACGATATTATCTGAAATTCTATGAAATGCATGATTTGCTTCTGTGTTAAAGCCAGCTTCCAAAATTTTGTAATTCTTTGTTTTTTCTGCAACATCGACTACTTCCTGCTTAACTTTTGCTCTTAAAAGAATATTGTCATAAACAGCATCCCAGTTTCCTGCCCAGCCCCTGACATTTGAGGCAATATCTTTCACAATTTCGCTGTCGCCGTTTATCAAATCCTCTGTTGGCTCCAGCTCATCTTTCTCTACATTGTATCTCAGCAAATCAACAAAACCCTTTTCTTCAAGAGGATCTTTGTCCCATTCTTTTCTTACTTCAGAAAGTTGCACAAGCCTTTTGAACTGGTGCAATCCATCTGGAGTTTTTATCGGATTTGCAACAGCTATGATATCTGTTGCCTTGAAACTTGTTGTTGGCACATCAAGGTCATTAACAACCCTATCAAAAACAGCATAAGGGCTTGCTCCATGAATCGTTCCTGCAACAACATTTGCCAAAGCACCTACTCTCATTGCTTCGTAAAGTGCCTGAGCTTCCAAACTTCTGACTTCACCAATTATCAAACAGCTGTCTCCCAACCTAAGACTTGTTCTTATTCCATCGTCTGCAGAAACTTCTGTTGTTGTTTTCAGCAGTGCGCTTCTTACTTTCATTCTTAAAATATCATATTTTAATTCTCTTAGAGATTCAACAGGAAGTTCCAAAGAATCCTCAATTACAATAATTCTGTATTTTGGAATTATTTCAAGCATCAAGCTTCCCAAAATACTTGTTTTTCCAGAGCTCCTTGTTCCTGCAATAAGCATTGTTCTTGAGCCATCAATCAAAAAACTCATAAGACCTGCTGTGAAAGAATTCATCATCTTGTTCTGCACAAACAAAGGAAGTGTCCATGGCTCTTCTCTGTGCCTTCTGATAGCATAAGCAAGTCCATCAGGGCTCAATGGTCTCTGTATTATCGCTATTCTTGCTCTTATTTTTCCTATTTCAAGCTGCGTATCAAGAATTGGATTTGCTTCATCTAAAGGTCTTCCAGAAATCAATCTGAATTTTGCAGCCCATGAGTCAGTATCTTCCTGACTTGGCAAAATATTAGAGATGCATTCATCATAATCTTGGTGTCTTACAAAAATAGGAATCATTGAAATAGGAGCATTAAGAGAAATATCTTGCAATTTTTTATCCTGAAGAAGGACTTCAATAAGTCCAAATCCAATTGTGTGTCTTACAAGAATTGTCGCAAGTTTGTTCAAATCAGAGTAATTTACATTTATTCTTTTGCTTTGGCTTAAATCCTGCAACAAATCTTTTGAAATATTGAAAAAAACCTGTCTTGTTCTTTCAGTGTCTGTAAATTCTTCTGCCTTTGGTTGGTGTTCAATAAGAACCTTTCTTGCAGTATTCAATAAGTCAGAATGATCCTCGCTTAATGCATTTTCTGGGGGTATCACATGATAAATTAACTTTGGTTCATCTATTTTTTTGAGGATTGTAACAAGCGATACATCATATTCTTCTCCGGAAATTTCATACTGGTCAATTATTTCTGCGTCTTCCGGAAGATCTGAAACAAGTCTTGTGAATGTGAAATTTGGTATTACATCAGGACTGAAAATTCTTCCATAAATTTCTCTATCTCCTTTCCTGTAGTCAGAAAGCCAGGGCATTGCTTTCTGAATTAAAACAGTATTCTCAAGCAAGGAAATAGTTCTTTCAATAAGATTGATATATCCTGCTTGGTCAATTTTGTATCTTGTTCCCAAACTTTCCAAAAGAATCCTTGCGTTTATCAGGATTTTTTTCATTTCAAAATAAGATGCAAGAGGGTCCTGTTTCAGAAGCATAATGAATGTGAAAATTTCATTGTATCTTTGTGGGAAGAATTGTTCAATTCCTCCTATTTTTTCTCTGGAAAGAAGTCTTTCCTGTTTTGAAAAATAATTGTAAAGTTGTGCAATCTCAAGAAGCATTGACGTTTCCTCAAGATTGTAATTATAATTTTTCTGCTGAACAAAAACAACCCTTGAAGCATTTGGGTTTTCTATAAGAGCATCAATTGTTTTAGCCATAACATCAGGCGAATCAGCAATGTTTGGCACAAATGGAGCGCCAAGATAATTTATGTAAAGAATATCTTCTCCACCTTCTCTTTTTACTTCATAGCTACCTATTTTCACCTCTTGTTCAGCCATTTCAAAAAAAAGCTTGAGATGTTTAAAATTCTTTGTATATTACACACGAATATATCGATAAACACAACAAATTTAAACCAATTCGTGCTCTTCTAAATATGGCAGAAATCCAGCAAAATAATGATTCTTTTTTGGCAGACATAAGCATGAGATTCAGGGACATGGAGGAAAAACAGAAAATGCTTAGGGAAAGGATTCTTCTTATAGGCCAAAATCTTATTGAAACAAAGGAAAAAACATCTTCAGACATTCTTGAAATAAAAAAAGAATTAGAGGAAATAAAAAGAAATATGGAAAGATTGATAGCCTTCCTTGAAAGCGCATCTGCTGAATTTTCAAAATTTGCAAGAAAAGAGGACCTTGAACTACTTACAAAACAGGCAAAAATGTTCCAGCCTTTGGAATTTGTAAGAAAAAAAGATTTAAAAAAATTAAAAGATTGATTAAATGAGATAGTACAAGAAAAACAAAATAAAAAGGGGTAAAATAAAAAATAAAAATGGGTGCTTTAGATCAGGTTGTTGATTTAAAAAATAAAGGTGTGTCTGATCAAGAAATAATTCAAAAGCTTACAGAACAAGGCCTCGCTCCCGCAGACATAACAGACGCCCTAAGCAGAGCACAGATAAAAAGCGCTGTTTCAAATCTTGATGAGCAAGGAGACTCGACAGAGGGTATGGAACATTCAATTCTTGGCAACGAAGATGAACCAGACAGGCTTCCAACAGAAGGAGACATAACTGATGCAGATCTCACTCCTCCAAGTCCTGGAATGGGATATGGTAGGCCAATGATGGGAATGCCTGCAAAAATAACAAAAGAAATTCCTGGAGAAGACATGTATGAACCCCAAAATGCTTTTTATCCACAACAGCAATATCAGCAATATCCTGAAATGCAAGACCAGTCGCAGCAACAGGGTTATGGTTATGCACCAATGGCAGCTCCTGATACAGACACAATGATGGAAGTTGCAGAGCAGGTTTTCTCTGAAAAAAACAAGCCAATACAGAAAAAAATTGATGAGATGAATGAGTTCAAGGTTCTTACTCAGTCAAAAGTGGATTACATTTCAGAAAGGCTGAAAAAAATAGAAAGCATAATTGACAGCCTTCAGTCATCAATTCTTGACAAGGTTGAAGGTTACGGCGATGGACTTGAATCTATTAAAAAGGAAATGGGAATGATGCAGGATTCATTTGGAAAAGTTGTTAATAATTTAGCAGATAGGGCAGAGGAAAAAAGACCGGTGTTCAGGCAGCAACAACCAGCACCTGTTCAACAACCAATACAAAGAGAAGAAGATAATAAAGGAAATATTCTTGTGCAAAAATCAAAGAAGACAATAAAAAAAATTTCGAGAAGATAAATAATTTTAAATCTTAATTATAAAATTCTAAGAATTTTATTTGCCCCAATTAAGCTTAATTGGGGGCATTTCTTTTTTTGGTGCTCCAGAAGTTATAACAGCTGCCAAAATACCAATAACTGCTGCAACAAGTATAACCCATTGCCAATTCGCACTCCACCAGTATCCTGAATAAAATCCAAGATTTGTAGCTGTATTGTATATAACAATCAGGAAGATAATTACTGCAACTGCCAAAAGAAGGTAATTAACAACTTTATTTTCCTCTGAACTAAAGAACAATCCTGTAAGTATTATCAAAGCCAGCAGAACAGAAAGTCCTACGCCAAGCTGAGGAAAGATTTCTGAGAAAAATACAGGAACTAATTGGAATTGGAGTGAAAGAAGTCCTACGACAAGTGCAATGACTGCATTTATCCCCCTGTTTTCTCCAAAGACTTTTATCTTCATAAGAATTCCAAAAACAACTGCGAAAATCAACAAGAATGGTAATACATAACTGAAAACTCCTGCTTGTTCCCATGTAGCAAGAAGATTTCCGATATCGCCTCCAAAAAATCCTGCAAACTGAAGACTTAAAATATGCACAAACATATTACATTTTATCAAATATTCTTTAAATATGTTTCTCTGTTACAGTATAGAAAAGTATTTTTGAAAATCTCTCTTTAAACTAGAATTTCTTAATGACTTCCGCCTTTGCTTCCACCAATTGCAACAGCCATTCCAATTATTACAACAGCAATAAATGCAAAGTTGGTCCAGAAGCTTGAGCTCCAACTTGAATTAAATAAGAAGTCAAATGTATTTGTAGCAATTCCCATTGCCCAAAGTACGGCAATAACAACTGCAATTATTACAACAATTCCTAAACCTGCTTGAAGACCTTTAGGAATTTTAGGTATTTCACCTACCATAAATCCCCAAAGCAAAAGCGCTATGAAAACAACAACAATTGCAACAGTAAGGAAAAGTATCAGATTGCCGACAATCGCCTTTGGAAAAACAGCTGCGACAAAAATCAAGCCAACAACAAAGGAAATCATTGCATTAAGCATATGCTTGTCATCTCCGAAAACCTTTAGTTTTTCAAGAATTCCAAAAAGTATGAAAAATACTAGAAGAAAAGGAAATGCAAAATCAGTAAAGATTGAGCTTTGTAATATTGTTGTCGCTGCCATTTCAAATTAAGTCCTATAAACTATAAAGTGGAGAACTCTATTTAAATATTTTTATACCAAATCTTCAGGAACTTCTTCAATTTCTGTTGCAGATTCCATTCCACCAGAAGTAGGCATAGCTGTCTTGTTTATGATGAAAACATCGCTTATTGCTTTTACAAATTGGTGTGGGATTATGACTCCTCTTGCTCCACCAACCAAAGAAACAACATTTCCACCTACTTTTATTCTCCAGCCATCTATTCTATTATCTTTTAGATTTGCTTCTTCAACTTCTCCGAAGAATTCACCAGAATCTGTGAAGGCCCTAAGACCTATAACCTCTGTTATTTTTCTGACTCGCATATAAAAAATTATTAAGAGTTATTTAAATACTTTTCTACGTTTTACTGTATATTAGAAAAACCATCAAAAAACGAGAAAAAGATGAGTAAAAGCGTAAAATAACAAACTTTATAAAAAAATATTTCGTGTTATAACTATGTTAGGAAAGAGAGAAATCGGAACAATCATTCTTGCCACAGTAGTTCTTGCAGTTACAATAAACTTTCTGAAATTTCAGTCTCTTCTTGGGATTCTCCTCGCTGTTTTTATTATAATTGTGTTAAATGTTGCCGCAAAAAAAGTTGCAGCTTACTATCTTGATTCAGAAGCAGAAACAAGAATATGGAATTTTGAAAAATCTGGATATAGAAAAGGTGAGTTTTCGTACATGAACATCCCTTTGGGAATTATAATTCCAATATTGGTTGCTGTTGTAACCCTGGGTAATATTTTCTGGATGGCTATTACTGTCTTTGATGTGAAGCCAAAAGTTTCGAGAGCTGCAAAAAGGCATGGTCTTTACTCTTTCTCTGAAATGACAGAGTATCATATTGGATTGATTGCTGCAGCAGGAATTTTCATAACTCTTGTGGCAGCTGTTGTAGGATATCTTATTGGATTTTCAACATTTGCAAAATTAAGCATATTCTATGCTTTCTTTAATATGCTTCCTATATCAGAGCTTGATGGAAACAAGATTTTCTTTGGAAACACTGTATTGTGGAGCTTCCTAGCAACACTTGTCCTGATTGGTGTTGGTTACGTCTTTTTCTTGACATAAATAAAATTATTTTTTCTTTGTGTCTAATTTAACAAGAATAATGTTTAATAATGCTCAAAGTTTTCACTCAAAATGGAATTTTTGCCCAATGTTACACCAAGAGAATACCAGCAGAAAATATTTGAAACATGTGTCCAGAAAAACTGCCTTGTTGTTCTTCCTACAGGTTTGGGAAAAACTCTTATTGCACTAATGCTTACTGTTGAAAGGATAAAAAAATTTCCAGGTGAAAAAGTTGTTTTTCTGGCTCCTACAAAACCTCTTGCAGAACAACATCTTTTATATTTCAAAAGCAACCTTTCAGAACTTTTTGGTTCTCTTGAACTATTCACTGGAGAAGTTTCTCCAGAAAACAGGCAGAAAATCTGGGGTTATGCAGATATAATTTTCTCAACGCCCCAATGTGTTGCAAATGATGTAAGCAATGGGCTTTACAATTTAGATGATGTTTGTCTTTTAATAGAAGATGAGGCTCATCGCTGTGTTCAAAATTATTCATATAACTATCTTGCAAGAAAATACATGGATACAGCAAAACATCCAAGAATTCTTGGTCTGACAGCTTCTCCAGGAAGTGAAGCATCAAAAATAAAGGACATTTGCAAAAATCTTTCAATAGAAGAAGTTGAATTAAGAAACAGGGACAGTGCTGATGTAGCTCCTTATCTTCAGGAACTTAAGTTTGAGAAAATTGTTCTTGACTTACCCAAAAAATTCCAGGAAGTACGCGAAGCTCTCCTAAGACTCTTCCATTCATATGTAGATGAGCTGAGAAACAGGAAAGTCTTCTTTGGTGCTCCTACAAAAACAGAGCTAATAAAGCTGCAGAAAAAATTAATGTTTATGATTTCTCAGGGGAATAAAAATTTTAATACTCTTCTTGCATCAAGCGCATGCGCTCAGGCAGTAAAGCTTCAGCATGCTATGGAACTTCTTGAAACTCAGACAATGTATGGATTCAATAAGTATATGAAAGAACTTTATAGCCAGGCTGCAAAAAAACAAAATAAAGGAGTAATGAGGCTTGTTTCAAAACCGGAATTTAATTTTGCTTTGATTAATTCAGAGGAACTTTTGGCCAGAGGTCATGAACATCCAAAAATTCAGGCTCTCCACGAAATTGTTGAAAAAGAATTCAGGGAAAATGAAAAAGTTAAGATAATTGTTTTCTCCCAGTTCAGAGAAACAGCAAGAATTCTTTGTAAAATGTTAAATACTATTCCTGAAGTAAAATCCAAAGTTTTTGTTGGTCAGGCAAAAAAAGTGAGTAAAGAAGGAATATCTGGATTAACACAAAAAGAGCAAAAGAAAATAATAGAAGAGTTTTCAGAAAGGAAAATTAATATCATATGTGCAACAAGCATAGGCGAGGAGGGGCTTGACATTCCAGAAGTCAATGTTGTTATTTTTTATGAGCCTGTTCCTTCTGCAATAAGGGCTATTCAGCGAGCTGGACGTACAGCAAGATTAATGAAAGGAAAAGTTATAATGTTAATAACGAGAAAAACAAGGGATGAAGCCTATTTTTATAGTTCAAGGGCAAAAGAAAGAAAAATGAGCACTGCAATAAACTCAATCAAAGAAGGTCTTAATGAAAAACAAAAGCAAGATTTTCAGAAAACTCTAAAATAAAAAATGAAAGAAATACTAAATATTTTCCTGAGAAAAACACCTAAAGAAAGAATAATTGAAAAACCAAGAATACAAGCAGATTACAGAGAAAAAAGTTCATTAATTATTTCAGAGCTTGTATCGTTAGGAGTTGATTCAGAAGTAAAAGAGCTGAAAGTTGCAGATTATATTGTTGCAGGAGTTGCTATTGAAAGAAAAACAGTTTCTGATTTCATAAATTCAATGAAATCTGGACGTTTAGTAAATCAGTTAGAAGAATTAAAGCAGTATGAATCCCGCTTGTTAATTATCGAAGGTATTGATGAGCAGGAGCTTTATTCAGATGACGGGCCAGAAGAAAGAATTGGAATGCATCCTAATTCTATTCGTGGTTTCCTTCTTTCAATTCTCCTTAATTACAAAACACCGATAGTTTTTACTAAAAACTATGAAGATACAGCAAAATTCATTTCTGTCCTTGCAAAGAAGAAACCGCGGGAATCTCCTTTAAATGTGACAAAAAAATTCCGCAACAAGAAGGAGCAAATGCAGTATATCCTTGAAGGATTTCCAGGAATAGGCCCAAAAACAGCAAGAAAACTTCTTAAAAAATTCAAGACAATAAAGGAAATAATGAATCTGCCCGAAGAAGAATTAAAAGAAGAGCTTGGGAAAAAATCAGAAAATTTTATTAGGATAATAAACAGTAAATATTAATCTTATTTTTTATTCTAGCCTATATTCTTCAATAATTTTATGAATGGGTCCTTCTGGTTTAAGTTCTGATTTCTTAAGTTTAAAGTTTTTGACTTTAAATTTTAATCCATCAGGAATTTCTGTTTTTTTCAGCTCCCCTAAAAAATATTTCTTGTTTTTAATGTATTTAACACGTGCAATTGTTATATGGCCCATAAATCTTTCTTCTTTTTTGAAAATATCTTCTAATTTTTCATCAATAATTCTTTGGAGATCATAGCAGTTATCTAATTTAACCCATACTATTTTTACGTAAGAAGGCGAAAAAACTCCAATCTCGGAGATTTTTGCTTCGAATTTCTTATATTTAATTTCTTTAAGCCTTCTTTTTACTTCAATTAGAATTTTTTCATCAACATTTCCAAGAAATTTCAATGTCAAGTGCAAATTCTCTAATTCAGTTATTTTTCCTTCAAAGGCAGGTAGTTTTTTCTGGATTTTTTCAATCTCTTTTAAGATATTTTCAGGAATATCAACAGAAATAAATGCTCTTAAAAAACCCATTTTGTCAGTTTATTGAAAGGATGATTTGGGAAAAGACCTGAACGTGCCTTATGTAATTCCATTTGATAAAGGGCAATTAGGAATAATAAACCTATGAATGAAACTATTCCGACAACTAAAAAAAGTGTTTTAAAACCAAGCAAAGCAGCTATATTTGCTCCGAAATAAGCCGCGAAGGCTGTTCCTATTCCTATCAAAGTGGTATAAACAGTGTATTCATATCCTCTATGTTTTTTGTCCATATATATTGTGAACAAGCTGAACCATGCAGGATAGTCAAGTGCGGCACCAACACCATAAATTGCCTGAGCAATATATATTGTACTAATATTTTTAGCAAACATATAAATAAAGGGAACACTGACAATCAAAATTGTTCCAACAACAACAAAGACAGATTTATGGTCGTGCTTGTCAATAAAGTATTTTGATAAAGGCAATTGTATTGCACATTTTACAATAAGAAAAATTGCTGATGCCAATCCTATTGCAACTAAACTTCCTCCTACAAGATCACTATTTAGGTATACTGCAAAAATAGGGCTAATTAATCCAAAGCCGCTTAATATGAAAAGGTCTGAAAAAATCAGCATCAAAAGTTTTTTGTTCATAAAGGAAAAAAATAAATGAAATTTATAAATTATACTAATTTAAAGTAGCTCAGAAAGAATTTTTGCCCCTAATCTAACAGTAACATCTCCACCTTCTTTTTCAGGATTTATTTCAACCAAATCAACTGCCTTAAGGTTCTTTATTTTGTTTATTCTTTGAATAAGATAAATGATTTGCCTAGAACTAAGCCCGCCAGAATCCTGAAAAGTTGTTGCAGGTACAAATACAGGGTCAACAATTCCAAGATCAATTGAAAGGTAAAGCTCTTTTCCATAAGAAAATTCCATTATAGTATCGCATGTATCATCCAAATTGTTCATCAATTGGTTAATGTTAATATTTCTTATCTTGTTTTTATTCAAAAATTCAATTTCTTGGCTTTCCAGAGCTCTTACACCAACTAATAGTACATTTACACCAGGAAAACCATTTTCAACTAGATTTCTAAGCCAGGTTACATTATTTGGAAAATCTGACTTTAAACTTAAGCAGTTTGGTCTTGAATCAAAGACAATTAAGCAAGGTTCATTGCCTGAATCTCTGCACCGTTTCAGAAAAGCTCTTCCGAGTGATCCGCTTATTGACTGGTCCCCACCTAAAAATATTGTTTTGGGTTTTTCTTCGAAAGTTTCAAGTGCATTTTCATAAATAAGTTTGTTTGTCAGTTTAAGGTCATTGTTATCAAAATGTATTTCCTCTAAATCAAGCAATTTAACATCAACTAGTTTTCCCTGTTCATTACTATGAATGTCTTTCAAAGCTTCAATTACTGCATTTCCAGCTTTCTCGCAGCCTTTTGTCTTTCCATTTCCATTCACACCAGGAACTTTGACAATGAACATATTTTTTTGGAGAAGGATTTATTTATAAGTTTATCATTCTGGCACAAGCGCAAAGAAACTGTAATTCTTTCCCCTGACTTTTCCTGCCATTTTTTTTACATCTTTTAATTTGACAGCTCTTATTTTTTTCTCTAATTCATATGTTTCTTTTGCGTCTCCATTGATTTCATTAAGAATTAGATTTGTCATCTGATTGTTTGAATCTTCAAAGGAAATTTGATAATTTCCAATTATTTGCTCCTTCACTTGCGCAAATTCTTTTTCTGGAATCTCTTTCGATATTTTTTCAAATTCTTTTAGCACTATTTCTTTTATTTGGTCAATATTTTCTTTCTTGGTTCCTACATAAATCAAGTTATATGCAAAATTCCTAGAAAAATGAGATTCTCCCTGAACAGAATATGCAAGGTTCCTTTTTTCCCTTATTTCATGGAATAATCTCGAAGACATGCCACCTGCCATCAGAGTGTTCAAAACAAATGCAGAATAGCTTTTTTTGTCTCTTGCAAGCGGAACATGGTATGCAAAGACAATATTTGCCTGGTCTATTCCTTTTCTTTTTTCTGTTCTTGAACTATTTGTTTTTAAAATCTGGAATTTTGGGTTTTGGCCTTTTGTTTTTCCAAAATTCTTTTCTGCAAAAGAAATAATGTCTTTAAAATCAGCGTCTCCTACAACACATAAAATCATATTGTTTGGCTGGTATATCTTTTTGAATCTTGTAAGAATCTTTTTCCTCGTCATGGCTCCAAGTGTTTTTTCTGTACCTATTAAGGCAGATCCAAACGGTTTTTTATACAAGTTTCTATGTATCTCATCAATTGCATGCAAATGCGGGCTGTCATTGTACATTTTTATTTCCTCAAAAATTACTTTTCTCTCCTTCTCTATTTCTTTCTCGTCAAAAAGAGGATTTTTTACCATGTCTCCAAGGACTTCAAGGGCAATATTCAGTTTTGAAGAAGGCATTTTGCACCAGTAAGCGGTCAGTTCTTGGTCTGTGAATCCGTTAAGGATTCCGCCGTTTTTTTCAATTTCTTCTGCAATCATCTGAGCATTTCTTTTTGGAGTTCCTTTGTACAAAAGGTGCTCAATGAAATGAGATATCCCTTTTTCTTCCTCAGATTCATTTACTCCCCCTGTTTTTACTGCAAACGCAACACTGATTACTGGAAGGCTTCTTTTTTCAAATATAACAGTCATTCCGTTCCTAATTCTTTTCTTGTAATATTTTCCATACATTTTACAAATAATATTTGCAGCTATTTAAAGATTAATTATATAACTAAAAAACAGAATGTTCAAATTATCTTTAAAACAAAGAGAAGCCCAACAACAATTGCTATTCCCAGAATAATAAATAACCATTTCATCCATCCACCTTTCTTTTGCTCAGGCATTGGCTGCCCCATCTGCATTGGCTGTTGTGGGTTAGGCTGAGGCATTTGTGCTGGTTGCTGTTGAACAGGTTGTTGCATTGGTTGCATCGGATTCTGTGCCATTATGCTCAATAAAAATAAAAGTTATATATAAAGTTTTACCTTCTGAAAACAATATATCTTTCATGACCAATTTCAAAGTCATCAAGGATTTCAAAATTCTTTTCAAGAAAATCAATAAGCCATGTTCTTTTTGCAGCAAATCTTTTCCTTTTTATCATGCTTTCTGTTGCAAAGCTTACAACAGTTCTATCAGCAAGTTTAGATGTTTCTAAAATAAGATTTTTTGAATAATCTCTATCAAGCATTTCTAAAGAATCAACAACTTTGAACAAAAAAATAACTCTTGATGTTTTTGTTTTGCTAATAATTTCCCTCAGTTTGCCCAAATTAAACAAGCTAAGGTGTATTGCTTTGGCATTCAGCAAATTTTTCTTAAAATATTTATTCATTTGGTTTACTAGCTGACCTATAGCTTCAACTCCTATGTAGTTCACATCAAAACCAACTTTTTTGAACATTTTGTAAGAAAAACCATTAACACCTGCTCCTAAATCAATAACACTTATTTTTTTACCAAGTCCCTTCAGCAGTTTTTTGTAAAGTTCATTGTAAAATTCAAGTCTTTCCCTTGTTGAAAGATGTTTTCTCAAAATCCATTCTTCATCCTTACTTTTCAGGCTAAGAAGTTTTTTGCTTAGAAATGCACCGAAAACTTTGTGTAAAAGCTCCCTTGTAAGCCTTATTTTCTCCTCCTCGCTTGTCTGCCTTTTTTCAAAGTGGGAAAATGCTTTTTCAACATCTTCTTCAGGAAGCTGGGAAAATTCTTTCTTTGAAACTATCTTTTGGTACAATTCTTGCTTCATTAAATTTTTAAGTTCTTTGTGTTTAAAAGTTGTACCTTAAAATGCCAATAAATGCACATCCTGAATACATGGCTGCCCAAAAAGAATATTTGATGGCCCAAACGCAGGAAGAGAAAATTGAGAAGCTCAAAAAAATGATTTCTGTGGCTCCAAAACATAAAGGAGGAGAAAACTTAAGGGCGCAATTAAGGGCAAGGCTGAAAAAATTCCTAGAGCAGCAGGAAAAGTCAAAAAAAGCAAGAAAGGGTAAACAGGGAATAAAAAAAGAAGATATGCAGGCAGTTATTGTCGGCTTGACAAATTCAGGAAAATCAAGTCTCCTTTCCCAACTTACAAATGCATCTCCAGAAATAAATCCTTATCATTTTGCAACAAAAAATCCAGTTATTGGAATCATGAAATATTCGGGTGTCAATATTCAAATTATTGAAGTTCCGCCTGTAAAATCAGAATTTTATGATCGTGGCCTTGTCAATAGTGCTGACTCAATTATTCTTCTTGTAAATAGTCTTGAGCAAATAAATGAAATAGAGGAGGAGTTGCAAAGTTCAGTGGGGAAAAAAATTATTGTTTTTAATGTAATGGATAAAAATACAGACTTAAGAAAGCTTGAAGCAACAATGAAAACAAGAAAAATTGAGCCTTTGATAATAAACACAGAAACAGGTGAAGGTTTGGAGCAGCTTAAGGAAAAGATTTTCAAAAGTTTTGGAAAAATAAGAATTTTCACGAAGGAACCAGGAAAAGATAAATCAGAAAAGCCTTTTATTTTCAATCCAAGTACAACTGTCAAGAATGTTGCAGAAAAAATCTTCAAAACAACAACAAAAGTTAAGGAAACAAGAATCTGGGGCCCAAGTTCAAAATTTCCAGGGCAAATTGTTGGTTTGAATCACGGGCTTAAAGACTTGGATGTGATTGAATTCAAGACTCATTAATTAAGAATAAGCTTTTTCTGCAAGTTTTTCAAGTTCTGCTCTATGTTTTTGTATTGGTTTTAACAATTCAGTGATTTCCTCAGCAACACTATTCTTCAAATCAAGGGGATGAATTTTTTTATCAACAAAATCTTTCTCAATTTCCTCATAGTTATCATAAATCTTGTCTCCACCATGCTCTTTTTTTCTTTTTATAACAAAATTCTCATTTTTGTCTTTTTTTATTGTCATAATTACATATTTTAGGAAAGCTATTAATCCATTGTCTGGGTTTCCTGCAACACATTCTGCTCCTTGTATCTTTGATTTTATTGTTTTTTCATCATCAAGCAAGTCTATTTTTGATTTGGGGTCAGAAGCAGACATTTTTTTTCCAATAAGACCTGGAATAATTGGTGTCATTATCTCTATTCTTCTATTATATCCAATTTTAGGAAGGTATTCTCTTGCAAACATAAAAATTTTCCTTTGGTCAGCACCACCATATTGAATGTCAACTCCAAGGTATTGTTCATCTAAAGCTTGCATTATAGGATAAATAAATCCAGAAAGTTTGGGGTTGTCTCCCATTTTAACAACTTCTGATGCCGCTTTCCTAAGATCATGTATGGAAGCCATAGAAGAAACCTGCAAAACATCATACATATACTCTGGTTTTAATTCAAATTCGCTTCCTTTAACAAATTCCAGATTTTTTGTATTAACTCCTACTGCCTCAAATATTAATGGAATTATTTTTTTGTAGTAATCATATCTTTTTTCAAGAACAAGCCATGGAGTATTATCTAAAGCACCATGCAAATCAGCCAAAAGAATTTTAACTTTAAATCCTGCTCTTAAAAAATCAGCCAATTTTAAAACCCAGGTAAAATAGGCTATATGTGGTTTTCCGGTTATTGCTGTGCCAAGATAAACAACTGGCTTTTCTTTTTTTGTAAGAAGATATTTCAATTCTTTTTCAGTAACAATTTCCTCTGTATTTCTCTTAATCAGCTCAAATTTTTCGTCGATGGTTAGACCTGTATTCATTATCACATAAAAAGTTAAGAATTATTAAATGTTTTTGTTTTATACATAATCTAATGCAATAGTTTATTTAAACTAAAATAGACTTGATAAAAAATGAATTTAGCACAAAAATTATTTGTAGGAGTTGGTTTAATAGGTTCCTTTACTTTAGGGTGTAAAGGTAGTGAGTCTACTAGTCCCCCTCCAGAAGATCCTTTAAAAAGTGAATGCCAAAAAATTGTTAGTACATATCATTCTTGGTCAGAAAGATTAATTGCTCGAGATTTTGCAGGAGCTATGTCCTACTGTGTTCCTGGCTCGAATTGCGAGGGAAGAACAAAAGTTCACAAACAAATTTGGGACTTAGGTGGACAATCGTATGATGATATCTTTCGTATTGAAGTTTGGATGACTGATGATGATTTAGCTAGAGGATATGGAGAGGTGGTGGGAAATACAGACTATTATCAATTTGTACCTAATACTAATCAGGGTGAAGTTGACTATAAACTTGGTTTCGATTCTTCAGTACGAAAAATAGGAGGCCAATGGGAAATTGATGGAATTAATTCTAATTATGATGTGGATTGGTGGGGAGGAAGCTCCTCAGGTTGTCAGCGATGAACATTTAGAACCACCTACCAAGATTTTCTTGTGATTCTATTTCTTTTCCAAAAAGAGAGTCAATCTGTCTTTTTGTCAGTTCCAAAGACTGTTTTATGTAAGAAGATAGATTATATTTTTTTGCGAGGTTCAAAGCAGGTTCAAGATATTTTTTGATTCCGCCTTCATTTGTCGTGAAAATTACTCTTCCTCCGCATTTTGGGCAAAAACCTGTTAGGGGAGGCCTTCTCATTATCTCATTGCATGCAACACACCTAAATTCCTGCATCGAAAATTTTCTCAGGTTTCCTCTCATGTCTCTCAAGAAATGTCTTTCAATTATGAGCCTTGCTGTCTCGCTTGTGTTTGCAGCCCTTATTTTTTCAACAAGCTCCATTTGGTGATTTACCTTGTCTTGCATTGTTTCCAAAAGTTTGTAGCTTGAGCATGCAACTCCATCATTGATATTCTCTGTGTTATGCGTAAAGAAAATGTTTTGGAATGGATCGTCTCCATTTTTCAAAGCTTTTCTTACATCTTTAATTGAAACTTCAGAAGAGTGTTTCCTTTCTTCTGCAAGCCTGTATAATTCAATAGGGTATTCCTTGACAAGCTCGAAATCCATTATTTGGTCATCAACTTCTCCTGCGTCAATCTTTGCATTAAGGACAAGTGGCGAATCCTGATTTCCTCCTCTGTGCTGTGGGAGAAATTCCCTTGAGAAATTTATCAAGACATCTCCCAAAAGCATTATAGCTGCTTCATCACCATCGCAGTCTCTTCTGATTGCAGCGTGCATGAATGGACTTGCAAACATTCCTAAAGTATTTGAAAATCCAATAATCCTGCAAACAACACCTGCACAATTATGTGGCGCAATACAAACACCAATTTTACCAACTAAATCTTCTCTTTTCCTGACATTGTAAATAGGTTCCATCCTGTAAAGCTTTACAAGCATATCATCGACAAAATGGCATATTCTCATGAAAATATCATCAGCTCTTCCATCTGGCGATTCAGGAGAGCTTGGAAGAAGAATATCATGTGGCATTAATTCCAAAATCTGATTATCATTAACAAGTTCTTCCCCGTTAATATCTTTGTCATAACCAATTTCCCGTAATTTTTCAACACTAACTCCTATTTCTTTTGGCTTGAAAGCAACTAAGGGCATTTCTGTTGCATCAAATCTTATTGTTCCATCTTTGTTTACTTGCAAGTCAAACATCGCTCTTAAAATTCCCTTGCTTAAATTTTCAACAATATGCCCTTCAGACATTGTTCCTCTTACTCCTTTAATTAACGGGGGTATTTCTCCGCTTGACAATCCAAGTTTCTCTCTTGCACTTTCAAAATAATAGTTCATGTCTATTGAATTGTTTGAGTATGAGTAAGAATTTTTATGCTGCTCACATTTTTCTGTTTTGTTGATTCCGCATTCTGGACAATAAAACATTTTTCTGCTTTTTTCTCCACAGGTTTCGCATGTTCTGTAAATAGTTTCCTTGTTGCATTTTTCACATTTATATATTGGGAAAACACTTGATACACTTCCGTTTTCAACAGCTGACTGGAAGCTTCTTAATCTTCCTCCTTCTTCTCCAACAGGAAAAAGTACGTTTGGACTGCCTGTAAGCTTTCTTAATTTTGCTTTCTCTGGCCTTCCCATTCTCGCACCGATAAAATCTCCTGCTTTGTTTCTTATGTTTAGTTTGGAAGCAGAATTAATCAGTTCCAAAACACCAAAATCAGGATTTTCAGAAATTGTTTTCTTGATTTTCTCAGAATATTCTTCAAATTCCCACCTTAACTCTTTTTCTTCATTAACAATTTCAAAATCAGTTCCAAGATTTGCAAGCATTGCCTTGCTGTTCTCTTGGTTTATTATGACATGTTCTATTACAAAATCATGCTCAATGCCAAGAAGTTCAAGCGCTCTTTTTCCATGGCCAAATTTCTCCTGGTCTGATTTTGTGAAAGGAAGAATTATTTTCTTGCTTGTTTTTCCCTGCTTAAGCCAGTCTATCAAATTCAAAAGCTGCTCTTTTGATATCTCTGTCCAATAAAAAATGTATTTTGGATTAAGGGAAATCTTTTCTTTGTTGCTTATTTCAATGGCTTTTTCAAAATCAATTTTAAATGGATCAGTTGTTTTCTCAAGCTCTGGATTTTTTTCCCTCAATTCTAATTTCCAGAATTCCTCGACATATCCTGGCTTCAAAAGATTTGCATTCCTGTTGGCAACATCGCTAAATGGAAAAAGAATGTCTCCAAGATAGATTATTTCCTCAACATCAGCATATAATTTCTTTGCCTCCTCTTTTGTATTTATTTTTTTGACAGAACCATTGTAAAGCTTGACAATTGGACCGTCTATTGAATCACAACTAGTGACAATGCAGCCTTTCGTCGGCTTTTCAATCTTAAGTTGTGTTCCTATTGCAATAAATTCGTCTGTTATCTCCATTGTTGCAGGATGAATTGACGTTGCACTAAATCCAGAAGATCTTCCTCTGCCATATCTAAATCTGAAAGCTCCTGATTCAGAAGGATGCCCGAAAACAGGCCTTCCAGCAACTAGGTCTTGAATATATGTTGGCGAGGCATCTGTTTTTCCCATGTCTCTTCTTTCATGAAGCTTTACATATTCATCCAAAAATTCCCAATCGCTTAATTTAAATCCTTTTTTCTTTAATGAAGAAATGTATCTTGCAATTTTTTTTGCTTTTTGTGCAATTCCTTCTCCAAGAACAAGGCAAAACCCCCCTCTAAGCAAATTCGTTTCTACCCTTTCAAGATTTTTGTAGTTTGAAACTTCCAAGGTTTCAGATGGTTCTCCATTAATTTGAACAGGAATATTTGCTGCAAGGAATTTTGATTCATCATCTGTTGGCATATATTGAAGATTTGTAATTCTTTCATGATAATCATGCAATTCAACAGCACTTCTTTTTATTTCATCTTCTGTTGGGTCATATTTACTATATCCAAACAATTCACGCAGATAATCTACAATAACCAAAGAAAAAGCAGCACCAGAACCTCCTGCACTTCTTATCGGTCCTGAATAATAAGGGCTAAGATATTCTTTTCCGTCTCTTGTTTTACATATTTTTATTTCAGTTAGTCCTTCTATAGGACTTGAAACAACTCCAAGAGTTATGTATGCAACTCCTGTTCTCGCTCCTGCTTCTATTGCTTCCTTCAGGCTCGCAAACTTGCAGAATTTTTGTTTTGAAATTTCCTCTGCAATCTGCAAACATACAGCAGGGTCTAGTTTTCCATGTTTTTTTTCAAGTTCAATCATTCTTTCAACAATTCCAGAATCCATCATTTGTGGATAAAGCGTTGAAATCAGGCCAACAACTTTTTCAGCAAGGCTTCTTGCCAATGGAATTTCAACTTTGTCCTGTGGGTCCAGCCCTTTTGCCCTTGCCCTTTCCGCGACTTCATAGATTTTCTTTGTCTCTGATTCTATGTTTTTGAAATATTGTTTTGTATCCATTTTTTATTCTTTAATTTTCAGCTCTCTGTGCATAAGTTTTTCATGTTCTTCCTTGATATCAAAGTCAAGAATTTTTACTTCCCTTGTCCTCAAATTGAACGAAGGAACTTTGCAGAAATCCAGAGTAATTCCTTTTCTTTTCTGGTATTCTGTTTCTTCTTCCCAACCCGCTCCTGAAACAATCATCACATTATTGTAATATGTAACAGCGCATTTGTGTATGTGCCCTGAAACAAAAATATCTGGTATTTTTTTAATTACAAGTTCATCTTTTTCAGAAGGAAACATTTGCACAGAAGAATAAGTTGGTGCAAGATGCCTGTTCTTCAGAAGATAAGCCATTATTTTTTCAGGTTCGTTCAGTGCCTTCTTCATAAGGCTTGGGACAGTGTTTGAGTAAAAAGGATAAGAACCTCCATGATAGCTCAATACATTAAATCCAGAAAAGTTTTTTCCAGCTCCGATATTTAAGTATGTTGGATTTCCAGTAAGTGTAACATTTTTCATATTGTATAATGGCCATGCATATTTTTCATCTAGCATTGGCTGGGGTTCCATTAACCTAACACCATCATGATTTCCTGGAGAAATTATAATTTTGATATTGCGTCTTATTTTGCTTAATAATTCAGCAAATCCTTGAAACTGTACCTCCAGGTCTTCAACTTTAAGGTCTCTTTGTTGGCCAGGATAAACTCCAACACCAGCAACCATATCTCCATTAATAAAAATGTATTTTATTTTTTCTGCTTCTGCAGGCTTACCGCCTTTCCCATTCACATAATCTATAAATTTGAGAAAGCTATCTTCCATGAAAAGCTTGCTTCCATAATGAATATCTCCGATAAACAAAGCGCTTTCCTCAAATGGTGAATGCTTTCTTTCAGGAAGAAATGCATCTGGAAAAACAACATCATTTGCAAAAAATATTTCCCTGTCTCCGAAACCAGTAAATCCCATCACACTATCTAGTGAAATTTCATCTGCTTTCTTGAAAAGCTCATCTTTTCCCTGGCTAACAAGAACTTTTATCTTTCCTGTTAGGTCTTCAACCTCGAAAATTATGTTTTTGTTTTTTGTTATTCTTTTGTCAGAAACCATTCCAATGATTGAGACTTTCTGTCTAGTTTTTGAAAGCTTGTTTATTGAAATAAGCCCGTCAAGGTCAGGGTGCTCCTGTAGCATTTCTTTCATTTCAAGAATTCTGTTTCTCATTGTTTTTACAAAATCGTCAACCTCTATTTTTTTCCTGAAAGAAGGTGTTTTTGACAAAACAACGACTTTTGACTGCTCATTCAAATCATCAGGATTCAATATTGTGTATGTATTCGTTGGATTCTGTGAAACAACAGCGCTTTCTTTTGAAATTTCTATTTGCAATCCGAGCTTTATCTTAAGCCTCTCTAATTTTGCCTGATTTTCTTTTGGCAGTTCAAGAAAAAATTCGCTAACTTGCTCTTTATTTTTCTCAATAATATCTTTTGTTATAATTCTTTTTTGCGTATACCTCTGAATTCTGTCTATAATAAGTTTGACAGAGTCATCATCTGCAACGTCGCTGAAAAGATTAAGGACCTCTGGATCCAAAAGTAGGCCTCGTTCCATACAAAATTTTAGGATTTCTTTTGTGTCCATGTTATTTTACGGTGTAAAATTAATTATATCTCAAAGATTCTTCAATTATTTCCTTTGCTTTCTCAGTAATTGATTTTGCAATTGCAAGTTTAATTTCCCTCATTCTTCCCCCTCTTCCTTTTGAAACAACCTTGACATTGATTATTCCCAGCATGTCAAATTCCTGTATAATGTCTGAAACACGCCTTTGGGTCAAAACTTCTGCCTTGTTTTTCAGGCATACTTCCTCATAAAAATTGTAAACATCTCCTGTGAAAACAGGACTGCCGTTATTTTTTTCAGATAAATTTATTATTGAGTGCAAAACATACTGGAATTGCTTTGGCTCTGTCTTTATTACATCAAGAATTTTGTCCCTTTCAATTTTCGTGTTTGCCTCATCAAGATATTTCATCATTATTTTCTTTGAATTATCCCTTTCTGCAATCTCTCCTGCAATTCTGAGCAGGTCAAGGGCTCTTCTTGCATCTCCATGCTCCCTTGCAGCAAATGCAGCGCATTTTGCGATGACACCTTCCTGAACAACCTTTTCTTTGAATGCGTTTTCAGCTCTTTTGTTAAGAATCTCCTGGAGTTGTAATGCATTATATGGTGGAAATACAATTTCTTCTTCAGAAAGAGAGCTTCTTACTCTTGGGTCAAGGTTGTCTAGGAAAGTAAGGTCATTGCTTATTCCAACAATGCAAATCTGTGATTTTGACAATTCAGAGTTAAGCCTTGTCAGATTGTAAAGAAAGTCGCTTGAAATTTTTTTTACAGCTTGGTCTATTTCATCCAAAATAAAGACAAGGAATTGTTTCTCTTTGTCAACCATTTCTATAAACTTGCTGTAAACTGTCTCTGTTGGCAATCCAGTATTTGGCACTTCTCCGCCAAGCTTCTTAATCATTTCAGCAAGAATCCTGTATTCTGTGTCAGAAACCTTTTTCAGCTTGCAGTTTAGGTATTCTATTCTTAGGTTGAAGTCGCTGTCTTTCTTTGCCCTTTTCAGCAGTTCATCTCTAACATAGAGAATTGAAAGTGTTTTTCCAGAACCTGTTTTCCCGTAAAGAAAAAGATTGCTTGTTCTTTCTCCCCTGAGAACTGGAGCAAGTATTGAAGCAACTTGTTTTATCTGTTCTTCCCTGTGCGGAATTTCTTCAGGCCTGTAATTGCTTTGCAAAATAGATTTGTCTTTGAAGATTCTGTTTCCGTCGAAAGATTCAAATATTTTGTCTAGTTCTGCTTTCATTTTCTCTCTTTTCGCCCTTAATTTCCTGCTTATACCTCACACGTATGTTTCTTGTGGAGAAATTAAGCCTGAAATATTTTGTAACGGCAAAAAAATAATTCTTTATATAAACACTTATGACTACTAATAAAGAAGAACGCCTCAATTTCATGTGGAAAAGGATTTTTGCTTGATTTTTTGGATTTTAGTCCTTAACAAGAATTAGCTAAGAAAAATTTTAATTAGGTTATATTAAATTATTAATTATCTTAATTAAATTAATAATAAATTTTAAAGAAAATAAGATAAAATAACTAAATTATAGTAAATAATTATAATATAATAATAAAATATAATATATCTATATACTATATAATATAAATTTTTTTAAATAAATAATATAAATAAAAAAATCAATTTTTTCTTTTTAAATACTTCTATGGGAAATAAGGGGGTGAGGGTGTGTTTTCCTTTAATTCTTCTCTTTTATCTGTTTCTTTCATATCCTCTGAAATCTATTTAATTTTACAGAAAAGTTTAAATATTATTTCTTTCTCAGTTTTGCATGCAAGGCGATAAAAATCCCTTTAGAAGTATAGTAGGAAAGATGATTGTGACTAAAGAAGGAAAGAGACTGGGCTTTGTCAGGGACGTCACCTTTGAGACAAAATCAGGTGAGCTTATAAGTTTGGTAGTGAAAGATTCTACCCCTTATACGAGAAATTTGAACCTGGAAAAGACCTCATCAAATGAGCTTCTTGTTCCTTACAATTCTATCATAGCAATAGGGGACTTTGTGATAGTTTCAGAAGAAGATTTAGTTTAATCAGACAGTTCTAAATTAAGCCAGATTATCTTTCATTGTAAAGAATATTCTCATTCTATTGATATTATTTTTAAAATTACTAAAACTTTAAAAATACCTTACATTTCTACTTTTCATGAGAATATTGGGATTTAATTTTAGTAAGATAAGTGTTGAAAGACTCAAAGGAAAACAGGGAGAATTAAGCGTCAATTCCAACATAGATATTGAAGATATTGAAGAGCTTAAAGATAATATTTTGAAGGGCGAGGAAAAGCCAATTCAAATTGACTTTATTTACACTGTTAAATACGACCCAGAAATAGCTAAAATCGACCTTAAAGGCACAATAATCCTTTCTTTAGAAGAGCAGCAGGCAAAAGACACTTTAAGAGACTGGAAGAAAAAGAAACTTCCAGACGAGTTCAGAAATGTTGTTTTCAATATAATTCTTAGAAAGGCAACAATAAAGGCCCTTGAATTGGAAGATGAAATGAATCTTCCTACACACATGCCTATGCCTGTTGTAAGCAACGAGAATACAGAAGAGAAAAAAGAAAAGTAATTTAAAATTAAGAAACAGCTCTTTTCTATGAATATATCTAACAATAAGAAAGATAAAATCTCAGAGCAAATACTCGCATTCCTTTATTCTATCTCACCAAGATCTGATTTTACATCCCATATTGCCCAGGAAGTTGTCAGGGATGAGGAATTTGTCAAAGCACTTCTCCTTGACCTGAAGAAGAAAGCCCTTGTTCTTGAAATCAAGAAGAATTCCAAGGGAAAAGACTACATGAAAAGGTCAAGATGGAAGCTCAGTGATTCAGTATATAGCGCTTACAAATCAATTGGCGCACCTGAGAAAGAATAATTTTCAGTTATTGGGCAAATATGTATACTGAAAGAGACTTAACTTTTTATATGGGCATTATTTCAAAAAACGATGGACTCACAGGAAGGAGACAGCAACAAAATAAAAGAATCATTCCAGAATGTTAAAAGAGACATAGACATTCTTAATTTTGATATTTCTGTTTTAAAAAAAGACATGTCTGAAATGAAGCAAGACTTGGGCAAAATCTGTGAAATCCTTGAAAAAATTTCTTTGGAATTGAAAAAAATCAACACAAAACCACAAAATTTACCAATAAACCAACCAACAATACATCCAGCAAACCAACATATAAATCAGACAACTCCAACACATTTTCCAACACATAGTTGGCCTTTAAACCCTTTAAAACCCCAAAATCAAGGTTTTTCCACTGGAAATGAAGGGGTTCCAACAGACAGACAGACAGACCAACAGACAGACAATTGGCTTGAGAACAAGCCAAAAAACCCCTTGCAACAGCATGTTTTCACACAAAAATCCCCTATAATCCAGCCTAAAAAGCCAATTTTTCAAACCCAATCTCAAAGCCCTATAGAAGATGCTGCAAAAATGCTGGATTCCCTAGACAGTTTGAAGAAGGAAATCAGGCTTAAATTCAAGAATCTTACAGACCAGGAGCTCATGGTTTTCTCGACATTATACCAGCTAGAGGAAGAACAAGGCCCTGTTGAATACCGAGTTCTTGCTGAGAAACTAAAACTTACAGAAAGCTCTATAAGAGATTACATAAGAAGGCTGCTTAAAAAAGGAATTCCCGTCGATAAAACAAAAATAAATAACAAACAGATCATGCTGAGTGTTTCCCAAAACCTCAAGAAAGTGGCCTCTTTGTCGACGATTCTGCAGCTAAGGGACATTTAATTCTTCTTATTAAATTACCAACTAATCGTTATACCGATTAATTAATATAGTTTCCCCTAAAAGCCTTAATAACCCTCTTTTTCCGACTTTCAGACTTTTTATTTTTTCACTCTTTCTTTAATTTTTCTTTGTTTTCTCTTATTTTTGATTTTTTATCTAATTTTTTCCTTTGAAATCCTTATCAACAACTCTCACTTTTTGACTTTCTTCCTTTAATTTTTAGCTTAAAACCTTCATTTTCCTCTATTTTTTGTCTTTTTTGCCTTCTTTAAGCCTCACTTTTACCCTTTTCAATAGTTTTTCCTTCACTTCTTCAGGTACAAATACCCTTTTTTTCCCATTTTTCTCAACGATTTCTTCTATTAATCCTGTACTTTTCTGTTTTATTCTGTTCAAATGCCCCCTTATTGTTGATCTCTCTTTTCCAAGCATTGCAGCAAGATCATCATATCCTAATTTTAAATCAGAATTTAAAAGTACCCAAATAATTGCTCTTTCTGTTACTGAAAATTGGTCAAAATTTGGTGTTTGAACACCTGTTTGAACACCTGTTTGAACAGCATAAACAGAGGGTTGTTTGTTAAACAGCTGTTTAGCTGTTTGATTTTTTGCCTTTGGACTTAGCTCATTCATTATTGCAACAACATTTTTCATCCCTTCCATGTCATTTTGTATCGACGATAAAGCTTCTTTTAGCTCATTAATTTCTTTTTTCATAGAATTTCCTTCAGAATCAAGGTGTTTAATCCATCCAACAACAGAATTTATGTCTTTTTTGACAGAATCAAATCCTTTTTTTGTGTCCTCTTTTAGTGCTTCATTCTCTTTTTTACCAAAAAGCCACCCAAACATACATTATCTTAAGAAATATAGTTTAAATATCTTTTCTTTTCCCGACGAAAATTCTCTATTTTTTAGCTAAAATCCATTTTTATCCACACCCTTTTCAAAACTCCAAAAACAGACAAAAATGTCTTAAAAAACACCTATAAACAGCCCCAAACAGCCTGTTTAAACATCATCAAACAGCACTCTACTCCAACAAACACCAAACAGCGACCTCTAAACACCTATGCACAAAGCTAACCTTAGTGCACAAAACTCGCCCAAAACAAAAATTCTTGCAAAAAATTTGCATCAAAATATTAAAATTCCGTCGACAAACCCTCTTTTCCCTGAAAATAGTCTGAAAATGCTGTTTTTTTGCTCTTTTTTCTCATATATTTTTGCAACCTTTTTCACTAGCTTTCGAAATGTTTATAATCTCTTTTTTCCTATAACTTGAACGAAAGGAGGTATGAATTTAAATGGCAAAACTAAGTGCCTGGCTTGTTACTCTTATTGGAGTATTGTGGCTATTGCCTTTACTCAATTTGGATATAGGAGTAACACTATCAAGTTGGTTGATAGGCCTATCATTCCTAGTAATGGGAATTGGCAAGCTCATGAGAAACTACGGATCTAAAAAGAGATAAGTCCTAGTTACTCTAATTTGTTTTTTATTTTACTTTAACTTTATTCCAACGTCTTCATTAAGATGACCTAATTGCACAAGAAGGGTCATAATTATTTCAGAATACTTTGAAGTCTGTCTCTTTTATTATATAAATTCTTAAAAACTTCAGCTTTTTCAGTGTTTTATGGATAATCTCTCTCCAGAATTTAAGAGAATAATGAGGATATTGGCAATAAAAAGGAATAAATTTGCAGAATCAAGGGCTGATTATTATCGCTCATTAGGGGTTGATTTACCTAGCTTAGGCATGTCCCCAGAAGAAATGGCACAAGTTTCTCTAAACCCAAAATACAGAATTTTTGTTAAAGAATATATTCATACCCTTGACCTTAAATCAGAATTTAGGAAGAGATATGATGCAGCAGTTGAGAAATCAACACTTGAAGCACGTGCACAAAGCTTACCTAAGTTAACAGAATTAGAAAATTCAGATAAATCATTAGTCGAAAGAGCGGCAGAAATTAAAAGAAGAAGAGTTGGAAGAGATCCTTTCATCTAAAAACAAAATTTCCTTAGTAAAACTTCGCACAAGATGTATTGTACGAACTCAATAATTACAGCACTTTTTTATAAATAAGTTCGCACTAGCAAATACATGGAAAAAGAAGTGTTTCTGAAAAAGTTGGAAACAGAATTAAAGATATCCAAGAACTCAGACTATACAGTTAGGAACTATGTAACTGCAAATCAAAAACTCCTGGATTTCTTAAATAAAAGCCCTGAGGCAATAGATCAGGATGACATTAAGGCATTTATGGCTCAAAATCTATCAGACAAAACATCTTCATCAATTGTGCTTTTCCTTTCTGCAATAAAATATGCCTATTCTGTTGTTTTCCAGAGAAACCCAACAGAGAACATCAAACGCCCAAAAAGAGAAAGAAAAATTCCAGCTGTTCTTACAAAAGAAGAGATCAAGGCACTGATTGATTCTACAGAAAACAAAAAAAGCAGACTTATGATTTCAATGCTCTACGCTTGTGGAATGAGGGTATCTGAGCTAACAGGCCTGAAAATTAAAGAGATCAACTTTGAAGAGGGCATAGGTCAGATAAGGCAGGGAAAAGGAAGAAAAGACAGAACATTCAATATACCAGAAACTCTTGCATTAAGACTAAAGAAACAAGCAGAAATGCAGAAAGAAAACAACCAGGAATATCTTTTCACAGGAGCAAAAGGTCCTTTATCTTCCAGAAATATCCAAAAAATAGTTGTTAAATCAGCACAGAAAGCAGGAATAAAAAAGAGTGTACACCCACATACATTAAGGCATAGCTTTGCAACACATCTTCTGGAAAATAACACAGACATAAGGAAAATCCAAGAGCTTTTGGGCCATGCAGACCTAAACACGACACAGATTTACACCCATATTAGTCAGGAAGAATTAAAGAAAATAAAAAGTCCGATTGATAGTTTGTAAAATGAAAACAAGAAACCAAACTTTAAGAAAACAAGCACTAAAAAGAGATAAATTTACATGCCAAAAATGCCGGTTAAATGATGAAACTGGTAATAAGCTAGAAGTGCATCACATAACACCATTAGTCTTTGAAGGTAAAGATAATATAAATAATTTAATAACCTTATGTAGAAACTGTCACAGATTCGCTCCAAATTATAAAGAAGAATTTGAGTCATATATTAAAATAAAAGAGAATGGAACCATGACTATTCTACCTCAAGCATTAGAAAAACTAAGAATAGAAAAACCCGAAATTTTTAAGACTTTAAGCAAAGACGATATTAACAGAGTTATTAAAATCTTCAAATCTTTAGATTTTGATTAATTTATTCAATAAAGTCCAGGAAAAACTGTAATCAATACTTCTTTCTATAATTTATCCAAGCCCCAATCAGCACGAAAACAAAGAAAATCCATGCAACATTTTCCCCAAATTTGTCAAGGATAAACTGCGCAACCTCTTGGCTGAACAGACTTAATATAAGAATAATAAAAATAAATATCCCAAATCCAATCAAGTCTCCTGTCCATCTTGTGAAGCCAAGCAAAAATCTGACCAAAACTTCTCCCCATACAAATACCGCAAGAACTATTGACACCTCAAGCAAGCTGAGTATAAAATCCATTATCTAAACAAAAGTATCTGAATTAAAAACCTTTTTATTGAATTGCTCAGTAAGAAAATTATATAAGTTGCTTTCTGTTTTTCTTTTGATGAAAACATTTTCCATTTCACCATCTTCAATTTCTCTCATGAATGACTGCCCAAGATGTTTCTGGCTTGACAAACATAATGTTTGGAAGCGTCCTATTGGAATTTTTCCAAGCCTACCTTCTGGAATGGACAAAATACTCAAGACACATTTTGACAAATTCAGAGATAAAGGACAATTGCCGCCTGAGCTGGACAAAAGTGAGTGCAAAGAAGAAGGATGCACTTTGTTTGATGACGAAGAGAAGTTAACAATCTGGAGAAATAACCTGAAAGGAATTTCTTGGCAGGATTCCAAAGGAAATATTCTCCATGGAGCTGTAGATAATCTTCTTATGAAAGGAAAAAAAATAATTGTTCTTGACTACAAAACCCGCGGATTTGAGCTGAAAGAAGACACGCATGAACATTACCAGGACCAACTTGACATTTATAATTTTCTTCTAAGAAAAAATGACTATGAAACAGAGGATTACGCTTTCCTTTTGTTCTATGTTCCTAAAGAAGTTCTTCCTACAGGCGAATTTGTTTTTGACATAACACTGAAAAGAATGAAGACAGATGTTAAGAATGCAGAATTTTTATGGAAAAAAGCTCTTGAACTATTGAATGGGGAATGCCCTCATGAAGGATGTGAATGGTGCGAGAGGTTTTGATTACTCTTTTTTAATCTATATCCATTGTTTTTTGTTCAAGAATTCGGATAAGATTTTGTTGACGAAGTGCTTCATAAGAAATTCCTAAACTATCTGCATATCCTTGACTAGTCATTTCTCTAGCACGATTTTCATACTCCCCAAATTCTTCAGAACTCATTCCTGCACCATAAAATTCTTTTATATGTCTAAGACTAATTACCATTGGGTCTTCAGTAACCCCAGAACCAACACTTGTACTTGTAATACTATCAAGCCCCATTTCAATATTATTCAAGAAAAATCTCTATTTAACTATTTCTTTACTAGTTTTGAAATCAACATCCCAAGAAATCCGCCACCTAAGCCTATGAAAATCCATGGAACAAGGTCATTTGTCATGAAACCAATACCCATACCAATGAATAATCCTGCAGGTATTGCTAATCCAGACTCGTCTTTTTTGTTTGCCATGTTAAGAGAATGTGCTTTTGTTTTTTAAGTTTTTCTTTTAAGAAACCTTTAAATCATGATTCAGCCTGTTATGTAAATGCCCAAAAAAAGTTTAAGACACCATATTATTCATAAAAGCAAATTAAGTCTTCTTCTTATATTAAAGATATTTTTTATCTTCCTGTCTTTTTACGTTGTAATGGCTATATTCACAATTTTTTCACCATGGACCAACTTAGATGAGCTTACATTTACAAATGTGTTTGTTTGGATGATTGGACTTGCAATTGCAACTTTAATTTATTTAATGTTAATAATAAAAACAGTTGATTTGTTTAAATTTGAACAAAATTAATTATCTTTCTTGTAATCATCGAAAAATATTGAAACAATTAATATTGTTATAATTATATCTCTCACAAGCAAGTCGCTGAAGCCCGACTCCAAGAAAAGGGAAAATACAATATCAAGCATAATTAATGTCCCAAGAACAGAGGCAATTTTTCTTTTAAATTCAAAAACAAAACAAATTCCAAGCAAGGTTAAAACAATTCCGTGAATTTCAACAAGCAGATTAACATTTGTAAAAACCTTTGAAATGAAAGAAGGAACAAAACCAGACCAGTAAACAGGATTTATTATTTCCCACAATCCAAAGACAATGAATATGAAAGCAGCTGCATATACTGTTAGATAATGCCTTATCGCTTCATTTCTCATCTTTTTATTGAACTATATTTCCGTTAGAATCAACTACAACTGCCATGTCATCACCAAGATTATAATCTGTATTTCCTGCAGTGTCGTCATCCCCCATTGATCTTTCAATGAAATAAAGACTTTGTCCTGGCTGTAAAGTGTATGTTTGGCTTACATATTCTGACTTTAATGCAGTAAGTGTATAAGTTGTTGTGCCGTCTGAATTTGATGTCTTACTTAAATTAAAACCAGTAATTGCATTTTGTGCATCAGGGCTTAATGTATCACCTGAAATTAAGTAACGGTATGGATAATAAGGGCTATCTGAGAATTTCATACTTGTTGTAGAACCAGTACCCGCAGAATTTGTTGAACTTTGTGTGTTTGAGTTTGCAATAGTGCTTCCCGTACTGTTTGATCTTGTAGCGATAACTACAACTGCAGCCAAAACCAAAACAACTAAAATTCCTATCACCAATCCCTTGTTCATCGGTTCATTAAAAAAAGTAGGTATTTAAATTTAATGAAAGTGAAATAAATTTTTTAATTTAGTCACTAAAACATTTGAAAAAATTTTATAAACCAAGTTAACTATTTTTATTAATGGATCAGACAATAGTTTTAATAAGATTTTTGATTGTTTTTCTTGCTTCATTTGCCTATGGCTTCAATAGGCAGAAAAGTCATAAGCCAGTTGGTTTTGGAACATTTATACTTATTGCAGTAGGCTCATGCGCTCTTGCTTTAATAGCTGTTGACCTTCAAATTCAGAATAGTATAGGGCTTTTAGGTGCAATTGTAACAGGTATTGGTTTCCTTGGTGCAGGAGCTATGATAAAAGAATCTGACAAGGTTTTTGGTTTTACAACGGCAGCAAGCATATGGTTTTTCGCAATTTTTGGTTTATCTATAGGATTAGGAGAGTATCTCAGTGCAGGAATAATATACATTATGGTTTGGATTGTAGCTTTTTTTGATAAATATTTTGATAAACATGCAATAAATTCTTACAGAAGAAAGATAGTAATCCAGACAAAAGGTCTTGTTCCAAAAAACAAAATAATGAATATTTTAGGTAAATACACCACAGAATTTTATCTTTATAATACAAATCTCAATAAAAAAGATCAGGCAGTTACATTCACTTATGTAATAGAAGGCAAGAAAAAGAATATAGAATCTCTTTTGAAATCAGTTTACAACCAGCCTTGGTGCATTTCTGTCAGATTTGAGTGAAAGTTTTTAAGTTAAACTAATTTTAATTAATCATGAAACAAAAAATTAAAGGATTCATTTTTGATGTTGGTGGAGTTTTGCAACTGCCAAACCCAAGATTTAATCACCCACATGTCCATAGTTTTATTGCTAAAGAATTAGGAATTTCTCTTGACCAGTATTTTGATTCTATAGACACCGCTTATGCAAGCTCTATTGAGGGAAAAATTTCAGAGAAGAAAGCGATAAAGACAATGTCAAGAAACCTGAAAATCACACCCAGAAAATTAACAAAACTTTACATGACTGCTTATAGAAAAAATTATCTTATAAATAAAAAACTTCTGCAATTTGCATCAAGTCTTAAGAATAAAGGTTATAGAACAGCTGTTCTTTCTGATCAATGGCTCCTCTCCAAAAAAGCACTAATTCTTCCTATTTTTTACAAAAATTTCAGCACAGTTGTTGTTTCATGCGATGTTGGGATGAGGAAACCAAACCCTAAAATTTACAATCTGACATTAAAAAGGCTGAAACTTAAACCAGAAGAAGTTATTTTCATTGACAATCAAAAATGGAATATTGCTCCTGCAAAAAGATTGGGAATGAAAGCGATTCTTTTCAAAAATACAGAGCAGGCAATCAGAGATTTGAAAAAATGGCAGAAATAAGTTTTAACGAACGTTGTTATAAAATCCTGAGAAAGGTTCCTAAAGGGAAAGTTACAACTTACAAAACTATTGCAAAAACATTAAATACAAACGCATATCGCGCTGTTGGAAACGCGATGAACAAAAACCCCTATGCTCCAGAAGTTCCATGCCACAGGGTTGTGAAAAATGATGGAAGTGTCGGCGGTTTTGCATCAGGTACAAAGAATAAAATAAAGATGCTAAAAAAAGAAGGAATTGAAATAAACAAGGGAAAAATTGACCTTAAAAAATACATTTACAAATTCTAGTTGCAAAATTATTTAAATTATAAGAAATACAACCTCTAGTGGTTTTTACAAGAACACAACAAGAGGGACTGAGTAAAGTATCATCCGCTTTTAGACCAGATGAGATTATCGAAGATATTACAATCTTATTGGATGAAGCAATTTCTAAAAGAACTCCAGAGTTCCCAGAACCAATGATAAGAGAAGACTATAAACACTTTACCCATATGAAAAACATAGGTATGGTGGATGGCAGAGGTCCAAGGTTATTGCCATCATCTATAGAAGAAGATGACTGTTGCTTAGTGAATTATCATTTTTTATCTAAAGATGCAATAAAATTCCATAGAGACCATCATCTTGAGGAGTACACAAAATATGGTAAATTCTAAAGTAGTTTTTTATTCATTGCTAGGACTTGCATCAATTGCCCTTAGCTTTTTAGTCAGCTGGCTTTTTCTTATTCCGGCTGTAGTGATTATTTTCATAAACCAAAAAGAATTAACAAAAAAACAAAAAAAGTAATTACTCTTCTGCAAATGACCCCTCATCTGGTTTTTCTTCTTTTTTCTCTTTTCTTTTTCTGGCTTTGCGAGGTTTTTCTTCAGTAACCTCTTCTCTTATTTCCCTTTTTTCTTCAGACTTTTCTCCCATAGGAGTTGCTTCTTTTACAACAAGAACTCTTCCTTCAACTTCCTTGTTGCTCATTTCTTTTATTGCAGTATCTGCTGCTTTATCATCTTTGAATGTGACAAATCCGAAACCCCTGGATCTTCCGGTTTCCCTGTTAGCTATGACCAAAGCTTGTTCAATTTCGCCAAAAGAAGAAAAAAGAACCTTAAGCTTTTCATAAGTTATGCTCCATGGCAGATTTCCAACGTAAATTCTCTTACTCAATTTAGCCTCCGAATAACCTGTTATATGGATAAAATCTGTAGTTTTTATAAACTTATCTGGGCTTAGAAATGAATGGATGAACTTGAAAAGCTTAGAATAGAAAATGAGGAATTAAGAAAAGAGCTTGAAAAATCTAAAATAATAAAAGAAAACCAAAAGAAGTCCATGATTAAAAGCGCAACAAAAGGAAATTTGATGTCCAGAGCCCCATTTGGCTACAAAATTGAAGACAAAAAACTAATTCCTGCTGAAAATTACATTGAGATTCAGGAGATTTTTGAGGAATTTCTAGAAAATAATATTAGTCTAAGAAAAGTTGCCCAAAAGCATAAACTTTCCGTTAATGGACTTAAAAAGATACTTAAGAATTTCACTTATATAGGGAAAATTAAGTTCAATAACCAGACTTTTGACGGAAATCACAAGGCAATAATATCAACAACACTATTTAACCATGTTCAGAATAAGCTTGAAAAATTGGGAATAAAATAGCACAGGAAAAAATAGTTTATTAAGATTATTGTGCTAATTTTCGCAGCAATTTTATTTTTATACTCTAAATTTTTCTTTTTATTGATTTTGGTTAAAAAGAGATGACATGAAAAGAGATAATAACAGTCATAAAAGGGCTCTTGAGAAAATCGCATCAAGTGCAGGAAAACTTGGAATTGAAAACACAATTTCAGTATTAATTGAACCAACTCTTTTAGACAGAGGAAGAATTATAACTCAACCAGATGTTGTTTTTGAGACAAGGAATGGGGAAAAAGAAGTTTATATAATAGAGTATAAATGTAATGGAAATGGCGAACTTTTAGAAAGAGCAAAAAAACAGCTTGAGACAGCTGTATGGTGGTATGGAAAATACAGACCAGATGTTGAATCTAGAAATATACATACCAGAATAATTTCTGGGGATGATCCTAAATATAAAGAAATTCTGAAATAAATTATTTATCTGTAAGAAGTCTGTCTCTTTCTTCTTGCTTTACTGTCTCCTGGTTTGTAAGCTTCCTTCCTTCTTACATCTGCAACAAGGAGTGTTCTATCATAATCTAGAAATGCTTTTTCCAACTCTTTGCTTCCTGTAGCGGCAACCAAAGCTCTTGATATTGCAATCCTTGAAGCTTCTATCTGCCCTTTTTCTCCACCGCCTCTGGCATTAACTTTTATATCAAAGCTTATTTTTCCTACAATGTTTTTTGCTATTCTAATTGGTTCTTCAATTTTTAGTCTGTCAAAAATCTGCAGAATTTCATAAGGTTTTCCGTTTATTGTTATTTTCCCATTTCCTTCCATTGTTACAGCTCTTGCAACAGATGTTTTTCTTTTTCCAGATGTGATTATCCTTGTATTCATTTTAATTTCCTTTCCTCAATTCTTCTACTTCTATGAATTTACCTTTCTTTTCTTTGCTACTTACTATTTTCTTTGCATCCTTATATTTTTCAGGAACCCCTTCATAGCATTTTATTCTCTGAAATGCAGCTTTTCCCCTTCCCTGCCTGTGAGAAAGCATACCTCTTATTGCTCTTTTTACTATCATGTAAGGAATCCTAGAATGTTTTGGTCCTTTTTGCCCACTTCCTATTTTCTTTCTTTCTTCGTTGAATTCATCAATTATATTTTTTCTGTTGCCTGTTATTATTACTTTTTCACAATTCAAGACTATGACTTCTTCTCCAAGAAGAGCTTGTTTTGCAGCATAGCTTGCAAGTCTCCCCATTACAGCATTTGTTCCATCAATTACTTTCATTTTTTCTCTCCTATAAATTTAAGTCCTTTGGCTTCTGGATTTTTTCTTATCTCTTCAGCCATGTTTACAGCTTGTGATTTTGTTTTTAATAGCTTTTCTCTTGTCTTCTCTGAAAAATTAAATGCAATTATTGCTATTTTCTTGCTGATTTCACCCTGTGAAAGAACTTTTCCTGGAATAACTATTGAATCCCCTTCTTTTGTATTTTTTTCTATTTCATCAAGATTTACTGCAACATGATTTCTTCTTGGTCCTGAAAGAATTCCTGCAACTTTAAGCCAGAAATTAGAGTTTGTTTTCTTTGCAAGTCTTATTGTTTCAACTAGCAAAGGATTTGCCTTCTTTTCCGACTGCTTTTCTATTTTTGTTTTTGATTTCATTTTTGAATCAAGCAAGAAGTATTAATTCCTGCTAACGCGAGCAACTCGCAGGTAAAAATGTGAGTTTTATGTCATTTATAAAGTTTATGCGGGAAGAAGGATTCGAACCTTCGCAGGCACTAAGCCACAACGTCCTTAGCGTTGCCCGTTTGACCGCTCCGGCATTCCCGCAAATTTGATAATTTTACTAAGAATTCTTGTTTTAAAATATATCCCTAAGCTTCTTTCTCAACAGCTTTTTCAACACTAGCAAGATCTTTTCTAAGCATGTCAATTGACTCGTTGAAGATATCTTTTGGCTCTAATTGACCGAAAGATTCTACAGTCACTACCAAATCTTTTCCATTTGCAACTTCTGCTTGCTTTTTTCTCTTTATTGCAAGACCTTCAATTACATCTGTCATTTCTTTTTTCTTGTTGTCTATGACTGTTATTTTGTTTCCTTTTTCCTTTATTTCTGCATCAGGAACAAATTTTTTTACTTCTTCAAGAAAATCTTTGTCTAAGGTTATTTCTGTTTCATTTCTGTAAAACATCAAACCTGGTGAGAATTTAGAATGCTCTGCGCCCTTCCCTAATTTTACAGTTGCTGTGAATTCAAGTTCTTGGCCTTTGTCAAGGGTTGTTATTGGAATTGCTTTGTAAACGACTTCTGGATGTCCCTTTATCTCTCCAGAATAAACAGTGCCTTCTTTTTTTACACTAAGCTTAAGCTTGCCTTTTTCTGCTGACTTGTCCATCTTTAATGGAATAAGACCGACTCTGTGTGCAACTGTTTCATCATAAAGAGGGGAATCATTTTTTGAAATTTCAAGTTCATCAATTGCAATAACAGGAATTTGTTTTACATATCTTCTTATTGCATTTGCAATACTTTCGTCAATTTCAGCACTGAAAATAATCTGGTCTTTTGTTTTTTCTATTAATTTCATTTTATTTTGAATTTTTGGCTGCCTTTAAATCTTTTTATGGCCTTCTTCCTCTTCTTCCGCCCTTTTTCTTTGGACCTCCACGTGGGAATCTTGTAGTGTCAAGTATGTTTAATATCTTAAAGCCTTCTCTTGAAAGGCTTTTGATTATTGCATTTGCTCCAGGTCCAGGTGCAGGATTTCTCGTCTTGGCCCTTATCCTGAAATAAAGATTTCCGACTCCAATCTCTTTTAATTGCTCTCCGACTCTTTTTGCTATAAACATTGCAATTGTGGGGTTTGCCTTCAGTCTTCCATGCTTTGTTACCATTCCACCAGTTACCTTTGCAAGTGTTTTTCCGGACATATCTGTAACATGAACAAGGGTATTATTGAATGATGTGTAAATATTCACCACTGCTTCTGCTTTTCCTTTCTCTTTTCTTTTTTCTTCAGATGATTCTTTCTCCTCATTAGTAGTTTCTGAAATTTCTACAGGTACCTTTACTTCTTCTTTCTCTGTTTCAACTGGTTGTTCTAACTCACTCATTTTGTTCACCTGTAACTGCAGCTATTTTAGGCTTGTTTATTTTTTTAATAGTTATTTTTTCTTCAAGTTCAACAGGAACAACATAAGACGGACTGTTTATAGCTCTTCCATCTACAAGAATTTTTTTGTGTACAATTAACTGTCTTGCATGCTTAGGACTTTTTGCAAGCCTTTTCTTGAAGACAACTGTCTGAAGCCTTCTATTCAGATAATCTGTTTTGTCAAGTGAGAGAACATCTGTCAATGTATCTGACTTAAGCCCCATTTTTTTCAGCCTTTCAAAAAGAACTTTTTGTTTTTCAGGACCAGCTGGAATAAGACTCTTTGCTTTTTCTCTGATAGATTTTATTTGGGAATCAGCTTTCCATATTTCTATCTTATTTTTCAGACCATAATCTTCTTTTATCTGTGCCTCTTCCTCGATTCTTACCTTGTCAAAAGGTCTTTTTGGTCTTGAATATGTTTTATGCTTTCGTTTCATTTTTCATAAGGTTTTGCAACCCTCTCCTTTTTCTCTCCTTTCTTTTTAATTCCTGCTCCCTTTGATTTATTCTTTCTGAAGTGTGCTTTTGTTCTCTGTCCACGGACAGGAAGTCCTGCTCCGTGTCTTATTCCTCTGTAGCTCTTTATTTTTTTCAGTCTTTTGATGTCAAATTCTTTTTGCAATTCAAGATCTGTTCCTGAAACATGTTTGTCAATGCCTGTTTCAAAATCTTTTCTTCTGTTTAACAAATAAATAGGTATTTTTGGATTTTTTATAAATTCAGATATTTTTTTTATTTCTTCAGGAGTAAGAGATCCTATCTTTTTTCTTTTCTCAATTCCAAGAGTCTTGCATATTGCATTGGAGATTCCCCATGAAACTCCCTTTATTTTAGTAAGCCCAGCATAAACAGTCATTTCCCCTTCTATGTCTTCAGAAACAATTCTTACAAGCCTTCCTTCATATTTTTTTTCATTTGGGTTTTTATACACTGGCTTCTGTGCCTGTTTCTTTTCTTCATTGATTTCTGTTTTTGCTTCCATTTTGTTTTTTATTTTAATTTACGAACAATTTATATCTTTCATCTCCAGTAAGTTCTTCCAATATTCTTTTTTCTATTGCTTTTTCAGGGTCAGGAAGGTTCTGAATCCTTTTTTTCATATCCTCAAAACTTTCGAAAGGTTTTTCCTTTCTTTTGTTGAGTATTTCCTGAGTATGCTTTTTTCCGAATCCAGGAATCAATTCTATCTGATGGATTCTTTTGTTTATTGCATCTGATTTGTTGAAAAAATCAATGAATCTTTTTTCTTTTTCCTTGACTATCTTTCCTATGAACTCTTCAAGCTGATTTTTTGCAGATTCTGTAAGCTTTTCCCTGTTAAGTCTTCCAAGGATGTAATAAATCTTGTCCCTTTTCCCTTCGCCGATGTAAACTCTTTCTCCAACTTCAATGGTAACTCCTCGTCTAGGAACTAATTCCAAAAGAGTCATATTGACTTCTCCTATAGCCTGTGCTATAGGCATCATTTTCTTCTCTAAAGGGTACCCGTTCGGAAGGTACTCTAAGACTATTGCATATTCTTCTTTTTCCATTGTTTTTATCTGAATTCCTCAATTGTTTCAAGTACTTTTTTTGATTCATCTTCATCAAGGCCAACATCTGTGAAAATTTTATTCAAGTTCTCAGCATCTTCAGGCATAAGATCAATTATTTTTGAAATGTATTCCTGCTTTAATTTAAGCAGACCTAATCCAGTCAACTTTTCTCTCAGCTTTTTCGCTTCTTCAGGCTTTAATTTGACAAACTTTTTTATGAATTTCTTTATGTCAACTTCTGATTCTTTTTCGCTTTCTTTGCCTTTGACATCTTCTATGTATTCTAAAGATTCTGTCATGCTTAATGGTTCTCTGTATTTTATCATTTTGCTGATTTTTTTTCTTTAATTATCTTCTTTAAGTGTATTGGTTCTATTATAAACTTTTTTTTCATGTTATGGTCCATGAGTTCTATTATATAAGCTCTTCCTCGTCTTTCTTCAACAGTTCCTGTTCTCCCCTGGATTCTTTCAGGAAAGCTTGAGCTAACGGAAGGCTCTTTTATTATTGTCACGTTGTCGCCTTCCTTAAACTGCTGGAAATACTTGCTTAACTGTATTTTTCCTCTTGCTCTTATCGGTTTTCTTCTAACCATAAATCATTCACAAATATTCTATTTAAAAACCTTATCTATCATAAATTTAAGAATTATCGCCTAAAATCCTTTGGGTTCGGTTTTTCAAGTTTAGCAATGCCTATGGTATTTGTAGAAACCAAATCTTCCTTATCCCTTGCCTCTTCCATATTTTTTAATATTGTATTGAACATCTTTCTTCCCCAAACTCCAACACCACACTTTTCACAGAAGTCAATGACACTCTCATCAGGTATTTCCGCCTTACAATAAATACATTTTTTTGTCATTTCTCTTTTTTATTAGCTTATCACTAAAGAAAAAACTAGTTTTTAAATTTTCTTGTGGTTGAGTTTTATATTTTTTATAGAAAAATAAATCTTATTTTATTCTATTTCTTCTTTCAGCGAGCAATCTTTTCTTCTTTTTCCTGTTTCTGTAAAAAAAGTAACCTATGACTGCAATGATAATTAGTACAATAATTATTGTTGTTCCTGAACTACCACTTTGTGAAGGCACATTTGTAAAATAAACAGAATCATATGTGACATTCTGCTCAATTGTTCTTCTTATACCAGACAAATCACTGTAAGACACCTGAAGAGTTATATTTCCATTAGATGGTGTTCCTAAAAAATCAGCAGTAGTATATGAATTTGAATCTATATCTCCCACAATATTTGTATTTGCTCCTTTAACCTGCAGTGTTTTCTGCTCAGGAATTTGTATTGCTACCGCTTTTACATCAACTTTTCCCGTATTTAAAATTTGGAAGGTTATTGTTTTTGTTTTAGTATCATAGTTGCTTACAAAAATCTCGAAACTTGTTCTTGAATTCTGCACTGTTACATTGAATGTCTGAGAAAGAGCAGATGCAGGGAAGTTTAAAGCATTTCCTGCTGAATAAAAAACTTGTACTTGTGAGTCACCATCAGGTGCATTTGGATTTACATTTAAGGTGTAAGGAATAACCCAATTATTATTAGAATTCTGGGTAAATGTGCTACCAGATAATGTTTGCACGCTATTATTCTCTGTTAAGGAAAATGCATACCCTGGATTTAGCTCAAACATAGCCCCATTACAATTAGAACTTTGAACGCCACTTACCTGGAATAATAATTTGACAGTATCTCCCTGAACAGCAGGATAAGGATCTTGGTTTACAAGAGAAACCTGTAAATTACAACTGCTAGTGTCTGCATGGGTTAAACTAAAGCCTCCTAATATAATAAAAAAAGCAAAAATTGCGAGAATAAAATCCTTTTTCATAAAATGTTTAATCGAGTTTTATTTTTAAATCTTTAGTAATTCTGATCTATTTATTCATATCTTAATGCGTCAACAGTATTAATTCTGGACGCCTTTATTGCCGGAATAACTCCAGAAATAGCTCCTGTAAATGTTGCGAAAAGTATGCATCCGACAAAAAGCCATATTGAGTAATATGGGGTTAAAAATGACAGGCCTAAATTTGCAAGTATACTTCCTGCAATTGTCGTCATTACAAATCCAAGCATCACTCCTAAAACTCCTGCAAGCATTCCTAAAAATGCAGATTCAAAAAGAAAAATTCCAAGAACTTCAGAATTTCTTGTACCCATTGATTTTAACACACCTATTTCTTTAAACCTTTCCAATACAGAGGTAATCATAGTATTCGCTGTATTTATTCCAGAAACAAGAACAGAAGTAAGCGCGATTAAAATTACAAAACCTATTATTACATTTAAAACAGATGTGTATGACTTCAGCAAATCTTGGAAAGATTGCACGTAAAAATCTTCTTGGCCTTTTTTTTGGTTTCTCTCGTTTCTTAATGCTTGCTCTATGTTTGATATGACAGTATCAATGTTTTTAATGTCGACCTTTGCAACTAATTCTGCATAAGAACTCTTTTCAGGGTATAATGTTTTGAAATAATTATTTGTTATGTAAATATCTGCATCATCTTGGGGATTTCCTAGAGCTTTCAAAAAACCAACAACTTGTATTTTAGTTCCGTTTATTTCAATCTGGCTTCCTAATGTTAACCCTTTTTTGAATATTTTTCCATCAATTTTGTAATTATATCCAAGAATAGCTTTTCTGGTATCGCTTGGCTGTAAAAATCTGCCTAAATCTAACTCTGCATTAAAACTCTCCAAAATAATTGGGACAGCTGGATCATAGGATAAAACAACTGCATATTTTTGTTCATTTCCTTCATTAACCTGAACAATCTGGTCATAAACTCCTGTTGCCTGATAAACACCAGATGCCCCCTTTATAGCCCTTATATCTGAATCAGTAAATGATACTCCTGTGTCTAATCCGCTTGTTCCACCAAGTCCTTTTGCAACAATAAGTACCTTGTCGGCAGAGCCTCCTTTAATAAATGTCTGTGTATAATTATAAAGTCCAAGACCAAAACTTATGAAAATAAATATTGTGGCTATTCCTATAAGAATTGAGAAGATAGTTAGGAAACTTCTACCTTTCCTGTGCCTCAAATTTCTTAATGAATAATTTATAAGTTCTTTATTTATCATTTTTATTCATCCCTCAAAACTTCTACAGGATTTTGATTAGCAGCATTTAGTGCAGGGACAATCCCAGCAGCTCCCCCAATTAAAAAACTCCCAATAAGAACACCAAAAATAAGACCTAAATTTATTGTTATTGGTAAATGCCCCCCGATTAAACTATTGATGCCTATGATTCCGAAAATCGCAATAAATTCTCCAAAAATTATTCCGATAATTCCCCCAACAAGGCCAAGTAAACTTGATTCAATAAAAAATTGGATAAATATCTGAAAATTCGTTGCACCTATTGATTTCATTATCCCAATGTCTTTTCTTCTTTCTAAAACAGAAGTGTACATTGTATTAACAATTCCAATAGCGCCTATAAAAATTGATATTGAAGCAACTATTGCAATAAATATCTGAACCCCGTTAATAATCTGTTTAACCTGATTTAAAGATGCCTCTGGTGTTGAAATTTGGAAGTTTTCAGCATCTTTCTTTACATTCCTAAGCCTCAATAAAAGATTTTCGACATCGCTCACTGTTCTATTCATTAAATCTTTGCTAGCTGGTTCAATTGCAATTGTGTCTATCTTATTTCCATAATTGCTTATAGAATCAAGATCATTCTGATTCATGTAAATTACATTATCAAAAATAAAACTGCCCTGTCGTGCCAAAATACCAACAACCTGAAAACTTTTGTTTTGTATTACTATTGTATTTCCAGGGATTACTGCTTTTCCAAAGCCATTTGAATCAGTGTAAAAATTATACCCTATAACAATTTTTCCAATGTCTCCATCTTTAAGCAGTCTGCCTGAAATAGCTTGGGCATTTATTTGTGAATAAACAAATTGCCTGTCAGAACCAGATGGAATATTTGTAGCATATGTAAAAACAAGTTTTTGATTAAAGGAAGCCTTTACAGGAACAATATCTCTTCCTATTGCTGCTTTAACACTAGGCAAATTTTTAATCTGGGTCAGATCATCAGTTGTAAGAGGAATAACTGCACCTGAGCCAGGAGGCCCGTAATTTATTCCTCCTGCTTGAACAGTTATTAAATCAGTTGAACTAACTCCAAACTGGCTTGCAACAGCTGCTTGTAGCCCATCACCAAGTGAAATTAATGCCACAACTGCTCCGACCCCGATAAGAATTCCCAAAAGAGTCAGCCATGAACGCAATCCTCTGTGTTTTAAGTTTTTTACAGATAGGACAAAATAATCTTTTATCATTTTTACCCAAAAAACGAAATGAATTAGAAGTTATAAAGTTGATTACTTCCTTGCCTGCACCAATCTTTTAATTTCACCATCGACATATCTTTTGCCTTTCTTTTTCCTGGTCACCCTTTCAAGCTTTCCATCACGAAGCCAGTAGACTATTTCAGCATGATACTCTGCCAATTCAGGCTCATGAGTAATCATAATTATTGTTTTTCCCTGCTTGTGCAATTTGTCCAAAAAATGCATTACAATGCTTCCTGTTTTAGTATCAAGGTTTCCTGTAGGCTCATCTGCAAGTATAACTTCAGGGTCATTTGCAAGAGCCCTTGCAATTGCAACTCTTTGCTTTTGCCCGCCAGAAAGTTGGTTTGGATAATGATCCATTCTGTCTTCTAATTCAACAAGTTTCAAAAGTTCTTCAGCTTTAATTTCTCTTTCTTCTTCAGGTATATCCTGAAAAGTCATTGGAAGCATAACATTTTCTTTTGCAGTAAGATTAGGAATCAAGTTGAAGGATTGAAAGATAAATCCAATTTTTCTGCCCCTTAACTGTGCAAGGTCAGATTCTGAAAAAGTAGATATATCTTCTCCATCAAGAAATATATGGCCTTTAGTCGGAACATCCAGACTTCCCACAAGATTCATTGAAGTTGATTTTCCAGATCCAGATGGCCCCATTATAGCAACAAATTCTCCTTGATTAACTTTAATAGAGATTCCATCAACTGCCTTTACAACATTTTCTCCCATAAAATAATATTTGAACACTTTTTTCAGTTCAATTAAAGCAGATTTTTTCTTTTCATTTTCCATTTTTTAAAAAAGAGTAAAGGTTATTTAAATCTTAACCTGAAAATCTGAAATGCTTATCAAAACCTTTAAAAATGTATTTCAAGGAGTATTAATATGATAATCCCTGTAAGATGTTTCTCATGCGGCAAACCAATTGGCCATCTGTGGGAAGAATACAAAAAAAGAATTGCTGCAGGAGAAAAATCAAAGAAAGTTCTTGATGACCTTGGAGTGGAAAGATTCTGCTGCAGGTCTGTTTTCCTTGGCCAAGCAGATTATATAGATCTTGTTGCAAAATTCAAGAAGGCGTAATATTTAACTTAATTTTTATTAAAAGTATTTATTGAAAATCTTGTGGATTCTGCTGAATTATCGCACCTGCTACAACATCTGCATAGGTTCCCATGTCAATATAAGAAGTATGCAAATCAGTATAGTACTGATTATAATTCCCTGCATACCAGTCATCTATAGTTGCCTTTGTATCAGATAAGCTAGTAGTTACAAAATTTGTTGCAGTTGTCTGACTAAGTGCAGGGTAAGGATTTTGTGTTGTTGTCCAAAATGTTACAGCCTGTGGTATGTATGCTGCTATTGCAGCATTATAATATGCTAATGCATTAGGATCATTGTTCTTTAATGAATTACTGTAATTAATAAAAATATTAGCTTTCTGATTCCACAAATTAACAAGTTGTTGAGAATTACTTCCATAAATTGGTGCTAAAAGATTTCCAACAAAATTTATGTTATTTTGAAGTGCAAGCAAAGTTGCATTAAATGCAGCACTTGAATTTGATAATGAACGACGAGCTGTATCAGCTAACAAATAACTATTCTCTTGCAATAAATCATGAAAGTTAGCATCAAAAACATCTGCTGAACCATTAATAGCATTTGTCTTAGCTGTTTGAATTTGGGATTGTAAATTAGCATTTTGAGATTTTAAAGAAGCAATTTGAGAATAAAAAATTATAGCTGCAATTACAGCTACAACTAAAATAATAGACAAAATAATTGTAGTTTTTTGTTTTGCCATTCTTCCTCTTTTACTTTTTAAAGTAAGAGAAAGACATTTATAAATCTTATTCTAGAAATCTAAAAGTGAATTTAGATTGGTTATAAAGAATTTAAAAAATATGAGAGACAGCACCATTGTTTCGCGTCTTGTGGGACACTAACACAAACGGCGTAGGAGGCTTAACTTCTGTGTTCGGAATGGGAACAGGTGTTTCCGACCTACTATGGCCGTCTCCAAAAACACAACATTGGATGCTTTTATAAACCTTTTTATATACGGGAGAAGTGGGTTTTACGTGCGGATGTGCCGGAGTGGTCAAACGGGACAGACTCAAAATCTGTTGGCTTAGTGCCTACAAAGGTTCGAATCCTTTCATCCGCATAGGCTTGTCTGCGCTCGTAGCTCAGCCTGGATAGAGCATCAGGTTCCTAACCTGGTTGTCGTAGGTTCAAATCCTACCGAGCGCGTTTCTTACGCAAACCTTTAAAACAATTAATTTTTTATACTGTCAGCGCGCTGGTGGTCTAACGGTAGAATAATTGGCTTCCAACCAATTGATCCGGGTTCAATTCCCGGCCGGCGCATTCACAAAAATGGAAGAAAAAAACGAAACAAAACAAACAGCAGAAAGTCATTTACAAGAAACACATTATAAAGAAAGATTTGGGACAAAAGTTGGAAGGTTTCATGACAAGCATTATAAAACACTTCTTATAATTCCTGCAGTAATTATTATAGCATGTTTCGCATATATGTTCTATTTTTATCATGTTCATGGGGATTTTGTCCAAAGAGATATATCACTTACAGGAGGAACTTCTGTTACGATTTATGAAAACAACCTATCTGTTGACAAGATTCAGTCAGATTTGTCGGGAAAACTTGCTAGTTTGGATGTAAGGGCAATATCTGACTTGCTGACAAATCAGCAAAAAGCTGTTGTTATTGAAACAACTTCTGATGCAAATACAACAAGGACTGTTTTGGAAAATTATCTTGGATATCCATTGACAAATCAGAACAGCAGCTTTGAATTCACAGGTTCATCATTAAGCGCCAGCTTTTTTTCCCAACTTGTTATTGCAGTTATTATTGCCTTCATTTTAATGGCTCTTGTTGTTTTCATTATGTTCAGAACTTTTGTGCCTTCCTCAGCTGTTATTATCTCTGCATTTGCAGATATTTTCATGACATTAACTGCATTCAATATTCTTGGTTTTAAACTATCAAGCGCTGGAATTATTGCCTTTCTTATGCTTATAGGATACAGTGTTGATACAGATATCCTTCTTACAAATCGTGTTCTCAGAAGGCACGAAATGTCAGTCAACAGAAAAATATGGGGAGCTTTCAAAACAGGAATGACAATGGTTCTTACTTCTTTTGTTGCAGTAGGTCTTGCTTTGATACTTACAGGATCTTATTCAAATGTTCTCACCCAAATTTTCACAATAATTCTAATTGGAATAGGTTTTGATATATTTAACACCTGGCTGACAAATGTTTCAATAATTAAATGGTATGCTTTGAAAAAGGAAAAACATGAAGCTTAAATTTACTTTTAGGATTTGGCTTTTAATAATAATACTTTTATTTTCTATACTAGCAATATTCAGTTTTCCTCCTGCGTTTTTGCAAAGTGGTGTTTTAATAACAAGTGTTAGTTCAAATTCAACAGCATCTAATCAAGGGTTGCAGCAAGGGCAGGTAATAAAATCAATAAATGACAATCCAACAAATAATATTGCAGATTTTTCATCTGCAATTTCTTCAGAATTTCCTTCAAATCAAAGCCAAAAACTGGATATTATAACAAATAGCGGTGAAGTAATTTACTATTCAAACCAGACTCCAGATATAACTGTTTCAAATATTCCAAAAACAAATATCAAGCTTGGACTTGACTTAGTAGGAGGAGCTCGTGCTTTAGTTCAGGCGCAAGGACAAAAATTAACATCATCACAAGTTGCTGATCTTGTTTCTGTAACACAAAATAGGCTTAATCAATTTGGGCTTACAGATTTACAAGTATCTCCAGTATCTGACCTTTCTGGAAATAATTTTATGCTTATTGAAATCGCAGGAGCAACCCCAAATGACTTACAAAACTTAATTGGCCAACAAGGAGTATTTGAAGCAAAAATAGGTAACCAAACTGTTTTTGAAGGAGGGAAGAATGATATTGCTTCTGTATGCAGAGGAGATCAAAGTTGCGCTTATGTAAATGCAGCCCAGCAATCGTCAAGTGGCTATGTTGCCCAATTCCAATTCCAAATAACTTTAAGCGGGGCAGCTGCTCAAAGAGAAGCAGATATAACAAGAAACCTCGCTGTTAATTCTACTGCTCAAGGAAGATATCTCAATGAAACACTTGACCTTTATATTGATGGAATAGAACAACCAGGTAGCAGTCTTCTTATAAGCCAAGATTTACAAGGAAGAGTTGTAACACAGATTTCTATTCAGGGTTCAGGTTCAGGTACAACTCAACAAGATGCTGTGAAAGCTGCAGAGGACCAAATGAAGAAATTGCAGACAATCCTAATAACAGGTAGCCTTCCATATAAATTAGATATTGTTGAACTTGACACAATTTCTCCAACTCTTGGAACAGCATTCACAAATACAATAATTCTTGCAGGTATTTTGGCTTTGGTCGGAGCTTCTCTAGTTGTTTTTATAAGATACAGAAAAATTAAAGCATCTTTGGCATTAATTTTAACAAGTTTCTCAGAAATTATAATAATTCTAGGAATAGCTGCACTTATACAATGGAACTTAGATCTTCCTAGCATTGCAGGAATTCTTGCAACAATTGGTACAGGCTTTGATTCCCAGATAGTTATCCTTGATGAAGCAAGCCATGAAAAAACTCTTAGTCTTAAACAAAGGCTGAAAAGAGCATTTGTTATTATTATGGGAGCTTATTTCACAGCAGGAGTTTCAATGATACCTCTTTTCTGGGCAGGAGCAGGTTTGCTTAAGGGTTTTGCATTCACTACATTAATAGGAATAACAGCAGGTGTTTTCATAACAAGACCTGCTTTCTCAGATATAATAGAAAAAATAAATGCTGGAGATTAATTTATTATAATAAATGAAAATTAAAAATGAAATGAGTATAACAGTATAATAATTCTTAAATAGTCTAAAAATTAACCAAAATTAACAAAATTTTTTACTTATCACTATGGAATACCCAGAACATCATTCTGTAAAGACAGGTCATATTTCTAATTGCCAGGTCTGTAATTCACCTAACTTACATTTAATTTTAGATTTAGGACACCAGCCTTTATGTGATACATTACTAACAAAAGATATGCTTAACAAGCCTGAAAAAACATATCCTCTTAGAATGATGTGGTGTGAAGATTGTACAGGAGTACAGATAGACTATTGTGTAGATGGAAAAGAAGTATTTCATCCAGACTATCCGTACAGAAGTGGTATTTCTAAACCATTGGCAGACTATCAAAGAGATATAGGATTATCTCTTATTAAAAAATACAATTTGAATTTAGATGATTTAGTGATAGATGTAGGTTCAAATGATGGTACTCTTTTAAGTGGTTTCCAAAAAGAAGGTATCAGAATTTTGGGTGTTGAACCAACAAATATTGCAAGGTATGCAAATGCTCATGGCATTGAAACGCTTCAATCCTTTTTTGATATAAAAACTTCAGAAGAAATAAAAAAGAAATATGGTAAAGCAGCAGTAATGACTACTACTAATGTATTTGCTCATATGCAGACAATTGGAGAAGTAATTCAAGGTGTCCATAATTTACTAGAAGATGACGGGGTATTTATTTCCGAAACGCATTACCTTCTTGATGTAATCAAAGGTGGTCAATTTGATACTATTTATCATGAGCATTTAAGAACATATTCACTTGAATCTCTAATTAGATTGTTCGACCAATATGATTTTACAGTTACCGATGTTGAAAGAGGAAGTAGATATGGAGGCAATATTCGTGCACATGTTACTAAAGGTAAGGGTAGACAAGTCAGTCCAAGAGTACCGGAATTATTAAAATTAGAAAGAGAAGAAGGATTAGATAAATTAGAAACTTACACAAAATTCGCACAACGTGTTCAAAAAGCTCGCCTTGAATTTATGGATTTTTTAATTGATACAAAAAAATCTGGTAAATCTATTGTGGGAAAATCATGCCCTGGACGTGCTTCAACACTATTAAATTATTATGGTGTAGACAAAGAATTAATACCTTATTTAGCAGAACTTCCAACATCATTAAAATTAGGTATGTACTTACCAGGTAAGCATATTCCAGTAGTAGATGAAGAAATATTACTTAGAGAACAACCAAATTATCTTGTTTTGTTTGCATGGCATTATGCTGATGTAATAATGAAAAGACTTAAGGCTGAAGGTTTAAAGTCAGACTTTGTTGTTCCTTTGCCAGACTTAAGAGTAGTTGAAAATTCTCAAGTTTAAATTAGATATAGAGCATGTTAAAAATAGGAGTAATTGGCTCAGGTTTTGGGGTAATTGGTTTGATGCCAGCATTTAATTCTGTAAAAGATTGTAAAGTTATTGCAATTTGTGCAAAAAGATCAGAAACACTAGATAATTATTGTGATCAAATGGGTATTAAAAACATTTATCCAGACTGGAGATTGCTTTTAGAAAATGAGGATTTAAACGCTGTTGCTATATCTGTTACTCCAAATGCACAATATGAAATAACCAAAGTCGCAATATCTAAAGGGCTACATGTATTTGCAGAAAAACCTTTAACAGTAAATGTTAAGCAGGCGAGAGAACTTTTATCTCTTGCTAAGAAAATGAAAGTTACTCATGGAGTTGATTTTATATTTCCTGAGATTGCTGAATGGAAAAAAGTGAAAGAATTAATTGATAGTAATATATTCGGAAAACTAAAACATATATCAGTAAACTGGGATTGGTTAAGTGGAGATATTAAAAATGGGAGATCATCATGGAAAACAAATGTTGCAGAAGGTGGTGGTGTACTATCATTTTATTTTTCTCATGGACTATATTATTTAGAGCATTTTGCGGGAGAAATAATAGATGTAAAAAGCTTGTTTACTTATTCTCCTAAAAGTATTAATGGTGGAGAAGTAGAGATAGAACTGCTTCTCAAGTTTAAAGATAGTGTGACTGGTCATGCGCATGTATCTTGTATTTCTAATGGGCTGGTTAGACATCAGTTGATATTCAAATGTGAGCATGGAATCATTACTTTAGAAAATAAAAATTCTGTGGTTGATGGTTTTATAGTGAAAACATATAGTCGGTCAGGGGAAAAGTTAATAAGAGTAAATAAAGATGAAGGGAATAAAAATGAAGATGAAAGGGTTAAAATAGTAAAAAAACTGGCAACAAGGTTTGTTAAGGCATGCGCTACTAATCAACAAATGAAGCCCTCATTCAATGAAGGATTAAGAGTGCAAGAGTTAATAGAAAGAATAAGAGAAGAAAATAATCTAAATGAAAGAAATTAGAGTATAGCTTTTAGATTTCAGTTTTTCTTTTCATTAATTTTAAAAGCTTTGGTTAATCAATATTATTATGAGCATAAAAGATGAACATCTTTCTAAGATAGTTGCAAAAAATTCAGCATATGGTTTTGGTGTTGCATTTGTTTCAAAGATAGGTGGTTTTATTTTGACTATTATGCTTGCAAGACTACTTTTACCTGATTTATTTGGTGTATATTCTCTTGTACTGTCAATTGTTATGATTGCTGTTACTCTCACAGATGTTGGAGCAGATAATACGGGAGCAAGATATATGGCAAAAGCATTAGCCAAAGGAAATAAGAGGGAGGCAAGATCGTATTTCAGATATCTGCTTAAATTAAAAACCATTCTTACAATAATTGCTGTTATAATAATTATAATAATTGCAAAACCATTATCACAAACAGTTTTTAACAAGCCAGCTGTTTTTCTTCCTCTTATTTTTTCTTGTTTATACCTTATTGTAGAACCAATAAGAAGTTTTTTCACTACACCCTTTTCTGCAAAAAAAGATTTAAAAGCCTTACCACCTCTTGAAGCTGCTTTACAGACTTCCAAAATAATTCTTTCCTTAATAGTAATTTATGTTTTCTCTACGAGTCTAAAAGTTTCAGGAGTATTTGTGGCTTTTGCTATATCTAGTCTTTTTTCTTTATCATTAATATCTTCTACTTTAATTAAAAAAGATAGAGAGCTTATATTCGGCGATGTAATCAAAATTGATAAAAAAAGAGTTTTCAATTATATGATTTTTATGGGTATGACTGGCATCACACTTATCCTATTTGGTTCTGTAGATACTATAATGCTGGGACATTTTGTTGATTCAATATTCCTTGGTTATTATAGAGCAGCATTTGTCTTAATTTCTTCATTTTCTGCATTATTACCCTTTTCAGGAGTGCTTCTTCCTATTTTCACACAAATTGGAGGAAAAAGATTAAAGCGTGGAGTTCAAAAGAGCTTTAAGTACTTAATTATTGTTGCAATACCCTTAACTATTGGATTAATGATTCTTTCTAAGTATATAATATTTTTACTTTATGGTAAAGAGTATCTTCCGGCGTCAGTTCCTTTATTATTTTTATCTCTTTTGATTATTGTTACACCTTTAATAGCATTATACTCTGCTATATTCCAAGCTAAAGAAAAACCAATGTTTTTAGCTAAATTTGCAATTATTTCTCTTTTGATTAACATAGTTCTCAATTATATTTTAATAAAAACTTTATTGAGTATAAGCCAGCAATATGCTATTATTGGTGCAGCAATTGCAACATTAATAAGCAATATATTTTTATTAGCAGTTTTAATGATTAAAACTAATTCTTACTTTAAAATAAGGCCAAGCATAAAAATGATATTAAAATCAATATTTGCAACTGCAATAATGTCAGCCTTCTTGTTAGTTTTCATGAAATTTGTTAATATAAACCTATTTTCAGGAGCTTTAATGGTAATTTTAGGAATAATAATCTACTTTTTTGTTATATTTTTGATTAAAGGTTTAGGAAAAGAAGATATAGACACATTTAAACTTATTATTAAAAAAGAGGAGCAATAAATCAATAAAATTACTATTTAATTAGTTAATACTTCTTCACAATCTTTATAAACGGCATATAAATCAGTATGTTCATACTAAAATGGCGCAAAAAGTTGCTTTAATAACAGGAATAGGAGGTCAAGATGGATCTTATTTGGCTGAATTTCTGCTTGAAAAAGGGTATAAAGTTAGGGGGATAATAAGAAGAGCAAGCTTGCCAAATACAAAAAGATTCGAACATTTAGTAAAAAAATTTCAGCATTTTAAAGCAGTTGATGATGAATCATTACCTTTCTCTGTTTTTTACGGCGATATAACTGACCCAAACTCAGTTAGATTAATAATAGAAAAATTCAAGCCAGATGAAATTTATAATCTTGCTGCACAAAGCCATGTTGGAATAAGCTTTGATAATCCAGAGTCAACAATAAACATTAATGCACTTGGTCCCCTTAGAATACTGGAAACTCTTAGACAATTAAAATCAAAATGTAAGTTTTATCAGGCTTCTTCTTCAGAAATGTTTGGTATCTCTCCACCACCACAGGATGAATCAACGCCAATGCTTCCTCAAAGTCCTTATGGTATCTCAAAACTTGCAGCTTATCATTTAACAAGACTTTATAGAAATGCATATGGAATACATGCTTCAAATGGAATACTTTTCAATCATGAATCACCAAGAAGAGGGTATAACTTCGTAACAAAAAAAATAACAAAGGAATTAGCTAGAATAGTTGTTGGAGAAACAAACAAAATTTCCCTAGGTAACTTAAATTCAATGAGGGACTGGGGATATGCAAAAGAATATGTAAAAGCGATGTGGGAAATATTACAGCAGCCACAACCAGATGATTATGTAATTTCAACAAATGAGACGCATACTATTTTAGAATTTGTAAAAGAGGCATTTGGGCTTCTTGGATTAAATTATGAAAATTATGTAGAAATAAATGATATTAATAAAAGGCCAGCAGAAGTTCCAGCACTTTTAGGTAATTCTGCAAAGGCAAGAAAAATACTTGGATGGAACCCTCAAATCAAATTTAAAGAGCTTGTTAAAATGATGCTCGTATCTGATTTAAAAGAGCAGATGGAAGAAAAAGGAATTATTCCGATGGAACCAGGAATTGAAAGAAATGATGGTTATTATATAAATAAAGCAAAAGAAATAATTGCTAATAGTTTGATCAAATAAAATAGTTTTTATTTCCTTATTTCATGCTTTTGACGTACTAATTTTGGATCATTACTCACAATGCTTTTTATTTCATTAGGCAAAACAAGAGGTTCAACCCTGTATGTGTCTTTTTCATAATCCTGACCACCCCTTAGTCCAGAGCTGAATGTCATGAATTCATTGTCTTCAGGAAAAAGAAGAGTGTGTATTTCCGATGGCGGTGTGCTAATTAAGTCTCCTTTTTTTGCCAAGACATATCTGACATCTTTCGGATTGTTGAGGGGTGCATAAACATAAATCATAGAACCTTTTATCATAAGCATGTGCTGTGTAGTTGCCTTATGATAATGGTCACCTCTTCTCACGCCTTTTTTTGAGCTTATTATATTGACATGCTCAATATTGTCTTTATAGAAAATATCTGCGATTATACCACGATTATCTTCATGGATTTCCAATGGTTTTTTTACATCTTTCCAAACGTTTTTTATTATCATTTTCTTAAATATAATTGCTGGTTTATAACATTATTGCTGGCTTTCAGGAGATATAAATTTTATATTTGGATTAATTTTTTCCAATATTGGTTTTAGCTGATGAGCAATATTCCATGAAAGAATAAGTGCATAAGGTTCCTTATATTTTGAAAATATTTCATCTCCAACAATAGGAATTCTTGTTGCAGGAGTGAACTTTCCTTGTTTATGCGGAGAAGAATCTGTGACAAAATCCACTAAACTATTATCAAGTCCATAAAAATTAAGGAAGGTATTACCCTTTGCTGCAGCACCTATTGCAATTATTGTTCCGCCATTTTGTTTTATTTTAAAAATTCTTTCCATAAACAAATTTCTTGCTCTAATATTATCTTCCATGTATTTTTTATACAATTCTTCTGAAAATAATCCAAATTCTTCCTCTTTTTCAATCATTCTTTTTACTTCTTCTGATTCTTCTTTTATACTTTCTGCTAACTGCGCTATAATCCTTAAAGATTCTCCATGGTAATCAACAATTTTTGCAGATTTTATTTTCATTCCAGCTTTAGCTAGAAGTTCTTTAACAGATTTAACAGTGTAATAACTTACATGTTCATGATATATTTGGTCGAATTTGCCGCTTTGAATTGTTGTAAACCAATATGGCTGTTCAAATACAAAATACCCATCAGAAGAAAGAATATTTGTAACAGTCTTTGTAAAACCTAAAGGATTGTTTGAATGATTATAAACATTATTCGCAGCAACTAGTTTAGCCTTTCCATATTCCTTCAAAATTTTTTCACCAACATTTTCATCAAATAAGTCAATGATTGTATTAACCCCCCTTTGCTTTGCCAACTCAGCCATATAAGGTGAAGGATCAACACCTATTGCCTTAAACCCATTTTTTTGGAATTGTTCTGATAAATATCCATCGTTAGACCCTACTTCTACTGTTAAATCACCATTTTTAAGATCTAAATCTTGTATCATTTTTTTACAATATTCATCCCAGTGAGATCTTGAAAATGAAGAATTTGATGAAGTGTAAGAGTAATCATGCTGTGCATATCTCTCCTTTGGGTCTGTTATGCATTTTGTTTGAACATGACCACAATTTAAACACAAATCACAAATTAAAGGATAAATTAAATCTGCTTCATTTATTTTATCTTTTGGAATAAAAGTATCTGCAAAGGGTTGCATCCCCAAGTTTATTATTTCTTTCAGCTGATTTGATTCACATACTAAACAATTTGTTCTGAACATACTATATCCCTACCTTATCTTTTTCTCTACCATAATAAGGACCATTTTTGAGCTCATAAATTTTAGTATTATTTGTTAAAGATTTGAAGGAATGACCCCCTCTAAATGTTACAGAACAATCTCCTTTTTTTAATACGATTTTTTTTATAAGAGAATCATCTAAATCATAATATTCTGCTTCTAATAAACCATCTATAACTATTACTGCTTCTTGTGTTATTTTACTTATTTTATCAGACTCAAGATGTTTATGCGCAGGTACTTCTCTACCTTCATTTAAAATCATACCGACAGCTTGCATATACTGATCTTGAGGAGAAAGCTCAAGTCTTGGTTCTGAAAAATCCTCTTCTCTATGTACCACATGCAAAAGTATGTTTGGATTGACTTTAGAAAATATCTTTTCCATGAAAAAGATTTAAGTTCTTTCTATAAAAACTTTGTGGTATCTATTTCTTAAAATTAGTATAGTAATCTTAATAAACGTAAAAAAACAGCTAATAAAATGAAAAAGAAAACAATAAAAATAGGTTTTCGATACTTTTGGCCAGGATTTAATCCAGAAAAAAACTTCTTTACAGATCTTTTGAGAAAAAATTATCAGATAATAATAAGCGACAACCCCGATTATGTCTTCTACTGTGTTTACCCAGAGCTTAAAGAAGTAAAAGATATTTCTAAACAAGGAGAATTAATTAAAAAAATATCTCCTAGCCTATACATTTTAGCTAGGAAATTATATTCAAATCTACAGAAAATAAGAGGAAAACATAAAATACCTCCCTTAAAAGGAAATTTTGTAAAGATTTTTTATGGCGCTGAGCATACAAAACCAAATATGCATGAATGTGACTGGGCCTTTGGCTCTCATTTTGAAGAAGAGATCAATAATCCAAAGTACATGAGACTTCTTCCTTACTTACCTAATGATTACATATTACCTAATCTAGGAAACCCCCTGATTAAAAAAAACATAAATTTTAAGAAAATAAAAAAAGAAAAAACAAAATTTTGTAATTTTATATATTCACAAGACATTTCCTCAAGAAACAATTTCTTCAAAGAATTAAGTAAATATAAGAAAATTGATGCTCCTGGAAGATGCATGAATAACATGCCACCAATTGGTTCAGATAACCCCAAAAAATCAAGACTTTCAGAAAATTGGGTGAAAGAAAAGTTGAGATTCATAAAACCTTACAAATTTACAATAGCTTTTGAAAACAAGCCCGAATCTGGATGGGTTACTGAAAAGCTTACACACCCTATGCTGGTAAACAGCATCCCAATTTACTTTGGTCATAAAGACATTTCAAAAGATTTTAACACTAAAAGCTTCATAAATTACAACGATTTCAAAAATATGAAAGAGCTTATACAGCATATTATTAAAGTAGACAATGACGAAAAACTGTATAATGAATATATCAAACAACCTTTTTATCCTGGAAACAAATACACAAAAGATATTCACCCAAATTTTAGCAGATTCTTAAAAAGATTTAAAGAGATATTTGGATGATTATATGCTTTTCTTTAGAAACCCTTTTAAATAGATATGACTCTGTGGGATTATGAATATAAAGTCAAGAAAACCAATGATTTCTGTAATTTTACCAGTGTATAAAGGTGAGAGATTTTTAGATGAAACTTTAAAATCTATTTTAAATCAGACTTTTAAAAATTTTGAACTAATCATAATAAATGATGCTTCTCCTGACAGTTCTTTAAAAATAATCAAAAACTACAAAGATAAAAGAATTAAATTGATAAATAATATAAAAAATAAGGGATTTTCAGGTTCAATAAACACAGGACTTAAAAAAGCTAAAGGAAAATATGCTGCTATTTGCACACAAGATGATATTTCCCACCCCAAAAGACTGGAAATTGAATTAAGTTATCTTGAAAATCATCCTAATATTTTCTTAATAGGCACATCTGCGGTTTTTATAGATGAAAATGGAAAAGAAATAAGCAAATTTAGAAAATATGATAACTATAAAATGCTTGCTTGGAGGTTAAGAAAAAGCAATGGAATAATATTCCCTTCAATAATGTTTAGAAATGATAATATTTTATTTGATGAGTATAATGAATATAATCTTTATTACAATTTACTCAAGAGAGGAAAAAATTTAACAAACATTCCTAATTTTCTTGTTAAATACAGGGTGCATCCTGATGCTATGTCTTCTTATGATAAGAAGAGACAGGAAAAATTAAGAGATGAAGTAATAAAGAAATTTAATGAACTAGATGATAAAACAAATGTTTTAGATAAATTATCTTTTTACATAGAGCTTTTTTTTCACTATATCAAAACAATGCATGAAAAGAATATTATTTAATGTATTTGTGATAGCTTAGTTATCTTATTTATAGAATTTTTAATCATTTTTTCTTTTTTATTTTTATCATCCATTACTTTTAATATTTTTTCAGCTGCAAGCTTATCAAAATTTCTAATTACTAAACCATTTACTTCATTTTTTATTATTTCTTGCCGTGCATCATTTGAGCAGACAACAAAACACCCAGAAGCCATAGCTTCTCCTGTAGCGAGTGTTGGATCCCCCCCTTCATATCTAGATAAATTAAAAAAGATGTCAGACGAATTGTAATAATAAGGAAGATTCTCTCTGTTTATTGGGGGTAAAATAACAACAAATTTATCTTTTAAAATGTTCTGTACTTTTTCTTGGTCTGAACCAATAACTAACAACATATAATTCTTGTCCTTTTTGTAAATTTCTTTGGAGATATTAATAACTCTGTCTAGCCCCTTAGTCCAGAAACCTCCTCTTCCAACATATAATCCATACCAATTCTTTAAATTAAGACCTAATTTTTCCTTGATCAGTTTTTTATTTCTTGGTCTGAAATGTTTAGTATCGGTCTTTGCATGAATAATAGTGACTTTTCTCCTTTTTCCATACAATTCTTCTAATTCTCTCTTAACATGTTCTGAGACGCAGATAATTTCATCAGCTTTTATCCACGGTGGCTTCTCCATTAAAATTCCGAGTTTCATTGAAAAAAAAGCGCTTATTTTTTTTATGAAAGAATTTCTTTTAAAATGATTTTTAAAAAAATAATATGTAGATCCATGATATGTATGGACCATTTTTTGGTTACTTTTTTTCTTATAGTTTTTCAACCAAAAACCCCATATTGCATTGCTATTTATTATATCAAACCAATTTTTTTCTAGGAACTTTTTAACTTTAAAATTGAATATTATTTCATTAAAAGGATAAATCTTGGGAATTTTTATTTCTACTAGGGTTATTCCGTTTTTCTTGTAATTTCTATTGCTTCTGCCACCATATATCCAAAAAATATCATATTTTTTAGATTTTTTTAGCTCATTTATTGTATCCCAAGTGTAAAGACTTACACCTCCTAAAAAATCAGGATTTGATGAAATAATACACATTTTTTTCATTTTGAGCAAAATACCTCTATTTGATCTCCAAGTTTAGTTGAGTTTACAAAGTAGGTTAGGGGCATAAAGAAAATATTTAATATATTAGCCAATAAAACATGTTCTTTTGGATTAATTCTTACAGAATAAAGAAGAGATACACTAAACTGGGTTGGTCTTGAGTTGTACCTGATCTTATTTATTCTAAAACCCTCTTCCTTAAGTATTTTTACTAAGATTTTATCAGAAAAATCATTAAAATGCCTTGGCACATCTAACTGATACCAATTTTTACCAAAAATTGAGTATGCAAGGCATTTGTAATTTGGGACACCTATAACCATTTTGCCGCCTTTTTTTAATATCCTGTAAATTTCTTTAATTGTTCCTCTTGGATATTGAATATGCTCTAGAACATGGTTTAAAGTTATTATATCAAAAGATTCATTTTGGTATCTTGCTTTTAGCAAATCTGTATTTTTTATTTCAATTTTTTCTTTTTTTGCTGAATTTCTATCAAAATCTCCAGGTTCAAGACCATAAACATTAATTCCAAATTGCTTCATTTCATAAAGGAACTGTCCTGATCCAGACCCGATATCCAGTAATTTCTTGCCTGGTTCTATTATTGTACCCCTGCTAAAAGGTAAGAATGGGAATAAAAGAAGCTTCTTAAATGAATTTTTCTTTACTTTATTGAAATACATATTATAAAGAAGCATTCTCATCCTGAATTTGAAACCAGAAGAATCTATTTTTTTATATGAATAATACTTTTCTTTCGGATAAAAACTTCTTAGCTCAGCATCATCTGGGATTACCCCAATCATCATAAGCCCACATTTTTTGCATTTTAAAATAGGGAATTTTCCAGGAACTCTCATGTTTTTATCTTTTGCATAAAAGAGAAATTCCAAGTCCTTATTTCCGCAAAGATTGCATTGATTTGTTTTTTTCATCTTAACATTACTTTTAGGGGAGTATAAACTAGCGAAATAGAATAAAAACCAAAATTTATTATGAAATCCTTTCTAACAACAAAATTTCTAAACTCTAAATTGTCTTCATCTTTTTTCTTCTTTAAAACAGCAACAAGAGGCAGATAAACAAAAACACGGAACAATGCATATTTAAATTTTAAATGCCTGAAAGAAAAGATTATATCGTTTTTGAATCTAATAAACAAAGCTTTCTTATCTTTGAGAGAGTCTATAGTTTTCCCTTTTTTATGTATTATTTTGACTGATCCTACACTTTTTATCAAAAAACCTGTTTTTTTTGCTCTTAAACAATAATCTGTATCTTCAAGTAGATAAGGAGAAAAAACCTCATCCAAAACTCCTATTTTCTCAATAACTTCTCTTTTTATTAATAAACATGACCCCATTACATGATCAACTTCAAAAATGTCATTTCTATCTTTTAATTCTTTGACAATTTCCCACTTTCTTATATACCCCCCAATGTTTTGAAGACTTCCATCAGGATATACAATTTTGCACCCTAAAATTCCTGTTTTTTTATCCTTTTCTCCAGCCAATACCATATTTTTTAGCCAGTCCACTTGTATAATTTCTGTATCATCATTCAAAAGAAGAATATAATCGGGATTATATTCTTTAAGAGATTTTCTTATTCCAATATTATTTGCTTTTGAGAATCCAAGATTTTTGTTATTAATTATAACATTAATCCAATTGAAACTATTTTTCATAGTTTTCCCTATTTTACCATTACCGCTGTCGTCTACAACATAAACCATGTAATTTTCGTAATTTGTTTTATTTTCCAGAGATTTAAGGCATTTTTTCAACAAATCTTTCTGATTAAAAGTTGTTATTATTATAGCAACTTTTGGCTGTTTTTTACTTAATAAATCCATAAAATACCCACCATAAACTTATTTTTAAACCTTATAGAATTGTATTATATAAGAGTTTTAAAAGTATATTTGCTATTTATTATTAATGAAAAAGATTGACGTAAATCTTATTTGTGGTCCTCATCCTTTGTTTAAAGAACTAATAAATTATCCTCCAAAAAATGTTAAATATAAAGTAAGTCTTGTACCAAATACAACATATAATGATGTTTTTGTAAGATATCTGAAAAACGCTATTACAAAAACCCAAGGAATTCTCCAGCTGCCAAGAATGATGCACTCTGGAAAAGATTCAGAACTTATTCATTCAACAAGAGGTGTTTTAATGACAAACAAAAAACCATGGGTTGTCGATGTTGAAATGGCTGCTTCTTTTACAGGGCTAAATTGGGTTTCTCTAAAGAAGCCAATTACTAAATATTTTATTTCAAAATACTTGTCATCTCCATGGTGCAAAAAGATACTCCCTTACTCTTATGCAGCAAAAAAGAATATGGAAGACTGGATTGACTGCAAGAAATTTAAGAATAAAATAGAAGTTGTTCATCCTGCATATCATACAACAAAAATAAACAGGAAACAATCTGATGATGTGATACTATCTTTTGTATGCAGAACTTCTCCAATTGACCTTGATTTCTACACAAAAGGTGGGCATGATCTTCTGAATGCATTTCAGATACTGAATAAAAAATATAATAATATTCACTTAAAAATAAAAGGGACAATTCCTGTCCATTTAAGGAAAAATCTAAAAAATATAACTTTTACAGAAGAAAATCTTCCCAGGGAAAAATTTTATGAAGAATTTCTTTACAAGCCAGATATCTATATCCAACCAACTCTTGTTGACACTTTTGCCATAGCTGTTGTGGAAGCAATGTCTGTTGGTCTTCCAGTAATGGCAACAAATATGTTTGCTATGCCAGAGATAATAAATGAGGGATATAATGGTTTTTTAATAAATACAAAAATTCACTGGGATAAATATGTGAAATTTGACCCTAAATACGAGAAATTTAACAAAGATGCTTCGAAAATTCATCCTGAAATGGTCAAGGATATGGTAAAAAAATTGTCTATTTTGATAGAAGATAAAAAACTAAGGAAAAAGATGGGACAAAATGGTTTTAAAATAGTTGATTCGGGCAAACTTTCTATTAAAAATAGGAATAAACAACTAAGAAGAATTTATGAAGAAGCCTTAAGATAATTTATAAATTTCTTTAACCCTTCATCAAGGGAAATTGGATTTATTCCAAATAACTTCTTGTTTAATGTTACATCAGCCTTTATGCGCTCTACATAATTGATTTCTTTTGGAACAAATACAGGCTCAACTTTGGAGTTTAGAATCCCTTTAATTTTTTCAATTAAATCTCTAAAAGAGACTTCTCCTCCAGAGCCTACATTTACTATGCCAGTGTAATCTATTTCTGCAGATTTAATTATCATTGATACAACATCATCAATGTATATGAAATCACGAGTCTGACTACCATCCCCCCAAACTTCTGGAGATTTTTCATTCATTAAATCTCTAATAAACAAAAATGGAGCGCTTCCAAAATCTCCTTTCCACTCTTCACCAGGTCCATAACCTGCAGATATCCTTAAACCTAATGATTTAACAAAATCAGCGTAAGAACTTGCAATTGCCTCGCAAGCAACTTTTGCAGCAGCATAAAGATTCTTTGGTTTAGGATAAATTGTTTCTATATGCGGCATATCATTTCCAGAATATACATTTCCTGAAGAGGGGTAAACAACTTTCTTAATGCCGTTTGCTTTTGCAAATTCAAAAGCACGGTACAATCCCCACACAGTTTCATTATAACATTTTTCAGGGAATTTCTTGAAGAGGACAATAGATGAAGGAGCTGCAAAATGAAAAATATATTCAATATCTTTTGGAAGCTTGTCCCATGAATCCTTCTGAGATACATCGCCTTGTATAATAGTCACTTTATCTAAAAAATCCAGCTTTTTTTTAGCCATTTCATAATTTACATAAGAAAAGTTGTGTATAGAATAAACTTCTGCCCCTCTTTTTAATAGTTCTCTTGACAGATTTGATCCTATAAATCCAGTTACTCCCGTGACCAAAACTTTTTTCCCTTTAAAATCCATATTTAATTATACCTGTTCTTATACTTTTAAAGATTTGTTTGTTTATTTTTTAAATTATAATTTTAACCCATTCATAGATTTTAATATATCTTCTGCATAAATAGTATCCAAGCAATTGCTGTTAAAAGATTCAGGATGCCTTTTTCCTGTTGCTTTGGTATACTCTTCATGATGTGTATTCTTGTATATTATAGCAGATTTTCTTGTCAATGGTTTGTATTTGGAAGGCAAATCATGGCCAAAAATACTTATAACAGGGGTGTTCATTGAAGCAGCAATATGCATTGGCCCCCCATCTAATGCAATAAATAAATTAAGTTTGGAAATTACATACACTAATTCTTCTGTGTTAATTTTACCAGATAAGTCAATTATCTTAGATTTATCCTTTATTTTCCTGATAGTATTTTTAACAAAAACACTTTCTTTATCACTCCCGGTTATTACGACCAACTTTTTTTTGTTAACCAGGTAATCAATTATTTTTATTTTCTCTTCTTCTCTTATTTTTTTATAAGGTAGAACATCCCATAAATGTAGGCCGACTATTTTTTGTTTTCCTTTCAAGAATTTGAATTTTTTAGATGCCTCATTTAAAATATTTCTTTCTAGCCTAATTCTGATAAGCCTTGAGTTTTTTACATCTTTTAAACCAATAACCTTTAAGAGTGAAATATAGTTTTCAGACATGTGTATTAATGGGTTTATTGTTAATGAGCTACTATAAATCCTGTCCCTGAGACTTTTTTTAGTTTTTTTAAATCCTACCGATGTTTTTCCGACATAATTTGCAATTATAGCAGAAATATTTGATGATTGTCCAGTATCTATGCAAACATCCGCATGCTCTTTTTTTAATTTGCGTATGTTTGAAATTATACTCTTCAGGCTTTTTGTATTGAAGACTGTTATATTGTCAATGAAGGGCTGATTTTTGAACACAAAATGATTTTCTTTTGCACACCCTACAATAATCTTGGCTCCCGTTTCATCTTTTATCCGTTTAATCATTGGCAAAGAGAGTATTGCATCCCCTATTGAGTCTAGCTTTAGCACAATTACCTTATTGATTTTTATATTAAAATTCGGTTTTTTCCTTATTGATTTTTTTGCAATAATAAATAAATTTATCAAATTTCCAACATTTTTATCAATAAATTTTTGGTTTTCCAACTTACCTTTCATTTTAAATCCAAATTTAGAAGCAGTGTTTTGGTTTATAACTTTTATGGAACTAACTTACAAAGGTCAAATTGTCAAATGCGGCAAATTGTCCTGAAGTGCTCATAAATTCAGGCCTTGAAATGATATAACTTGGATAGCTAACTTGCCATATTTCCAATGGCGCTCTTACTCCGCCGCCAGCATAAATAAAATCACCAATTGAAGCTCCTTGCGCCTTTAAACTACTAACTAATGGATCTTCTTGTAAATTTGCTACTTTTATGGTTGAGTATTTATTAAAGGGATCATTCATCATGTATAATTGTGCAAACAAGCTGTTGAAAACTTTTGGAGACAGATACATTAATGCCCCCATACTATTAAATTGAATACTTCCTGTGCTTGTTTGTGCAACAGATGAAATAATATCAATTCCAGCATCTAAACCACCACCAAAATCAGCTAATTTATTGTTGAAATAAGCATATCTTAAAGGAATTGATATCTGTTTTTGACTCTGAGTATTAATAAATACAGCCTGTGCCTGGCTTAAAGATAAAGAATTTCCATTGTTCTTTGCTTGAACTATTATTCCTGCAAGAACAGTGGTTTGTTTTGGTAAAAAAACGACACTGCCGTCTGATTGATTGTAAACTATATCCTGATCAAGGCTTAACCCTCCCTGATAAAATAGAATTTCTGAATCATTTGTCTCCTGAGTTTGTGATGGATTTAAAGCCATTGAAGGGATATATGATGCCCTATCCTGGCCAGAAACATCACTCCCTATAGTTGAAAATGCTGAATATTTCCCTATATCTGTAGGATCAATTAAAAGGTATGAAACATTATGGGTTTTCATAAAACTTAAAGACGCATTGGCATTTGGTTCTGTCAGTAAATATCTCCCAACCATATGATCCCAATAAACATTTGCATTACCCCCATCAACTACAGTAGTTCTATTTCCTAATGTCTGTATTAAGTATCCATAATCCCACCAACTAACAAAAACAGAGTCAGGTGATGTGCTATTCCTTACCCAACTCATAGCATATTGCCACTGTTGATTTGTTATAGGACCAGAATATTTTTCAGAAGATACTGCATTTTGATATGATCCAGGTGTTCCTGTCAAAGGATTTCCAAATACAAAAAAAAGAGTTATTAATAATGCTATGAATGCTAGTCCAATGAATAAATACTTCCAAGAATTATCTTTTGCCTTTTTTCCGTATTCATAAATTTTTATTGTAAAATATGCAGCTATAATAAAGATGAATGTCATTATAATGAACAGTACTCTTACAGCAGATCTAGCAGACATTAGCATTACAATCATCCATGAAAATAGAAATATTGTTTTGTTATCAATAGTAAATTTTTCCTTTAGGTATAATATTATAAGATAGCTCCCAAGAATAAGGAAAGATAAAATATACAATGAAACACTTATAAAATTAGTGCCATTGAAAAAACTTGAGCTTGAGATTCTTGTGAATAACATACCAGAAATAGCTAAAATCCATATAATATAGAAATAAGTTTTATATTTACCCTTACTTATATTCTTTCCAAATTCTACCCCTATGAGGATAAGTCCTAAAAAGAATACCCAGAAAAGAGAACTTCCAATTTGGCTAATTATATCATTCAAATAAGGCTGGGCGAAATAAGCTACAGTTAATGATACCCTTTCATGCCCAAAAGGATATATTAATTGAGTGTATATATCAGATATAACATTTAATGGATTTTTTCCTAGGCCAATTAATCCAATAATTCCAAGAAGAATTGTCCCACATAATGAGTACAAAATTCTGTAATGACTTTGTCCTGCCTTTATTTTATGAGAATAATTTTCTAGAAAATAGTCAATTGCCATGAAAGCAATAGCAAAAGGAACAGCTACACCATAATTGCTTAGAAGCCTGGAGGTCATGGTGCTTATTGGATAACTAATAATAGGCATCATAAGGATAGCTGAAAAAACCCATATAAAATTAAAACCAATAAATCTTTTTTTAACAGTTTTATCTTCATCTCTTATTCCAAATAAGTAATAAGTAACTGCAAAAATAGGAAAAATCATTACTAAAAAATTTGATCCGCCACTCCATGAAAATAAAGATAGCGCCAAGGAAACACCCGTAGCAACCCCCCAAATTATTGTGTTTTTCCAGTTCTTCTTGTAACTATTCACTGAAATAAAATAAATTAAAAGGGATAAGAAAAAGAAAATCATTCCCAGTGCTTCATGGCTCGAAATACCAACGCCTGTTCTTTCAAGATATGTAGTTGAATATGCAAGCATAAGTGAAGCAAGAATGCTCAATGCCTTTGATTTAGTAAAATACCAGCATAATATAAAAAATATAATTAAACTCAGCGCAAAAGCAACAACCGGATAAAGAACATCTATGTAATCTAAAGTTATTGAAGAATTTACAGAATGTAATATCTTATATGCATTTGCAAGAGCCATTGGTAGCATTTCCTGAGTGTATGTAAGGTTCAATCCAGGGTTTCTCATCGAATCTATACCGTTTATGTTGCCAGTATTGACAATTGTTTGAGCGACTCTTAATTCATAGAAAGCATCTGGGTCTGCAAGAACATAATGTCCTGTTGTTACATCTACCAAATTTGGCAATCCAGAAAGGCGGATTGAAACAGAGCTAAAAAGGATTAATGCAAATAAGACAAGAGTTATAATAATCTGGACGTTCTTTTTTTTAAGAAAACTTGTTGTTTTTTCCCAGCCCCTTTCTACCCCCTTGGTATTTATCTCAATTGAATTGCTCTCTTTTTGGCTGTCTGTTCCTTCTATTTCCATTATCAAAATTCAAGGAAAAAAGGCTTTAAAATCTTTATTAATATAAAAAGCTATAAGAATAAAATAATTGCAAGAATTATTACAAATATCTGGAATCCATATATTGAGTATACAACATCATTCTCATAAACCTTGCCACTTGGCTTTATTTTCTTCAGTAAATAAACAGACAAGTGTTCTAAACCATAAATTTTTTTGAACGGCATTTCAAGGCTCCCATCTTTGTTCGGCTTGGCGAAAGAATGTTTTTTTAAATTCCCCCTTAACTTCAAGATTGTTTCTAAAATATAAGGTATGAAAACAAAAATAGCTATTTTTTCAAAATTGCCTAAAATTGCCATACCTGCTATAAGTGCCCCAATTGTCCAAGTCAAAGAATCCCCCGGAAATACTTTTGCAGGATTCCAATTGTAATATAAGAATGCAATAAGAGCAGCAACCATTATCAATCCAACTAAAGATAACCAATGAACTCCGGTTATATATGCAACATATGATAAAAAACTTAATATGATTACCCCTTGTCCTGCTTCTAATCCATTAAAACCAGCTAAAAAATTATAAGTTGTCGTTGCACCAGCAATTCCTATTGGAATTATTACAAGAGGATAAAGGATTCCTAAATTAAGAACACCGAATATCGGAAGGTCTACAATTGAACTTCCTGCATTGATTACAACCAGGGGGATAGAAGCTGCAAAAGCGAGAATTATTCTTGTTCTAACTGAAAGCCCCTTGTTTCTCCATCCTAATAAATCATCAATTATTCCAACAAAAGTCAAAATCAAGACAACACTAAGCAAAGCAAAAATTTCCAAGCTTATTCCATTACCATCTTTTATCATAAAAGTCCTTACTGCTATGTAATAGAGAACACCAATTACAAAAGCCATAACAACGATAATTCCTCCAGAACCCGCAACATTCTTTGGATATCCTGGTTTGTTCATGTCTTCCCACACAAGACCAACTCCTTTGGCTTTCCTTATCCAGAATGGCATCGTGAAAAAAGTCAAAAGAAAACTTATTATAAGAGATAACAAAAGTAATAACTCTTCCATTGCCCAAAAAAGAGTTTTTTGTTTTTAAACTTTATAGAACATGGTTCTACCCAAACAAAGCAGGTGTTAGATAGACTTCTATTATTGCCGCAAAAATCAGAATTACTAAGGATAAGAAAAGAAGAATTACAGTATTTCCTATAACATGCAAAAATCTTTTGCTTTTTACTCCATTCCTTATTATTCCAACCCCAAAAATTCCGCCTGCCAGGGCTGTTATAAAATATGCAGCTATTTCAGGGAAACCATGAATCATATATCTTGCAATTCCCAAAGGAATATCAGAAACACTGCGCCCAGCAAAAATAGATACAGCTGCAGAAATTACACTTGCGTTCCATGCAAGAACAAAAACAGCTCCCGCCCCAAATATAAGGGAAAAAATTAGCGTGAAAATCATGACATATACATTATTTTCGATTATTGAGAAAAATCTTAATCCTTGTGTTGCAGCTCCTGTAGTTGCAAAGTCATATTTTTGAACACAGGAACTAACGCTTCCCGGGCTGTTTATCATACAATATGTCTGCAATTGTGCATTGAAGAGTGTAGAATCCTGAAGAACCATATACCAAAAAGCAAAAGCAATTATGAATCCTAAAAATAACCAGAGAAATGCATAAATTGCATCCTTATGGATTCTCCATACACTTAGGAAACCAAAACTTTCTTCATCTTCATGCTCATCTTGCCTAATTATGAAATACATGAAAGGTATTGTGAACATTACACAAAAAGTCACAACAAGAATTCCGGAATAATTTGCAAGCACTGCATCTCCAGCGAAAAACCATTTGACAAGAAGCAAAGAAAGAGAAGCGTAAAGAATCCCAATGAAAACCATTTTCCAAGGACCTTTTTCCATCCTCTGGGGATTGAACATACTTTCTAGCATAACTTTTAAATGTAAAAGAAATTTTTAAATGTTCGTGAGTTAGCGAATGGTTTTTATATTAACCCTGCTTTATTAAAACATGTCTTCAAAAAAAGAGGGGTTTGAAAAAATTGTTTCTGATATAAAAAGTATAAAAATACAGGGAGCAAACAATGTTGCAAAAGCAGCTCTTTCTGCTTATTCATTGATTCCAACTGAGAAATCAAAAAAAATACTTCTTGATTCAAGACCTACAGAGCCAATGATGCATAAAGTTCTTCAATTAGCTGAAAAAAACCCGCCCGGAAAAATATTAAAACATTTTCAAGCCAGTCAGGAAAAAATAAACAATCTTGTCTTAAACCTGATAAAAAAAGACAAAATTATTTTCACTCACTGCCATTCAACAAGTGTTTCTAAAGCTCTTGCAAATGCTCACAGAAAAGGAAAGAAGTTTGAAGTTTATCTTACAGAAACAAGGCCATTGTATCAGGGCAGAAAAACTGCAAAAGATCTGAAAAATGCAGGAATAAAAGTCACGATGTTTGTTGACTCTTCTCTTGGAATTGTTCTTTCAGGAGAACAGGGGTTCAAAAAACCAGACAAAATTCTTATCGGTGCAGATGCAATCTTAAAAACAGGCGTAATCAACAAAGTTGGTTCAGAGCTTTTGGCAAGAATTGCAAAAGAAGAAAAAATACCTTTTTACATTGTTTCAGATTCATGGAAATTCACAAATAATAAAGTCCCAATAGAGCAGAGACCATTAAATGAAGTGTGGAATAAAGCCCCAAGAAATATCAAGATAAAAAATCCCGCATTTGAGTTTGTTCATAAAAAGTATATAAGCGGAATTATAAGTGAGTTTGGAATAATGAGCTACATTAATTTCTTAAAAAAAGTTTCACTCTGATGCTTTTCTGAATTCTTCCAAAGTTTTTGTCATCTCTCTGTTTATTCTCTCAAGATTTTCATCAAGTTCTTTTTTTACAGAAATTAGTTTTTTTGTCTGTTCTTTTATTATCTCTTTTATTTCTGGTATAGTTTTTTTAACAAAATTTCCCTGCCCAATATCTACTGTTAAGTCATCAGAAACAAGATTTGCTTTTACAAAGATTCCTTTTCCTAAAGGACTTAAAACTTCCTTACCAACACCATTTTTAATGTCATCAAGGCTAAAATTAAGTGAGCTAAGATCGTTTATCCCCTTTTCCACAGCTTCCATTTGTTCCTGCAATTGGTTCATCTGCTGTTCAAACATGCTTAATTTGAAAACAAACTCCTGCTGCTTTTCTTTTTCCATTTTTAACCTATTTTTAGTACAGAATAATGATTTTTAAGTTTTCTTAAACAACATTCATCATTTTTCTCAATATTGATGTAAAGACTATTGTTCCTATAAAATAAAACCAAAACCAGTTAAGAAATCCCAAGAAACTGAAATGAACAATTGTAAAGTAGTCTGCGAACCACCTGAATAAAAGGATAAGTGGAATTGCTGTATATATTATGGGCCTTAAGCTTAGCTTGAACATTGGCCCCATTATTTTCATTGATTTCATGCTTAATTCAGTGTGCTCTTTTGAGCCAACTTCCAATTTTTTCAATTGCTCTTGCATTTCTTTCTGATCTTTTCTCATTTGTCGCATAGTTTCCTGATCAGTTGTATACTTTTGTACAATTGTTGTAAATAAAGAAAGAATTAGAATTATAACAGTCATTCCAAGAGTCAAATTCCAGATAAGAAGCGCGCCTGCTGTTGGATTTAAAACAGCTTCAACAGAATTTTTAATCAAAGGAACACTGTTGTAAAATGAAGCTATAAGTATAGAGATAAGGACTGCTATAAACACACCACGAAAACTTCCTTCTTTTCCTTCTGAATCCATTTTTCAAAAAAGTAGTTGTTGTTTTTAAACCTTCACGAATTTTCTCATCATTGGAGACATATCCATTTGATGCTGCTGGGCAATGTTTTGATAGAACTGGAATAATATCATAATTACAAGAAGAATTGCCGTTCCTGAAACAAGAGCTCCAAGCAAATCTGTAAGAGCTGCTAAAAGTCCTATTGCTAATCCACCCATTATTGTTAGTGGCATGATATATCTGTCAAGAATGCTTTCAATTATTCTTTCATCCTGCCTGAATCCAGCAACCTGCAATCCAGAAGAAGTAATATTGTGTGCCTGACTTTTTGCATCCATGTTTGAAGTTTTTACCCAGAATACTGCAAACAGCGTCGAGAAAAACATGAAAAATATTATGTGTGTTATCCCTTGGAACAAAAATATTGGCAAGAATCCTCCTCTGATTATCAAATCAAGAAGATTTGTTGAGCCAAGCCAGAATGCAAGGCCAGAAATAGGCTGACCCTGAGAAAACTGCCCGAGGAATGTGAAATATGAGGCAAATTTTGCAATGCTACCGCACGCTGCCCCTGAAGCGCACGATGCAGCGGCATTTTGTATTATTCCTGCAAACAATTGGAAGTTTGCAATCAATGCAGCTGTGAAAATAACAGGTATAACAGATGAGTAGAAGAATGACAATGGCCATTTCATTGCATATCCTCTTATTCTCCCGAATGAAAGAGGGACTTCAACTTTCAATGATTGTGCCCATACTATCAAAAGGAAAATTCCAACTGTTGCAATTATTGCACCAGCTGCTGAAAGAAGTTCTGTAGGCAATCTGTTTATCAGAGATTGAATAAGAACAAGAACTTTACCTGAACAAGGGACATTTTTAAAATCAAGAAGGCAGTTTCTTCCTTGTTGGTCTATAAACTGGAAAGCTCCTGTTATGATCCTCCATGAAACACCTGCAGCGATGAAAAGACTTACACCAGAACCAAATCCCCATTTCTGCACTAATTCATCCATATAGTAGATTGCAACTCCTCCTAATATCAACTGGAGTATCAAAAGAAATCCAAGCCCGGGAGCAGCCTGCAATCCCTTAAGGACAACATAAACAGCTGCTTCGAAAACTATGAAAAAGAACACAAGTAATTTTTGTATTCCTTGAAAGAATTTTTTCCCTTCATCAGTCGTTGTATCTATGTTTATTATTCCTGCACCATTAAGAAGCTGAAGAATAATCGATGCTGTAACTATTGGCCCAATACCGAGAGATATTATGCTCCCGAAATCAGTTCCAAGAATTATTGCAAGGTACTGAAATTGAGAAAGGGAATTAGAAGACAGCCCAAATAATGGAATATTTGCAAGTATAAAAAAAGCGCCAAGAACGATTAAAGTCCATTTTAATTTTGTGTTGAACCCTAATTTTTTCTCATCAGGTTTTTTAACTTCAGGAATCAGACCAAAAATATTTCTTAAATCTGCCATCTTAACTATACCTATTTAACATCGTTTAAAACCTTTATGATTAATTTAAGTTTATTAAAATGAGATTCACTCAGCTTTCTCTTCTTCAGCCTGCTTATTCTTCAACAAAATTTCTCCGCCAGCTTTCTTTACTTTTTCTATAGCAGATTCTGAAGCTCCAAGAGCCTTTATGAACATTTTGTTTGTTACTTTATATTCTTCTGAACTATCAAGAATTTTGTAATTTTCAAGATTTATCTCAAAACCCTTTGCAGTTTTCTTCGCAATACCTCTTTCTACAAAACTTTCAATATTGAATTCAATGTCTCTTAAATTAATTCTCAATCTTTTGTCTCTTTCTGTTTTTCTGCTTGTAACTCCCTGCTTTCCGAAATAATTATGACCATAAAGCATTGTTACAAGGGTTTTTTTCTGGTCAGCTCTTTTGCCTGTTCCAGCCATTCCCTTTCCCCCACGGTGTCCTGACTTTTTATGTTTCTTTCTCGCTCCCCAGCCATGGGTTCCCGCTCCTCTTCCCCTCATTCTGGAGACTCTTTTCCTTTTCTTTGTTCTTTTTAATGGCATTTTATAACATCCTCACCAAAAGGTCATTTATTTTTTCTCCATTATCACCTAAAACTCCTTTTGGAAAATGAATTTTGCTATCTATTCCGCCTCTTGGTGGATGAAGCCTAAAAAATGGCTTCAAATTTAATTCCTCATATTTTTTTCCTTTATCCAGTCCCTCTATTACTTTTTTTGCATCAACCATTTTCTTCTTGTCAATTCTCTTCCCTCTTTTTTCTATAAGCTTTTCAAAAATATTATTTTCTATGGTTCCGAATGCAATGAAATTTCTTACTTTGTTTATCATTCCAATCTCCTCTTTCTTTGGATTTATAACAACACAGGCATATTTTCTTCCAAGTCTCAGCCTATTCAAAGTTTCCCTGACTCCATGGTCAAGTTTTACATCTCCGGATATTCTTATTATGCATATCATTTTAGTTTTTGGTTTGTTTTAATTAAAGCATCAATGCAGGCTTTTACCATATTGAATGTTGTTCTTCCGCTTCCGAATGTTTTGCTGTAAACATCTTTTATTCCTGCAAGCTTAAGTATTTTTTTTAATTCATTCGCAACAACTAGTCCTGTTCCTTGAGGTGCAGGTATAAGAGTTACTCTTACACTTCCGGCTTTTCCTGTAACTTTGAATGGAACAGTGTGTGGCTCATTGCATGAGCAGTCAAAACTTGAACATTCCCTTCTTATTTTTATGATTGCAAGCTTTGCTTTTCTTATTGCCTTATCTCTTGCAGGAAGAGTTTCCTTGGCTTTTCCATCTCCGACGCCAATATGGCCTGCTTCGTCTCCTACAACAGCCATTGTTGAGAATGTAGGGACATTTCCTTCCTGTGTTTTTTTCTGAGTCTGCCTCCATGCCCTTCTTTTTCCTCCTCCGAATTTACCCTTTGCCTGGCCTATAAGAATAAGATCTGTTTTTAAATTAAGAAGCTTGTCAACTATCTGCTCTTCGAGTATTTTTCTTTTTGAGTCAAGTATTTCATCAATGTTTGTTATTTTTTCATCCTTTACTTCTCTTCCAAGCTTTGTCTTTGGTTCCCATTCAGAAAGAATTTCTTCTCTGCTTTTTCCCTTGAATCTATCTCCTCTCTTAACAACAATTTCTTCAGGGGATGCAACAGATTTTATGATTTCTTCAGGAATTATTTCTGACTCAATTAATTTCTCAGTAACTTCCTCTGGCTTTTCAGCCATTTTTTCAGCTTCTTCCTCACTCATTGTTTTGTGAGCTTCGACTGTTTTTTTCGTGTCTTCAAATTCCTGTTTTTTTACTTTTGCCTTTTTTTCCATTTTTATTTTCCTTCTATTTTTGATTTAATCTTAATGAATGTTGCTGAAAAATCTTTTTTCATGTTTTTTCCATTTATTCTTTCCTCGCTTGGAAAGACTTCTGCCCCTGATTTCATTTTTATTCCTGAATCAATAATTCCTTTGACAAATGCAAAAACTCTTCCCTTTGCAACATTTCTTGTCATTCCTATATCCAATACAGGAACTTGCAGCTTTTTCTCGCTTATTTCCTTTCCAAAAATGAATCCTGTAAGATAGGAAGCACTAAGAGACTTCAAACTTCCTTTCATATCTTCAGGCCACCCATTCTTTAACAATATTTTTGATGTAATTCCAAAAACAACCTTGTCTTTTGCCTCATCGCTTGTGACATATTCCCCTATAATGTATTTGTCAGTTTTTCTGAAAACAACTCTTGGCATTCCACTTTTCAAAAGATTCATTCTTATATTGTAATTTGTCTTGTTTTCTTTTCTTCTTCGCCTTATTGTTTTCATTTTTTCACTCCTGCTAAATATTCCTTGACCTGCGATTTATTCTTGAAATCCTTATTCCTTATTTTTCTCATTATCTCTGATAATTTTTCCTTTGTAATTTTTCCTTCTGCCTTAAGGCTTCTTGAATAATTCCTTAAGTTTCTTGTCAGGATTATGTAATTTCTTTTCCTGTTCCTTTTCTTTTTTCTTACATTGCCCATGTTTCTGCTTTTCCCGTTTTTCTGGACTTTTCTTCTTCCTTTTCCTTCTTTTATTATTATTGCCCCATTTTTGACAAGGTCATTAATGTCCTGTTTTGTTATTGCTTCTTTTATCTCGTCCAGCCTTGATTCTAGAAAAACAATTCTGCTACTTCCCACATGAAGGGTTCTCATTGCCAGTTTTTTCTTTTTACCTAGATTCATTTTTCTTAAGGAATTTTGCCGCATTTATGTTTTGAAAATCTACCTTCATTTCTACTGCCTTTTTTAAAATTTCTTTTTTATTCTTTTTTCCGACGCTACCCAAGATGACAATATTATACTTTTTTGCATTTTCCAAATCTTTTAAATTGTAAACCATAATTTTTGTTTTATTTTCAACCTTGTTTTTGTAGCCAATGCTTACTATTGGAGCTCTTCCCTTTCTGTTTTCCCTCATTTTGTTGCTTCTTCCTTTTGGCTTTCTCCATTTTCTGAGCTTTTTTCTCTTCTTTCCTATCAAAAGATGCATTCCTGTTCCACGCCTTAAGAATTTCATATTTCACTCCCGACTTTTTTTGTCATGAAAATTCCATCCTGGAAAACTCTTCTGTCTCTTGACCTTATTTTTGTGGCTGTTTCAAGCTTTGCAGCAGCCTGCCCTGCAAGTTCCTTGTCTATTGACCTTACTTTTATCACATTTCCGTTAATTTCTATCTCAACTTTTTCAGGAAGAGTAGCTTTTCTTGGTGTCTTCTCTCCAAGGAAATTTTTTATTAAAACTTCTCTGCCTTTTGCCTCGATTGTTATTGGAAAATGGCTGAAAACTGATTTTAATTCATATTCAAACTTTTCCTGGACGCCTTTAATCATATTGCTTATATGTGCCGCGATTGTGTTCATCATTTTTTTCTCTTTTTTTGTTGAATTTTTGCTTCCGATTGATATTTTCCCATCTTTTTTCACAAATTCCAATCCTTTTGTTTTAAACATCCTTGAATTTTCTCCTTCTTTTCCTTTAACATTGAACAAGCCTCCATCTATTTCAACTTCAACTCCGCTTGGGACTTCTACTTCTTTGTAAAGTTCTTTTCTCATTTTAATTTTCAGTAAAAGTATGCGATAAGAGACCCTCCTGTCCCTTTCTCAACAGCCTCATCATGTGTGATAAGACCTTTGTTTGTCGATACTACTATTGTTCCTATTCCCCTTGCAGGAAGGAATCTTCTTCTGTACTTTTCAATATCTTCTTTCTTTACAGTGAATCTTGGCTTTATTGCCCTGCATTCGACCATTGTTCCGATATCAATTTCTACAGTTTTCTTCCTTGAATCTATCTTGTACCTTTTTATTGCGTTCTTTTGCTTCATTATTTTGAGCACTTCTATAAGTAAGCCGGAAATTCTTTTTATTTCAAGAGTTTCCTTTCTTGCCTTTATGGCATTCCTCATCATATTTAGTGCATCTGAAACAACATCTTGTGACATTTTAGCTGTATTTTTTGAAGCCGATTTCCTGCGCCGTTTCCCTGAAACAATGTCGGCATAAATTTAGTCCGTATGATTTTATATGAGCGCCGAAACGCCCGCAGCGTTCGCATTTCTTTGCTGCAATTCCTATCTTTCTTTTCTTTGGCTCATTGTGCTTTAGGAATTTCTGTTTTTTTTCAGGCTTGTTTTCAAGCTGCTTCAATATTTTTTTCCAATCACTTGCTGTCATTTTTTATTTTTTAAACGAAATTTGTTTTAAATTTATCCTCCATGAATTTTATTATTTCTTCCTTTGTAACATCATTTCTTCTGGGAACTTTCCCTTCCTTTATTTTTCTTAACTTTACTCTTCTTCCTGCTCTTTGGAATGCAACAGAGACATCAAATCCCATTATTCCTATCTCTCTTTGGTACTCAATACCAGGTATTTCAATGTATTCTTTAACACCAAATGAAAAACTGTTTTCTTTTATTTGGCTTCTCTTGAGTGTATTATCTTTTGTTGCAAGCATTCTTCTGACAAGATCTTCAAAATTTTCTCTTAAAGTTACCATTGCGCCTACTTCAAGCTTTGGTCTTACTCCAAATGCAGGAATTCTTTTGTGAGACCTTCTTTTTGATGGCTTTCTTCCTGTTATAATGTTCAAAAGCTTGACGCCTTTCTCAAGGTTTTCTCCAGTGCCGCCTACGCTAAGGACAACTTTCTCTATTTTTATTTCTCTCATTTTGTTCATTTTATTCTGTTATTATTATCTGCTTGAGCAAAACATTCAGTTTTTCCTTGTCTCCTGTTTCCATCTCAATAGTTTTTTTGTTTAAATCAATACTTTTTATTTCCCCTCTTTTTCCAGAATGTTTTCCTACGAAAACAACAGCCCTTGAACCTTTGTTCATTGGAAGGCATTTTTCTATTTTCTTATCCTTGAAATTTATCAGAACAGAGTCATTTACACTGCATTTCATTTCTGAAAGGAAATTTCTTCCGTCCTGAAGATTAAGCTGTGTTTTCTTTCCCTTAAGCGTTTTTTTGTCAACAAGCTTGGCGACTTTTTTGTTTGCTTCGCTTTCATTTATTTCCTTAAGCTCAAACTTTCCTTTTTCAGAAATGTCAATTCTGTAATTTTTCTTCATGCTTACCAAAGATATTGTGTCAAAAAGACCCACGGCTTCTTTTTCATCTTTTGGAATTTTGTTGTTTAAAAGAACATGCTTAAGGAATATGAGCCTTCTTGCTTCTTTCCTGTTTGAAACTACTTTAGCCATGTCTCTTAGTACAGTCAGGAAGGCAAGTCCCGAATTAAGGTTTGAACTTGGTCTAACTACATATCTTCTTCCTTTTCTGTATATTGGCCAGCTCTTTGGAGCTTCCTGAATTTTAAGGTGCATTTTTCTTTTCTCCTTTTGGTGTTTGTGTTTCTGTTTTTTTCTTTGAACGCATTATTGAATCGTTTCTTTTCTTGTCTTCAATGTTTAATTCTATTATCTGCAAAAATGAAGGAGTGAATTTTACGTTTACTTTTGAACCATCTTGCTTTTTAATCTGCATCCCCTCTATTTGAACTTTCATGTTTTTTGTGTCAACTTCGATTATTTTTCCTGTTTTTTTCTTGAAGTTCCCCCTCATTATTTTTACAATATCTCCTTTCTTTAATGCGAAGCTTCTTCTTCCGTATCTTTTTCTCAATTCTTTTGAGAGGTTTGCATTCAGGAAACTTCTTTTCAAGTGCAAAGGAGCTTTCGCTGCGTATTTTCTTTGCTTTCCGGGTCTTTTGCTTGATATCCATGAAGTTGAAAACTTTTTTTTCATTTTAATTTTTTTAGTGAACGAAAGCTGCTATTTTAGCCACAGATGGCCATCTTTCCAAAACCTCCCTTGCCACAGGCCCTTTAATCTGAGTTCCCTGGGGGTTTCCCTTTTCATCCTTTAATATTGCTGCTGCATTGTCCTCAAACGCAATTCTTTCTCCATTAAGTCTTCTGTAAGCTTTTTTTTGCCTGACAACAACTGCATCATATACTTTTCCCATCATGTCTGGAAGTCCTTTTCTTACACTGACTTTTACCATATCTGCAACTCTTGCATTGCCCTGCCTTCCCTTTGTTCCCTTGCCTCTTTTTATAGAGACAAGCCTCAAAAGTTTTGCTCCGCTATTGTCGGCAGCAACGAGAACTGCGCCAATGTTCAATCCGGGTGTTATTTTTGCAGATACAGCTTTCATTTTTTATTTTTCTCCTTTGTCTTTTATTTTTTTAATTACAACAAAATGGATTATCTTGCTTAATGGTCTGCATTCCTGAATTTTTATCAAATCCCCTACATTAATGTCCTTTTCCATGCACAAAGGAAGCCTTGCATGAAGTTTTGTTCTTGATTTTGAGTATCTTTCATACTTTTGATTTCTTACCATTCTCTCGAATTCAATTGTTACCCTGTTAGGGAATTTCTTTATAACTCTTCCTTCAAAAATTCTTCCCCTTGCCTTGAGATTCCCATGAATAGGGCAGTCTCTGTCATTAGCATTGGCTAAAACAGCTGTCTGTTTTCCTTCCATTTTCTTTTGGTTGTTTTTTTCTTCTTTTTTCATTTTATTTTAATCCTCTATAAGTTCTGCATCAAAACCGAGTTTTATGAGAACTTCCTTAATTTTTTTTCTGTGATCTCCCTGCAATTCAACAGTGTTATCCCTGTATGTTCCTCCGCATGCAAGGCCATTTTTCAGGTTTTTTGTTATTTTCTTGATGTCTATCCCACTTTCAAATCCTGAAACAAGAGTTACAATTTTTCCGTATCTTTTTTTGTCTATTGAAACTTTGATTCTTTGCGTACCTTTGACAATCTGCTCGCAAACGCATGCTTGCATTGGTAATCCGCATTTAGGGCATATTTCCATTTTATTTGTTAAGCGTTGTTATCCTCGCTATTAAACGTTTAATTTCTTTGACTTTTGAATTTCCTGTTTTTGAAGCACTGACTCTTGATTTTATAAGCTCCATTTTTAACTCTTCAAGTTTCTGATTTTTTTCTTCCTTTGTCATTTTTTTTATTTCAGATGCCTTTATTTTCGCCATTTTTATTCCTTAATCTCCTTAACTTGCTTAATTTTTATCTTTGATTTTTTCTTTTTGTTTTCAACTGGAACTGCCTGGTCTTTTTGTTCAATATTTGCTATTATTTTTTTCAAAAGTTCTTCATTGATTATTATCTTGTCTGTAAGTATTGCTTCTGGAGACAAAATGCTTACTTTTACGCCAACAGTTCCCGGTTTTGTCTGTGCAACAGCTTTTGCTCTGTCAACAACCTTTGCGCTGTTGCCTGTTTTTATCATATATCCTTGTGCAAATCTCCAAGTTCTTGCTCTTGCGCTTGGAAGTTTTCCGCTAAGTCTTATTTCTGTTCCAAGAGCACCAGCTTCCATTATGCTCTGCAATGCCCTGTATGCAATAACTTTGAATTTCAAAGGTCCAAATCTTTCAAGGCTTAATGCAATATCATCTGCCATGAACTGCGCATCAAGCTGAGGCCTTCTTATTTCATCAATTTCTATGTTTGGATTTTCAAGCTTGAATGTTCCCTTAAGAACTCTTGTCAAATCTTTTATTTTTTCTCCACCTTTACCAATTATCATTCCAGGCCTGTTTGTTGAGATAATTATTTTTTCTCCAACAGGAGTATATTCTATCTTTACACGACTTACTTTTCCCTTTCCGAGAGACTGCCTTATGTATTCTCTTATTGCGAACTCTTCTTTCTTGAATTTAACGACGTTTTTTTCTTCCATTTTTTTATTTATTTTTTACCATTTGTTTTTTATCTTCAGCGATGATAGTTATGTTTGTTCTTTTCCTTCTTATTCCCTTTCTGCCAAAAGGCCTTGAACCTATATTTGGAACAGATTGCGTAATTATTGGGTTTTCAAGTCCGTTGTATGCAGAGTTTGCTGCAAGGCTTTTAAGCAATATTATAAATTCTTTTGCAGCTTTCTGTGGAAATCTTCCGGACATTATTTCTCCTTTTCTGTGAGGAATTTCTCCTTTCATTGGAACAGGTTTCTTCAATCTAGCAACCTGCTCAAGATCTCTTATTGCATCTTCAATTTTTTTTCTTTTTATGAATCTTGATATTGCCATTGACTGTTTTGTTGATATAGGAACCCCAATTCCGTTGACAACAGCATTTGTTTTCTTTGGTTTTTCCTTTATAACAGGTTTTGAAACAGTTTCTTGTTTCTTTTCTTCAACTTTTGTCTCTGTTTTTTTATCTTCTGCAGGCTTTGCTTCTTCTTTCTTTTCCAATTTCTCGGTCTTAGCTACTGCTGGCTGTTGCATTTTCTGATTTTTTTGCTGCTTGTTAATTCCCATGTTCTGTTTTTGTTCTGGATTGTAATTTTTTTCTGTCATTTTTATTTTATTTATTTCTTGGCCTTGAATTTACTTCCCTTTGTAGCACCTATTCCTGCTTTACTATGCTTGACTCTGCTTCTTGTCATTGCAAACTCTCCAAGTCTATGACCAAGCATTTCACCCATGATTATTGTTGGCACAAATGTCCTTCCATCATGGATAGCTATTTTCATTCCAACCATTTCAGGCACTATAACAAGCTCTCTTTGATGAGTTCTTATTGGCTTATTTTTTTCAGCCTTTATTTTAGCCCTGCTGACGAAATTCTCTATTTGCTGGAATTGTCTGAGAACAGATCTTCTTGGCTTTGATTTTATATATTTTGAAAATTCTCTTACATCAAGCTTTTTCAGCTCGTCAATAGTTTTTCCTCTATAAGTAAATTCTTTTCTTTTTATCTCAGATGTTTTTGATTCTGCTTCTTTTTCCATTTTATTTCTTCTTTCCTGTTCTCCTTGGCCTTATCAAACCAACCTTTGCTCCAGGAGGCGCATTTCTCTTTGCAATCTTGCTCTTAATTCTCTTTCCTCTGCCAGAGCCAAATGGATGGTCTATAACATTCATCTTTACTGCAGATGTTCTTGGCCAGACTCTTCCTCCTTTTGATTTTTTCATGAAATATCTTTTCCCTGCCTTTATTATTGGCTTGTCCATTCTTCCTGCACCAGCAATAACTCCAATAGTTGCCCTGTTATTTGGGTTGAATTCTTTTTCTTTCCTTGATGGCATTAAAATGAAAACTCCTGTTTCAGAAACACGGTTTACAACTCCTGAACTTCCTCCTGTTCTTATGAAAACCCCGCCGTCGCCAGGTCTTGCCTCTATATTGTAAACAAAAGTCTTTACAGGAATATCTCTCAATCTTAAAATATTTCCAGGAGAAGTTTCCTGAGTTTCAAATTTTATTTTCTGGCCTTCAAGCATTCCCTTGAATGCAGGCATAAAGAAAACTCCGTTTGAGTAACTAATTTTAGCCAAAGGAGCTGTATGGGCCAATGAATTAAGGATTTTTACAACAGTGCCTTCTCCAGAAAGTTTTTGTGGATATCTTGGTCTTATTTTGTAAGATTTGCTTCTAACTCTGTATCTTGGTCCCCCGCGTCCTCTTGCCTGAACAATTATTCTCTTACCCATTTTATTTTTATATCATTCCGATTTTCGTCGCTACATCAATAGCTGGAAAATCTTTTTTTAATTTAACATAAAAGCATTTTTGGTTTCCCTTCACAGAAACTCTCACTTTTTCAACCTTAACCTTGAACAAGCTCTCTATTTCTTTTTTTATTTCCTGCTTGCTTGGTTTTTGGTTTGTTTTGAATATCAAAGTGTTCTGAGATTCAATAAGCATGACTGCTTTTTCAGTTATTAATGGTTTTAATTCAATTGTCATTTTATTGTTTTAACTTTTCCTCCAAATCTTTAATTGCCTGCTCTGTATAAACTGTAATTCTTCCTGATCCACCTTCTGCCAAATCAACAATGCTCAATGTATTTGCATTCCTTGTATCAAAGATGTTTGATTTCATGTTTTCGCTCTTTCCTGTAACAACCAAAATTCCTGCATTTGATTTGTATTTTCTTCCTCTTGACTTTCCCTTGCCGCTTCTTACAACTTTCTTGCTTACTGCAACTTGGAAAAGTTTTTCTCCAAGTATTTTTTCGATAGCGCTTAAAAGCTGTTTTGTTTTCTCGCTCGTGATTTTGGATTCAACAACAATCGGAAGATCTTTGATGTCTTTTTCATCTATGCTCTGGTACTTCATAGCTACCTGTTTTTTGTTTGCTGTTGCGCTGATTGCTGAAATTAATGCTTTTTCATCTTCCTTCTTGTTTATTTTCAATTCTTTTATCATAGATGCAATTTTTGGTGGATGGGCCCTTCTTCCGCCACGAGTTGATGCAATTTCTGCTCCAACCCAGTTGAACTGGCTTCCTTTTCTTGTCATTACTTTTCTTGGAATTCTTGATATTCCTCTTCCATAACCGCTTCTCCATACATGTCTTCTGTGAACTACCTTTCCTGATGCAGCTGTTTGTTTTCCAGCTACAGGACTCGGTGCATAAGGCTGTTTTGATTTCTTTGCTTCAAGCGCCTTTGAAATTATGTCATCTCTTACTGGAAGACTGAAAAAACTTGGAAGTTCTATGTCCTTTACTTTTTTCCCTGTTGAATCAAAAATTGCTGTTTTCATTTTATCTTATTTCTATTAAATTGTAAACTTTCTTCGCCTGTTTTTTAGTTGATCTTAAAGGATATGTTATGAGAACCTGTCTTTTTGCAGGACCCTGAACAGAGCCTGTAACAAGAACATAATTTGTGTCAATGTTTCCGTAATTTTTTATGTTCTTGAATTTTCCGTCTGATTTTCCTTCATCTATTATGTTGCTATTGTAAGTTATTCTTGAAAACATTCCAAGCTGTCCTGCCAATGGTGTTTTGTATGTGACTCTTGCAGGATGCCATGGACCCAAGCTTCCTGGCTTTCTTCTTCCTTTTTCAGATTTGTGCGCTTTTAATGAAATGCCGAATCTTTTTACAGGTCCTGAGAAACCAAAGCCTTTTGACAATCCTCTAATGTCAACAACCTGTTTTTTTTCAAACATGTCAGAGAAATTTATTTCTTTTCCAAGATTTTCTTTTGCAAAATTAAGCTTCTCGCTCAAGTCTCCAGACAATCCAATTTCGCTTATGTCGGGAGTTTTTTTAATTCCTGTTTTTTTAACCTCTGAATAGCATACAAGAGCAATGTCATCATAATCTTTTACATCATCAATTTTTCCTGGCTTTTTCTTGGGTATTTTTATTATGCTTATTAATTCCTTGTCCATATTTTCAGCTAAAACTTCTGTTTTGACTTGGCCGTTTTTGTAAAACCTGACGGAAAATATTCTCATTGATGGGCATTCAAGAATTGTAACAGGAACAATAATATTTTTCCCTTTTGTCATTGAATTGGGAGTTTCGTCCTTGACAAAAGCAGAAGCCATTCCTGCTTTATAACATATAAAACCCTTCAATTTTTTTCCAGAATCTATAGAACTCCAGTTAACTCTAGGCAGAAACTTACTGGCCTTTTTCCTCGGCCAAATCTGCAAACTTCCCTTTCTCGGTCTTCGTATTGTAGCCATTTCTTACTATATTTGCTTTTGCGGATAGCATTTTATTACCCTGGATAAGATATCTAAAAAAAGGTCCTTTTTAAAGTTTTTTGACAGAATTAAGCTTCGAAATCAATCTCTTTCTTGACTTCTTTGCCATCAATATTTGCAGTTCTTATAATTTTTCCCTTCCTCTTTGCAAGTTCTCTGATTTTGGCATAGTCTGTTTCTCCTTTAGGAAGAACAATGTCTTTTATGACAAAAGTGTGTTCAACAGTTGCTTTTTTAATATCTGGTAAATCCCAGAAAAAATCATCCTTTACTTTGCTGTAATATTTTTCATCAATTTCCATCTGGCAGAATTTATCATCAATTTTGTCCTCTCCTTTTCCTGGTTTTGGAAGCTTGGTCTTTATTCTTAACTTTATTCCAGGTCCTTCTGCATTTAAAAGAAAGTAATAGACTTTTGGAGAAATCTCTTTTATCTGCCTACTTGTTAACCCATTTACTTCATAAATTATTTTTCCCTCTCTTTTCTTTCCTAATAAACCAGGAAGCTCGCCTTTGCTCCAAATATTTCCGCTAAATGATGCTTCTCCAATCTCTGAAACAAAGTTAACAAAATCGTTGGCGAATTCAAAGCTGCTTTTTACCTTAATTGCTTTTGTTTTCCAGATGCTCAAAAGTGCCCTTCTCCTGTATTCTCCCTTTCCAAACCTTACAAACTGCTTGTGCACTGATTCATCAGTCTTACCAGAGAATATCTTTTTTATGAAGTTCATAAAAATTTTTATTCACAAACCTTTATAAATTTTAACTACCATTCACTAATTAATGGTTAAAATAGACGAAGAATATTTTGAAAAGACAATGGGTTTGATAATATTCTTATCTCTAATTGTTCTTTCTTTTCTTCTTTTGAGGCCCATAATTCTTTCGATTTTCTCAGGTCTTCTCCTTGCATTTATTTTCGCTCCTGTTTACGATTGGCTTTACAAAAGAACAAAATCAAAAAATCTAAGCGCTTGGCTGATTATGGTCATAGTTTTTATAATCATATTTCTAGTAATCTGGTTCTTGATTCCCCTTCTTATTGATCAATCTTTCAAGATATTCCAAGCAGCTCTTCAGATAGATTTTACCACCCTTCTTAAGGGCCTTTTTCCCAAACTGTTTACCTCGCCACAATTCGCGACTCAGGTAAGTTCTGCATTGTCCTCTTTTATTCTTAATACTACAAACGCAATAACAAACTCATTGACAAATATGCTAGTTAATCTTCCAACAATAGCTCTCCAGCTCGTAGTTGCTTTTTTCACCTTCTTTTTTGTCCTAAGAGACAAGGAAGAAGTTTTGGAATATCTAAAAAGCCTTTTGCCTTTCCCAAAAGAAGTTGAGAAAAAATTATTTGACCATTCTTCTGAAATAACCAAGTCAGTTATATACAGTCATATCTTTATAGGAATGATTCAAGGACTTATTGCAGGAGTAGGTTTCTTTATATTTGGAGTTCCTAACGCCCTATTCCTTACTATTTTGGGAGTTGTTGCTGGAATATTGCCTATTGTTGGAACACCTGTAGTATGGATTCCTGTTGCAATCTACATGTTTATAGCAGGAAACACAACAGCTGCATGGGGAGTAATAATATTCGGAATAATATCCTCAATTGCTGAAAATATTTTAAGACCAATCTTTGTATCAAGAATGACAAAAATGCATTCTGCTGTAGTTCTTATTTCCATGATTGGTGGGGTATTCTTCTTTGGAATTTTAGGATTTATTATAGGTCCACTTGTTATTGCTTACCTTTTGATAATCCTGGAGCTATATAGGAAAAAACCATCACCTGGTTTGATACTTCAAGAACCAGCAAAAGAAAGCAAGTAATATTTCTTCATAAGATATAAATATAAAAATAGATTTTTCCATTTATATTTGTAAAATATTTTAAAAAAGAGTAAATTGTTAAAATGATACTAAGAGCAAAAATCAAGAAATGGTCCTCTGGATTTCCTGTTGCAATGCTTAGCAAGGAAACAGCAATGAAATTTGGCTTGCAAGCAAAAGAAACTGTTTTTATCAAGACCATTATAAAACCAATACGGGAGATGACTGCTATTCTAGATATAATTGAAGATGAGATGAAAAAAGATGAGATTCTTGTTTCTGATGAAATTGTTTCTCGATTGAATCTTAAAAAACACCAAAAAGTTGATGTTAATATTGCACCTGTTCCAAGAAGTGTTGATTTGATCAAGAAAAAATTGGGGAACAAGGAGCTTTCAAAAAATGAAATCTCCCAGATAATTTCAGATATCGTAAATGACCGCCTTTCTGAAGCAGAGATTGCACTTTTTGTTGCTGCAATGTACAGAGTTGGAATAAGCATGAAGGAAACAATTTACATGATAAATGCCATGGTAAAAACAGGCAACAGACTCTCTCTAAAAAACAAATTCATTGTTGACAAGCATTCTATAGGTGGAGTCGCAGGCAACAGGACAACGCCAATTGTTGTTCCTATTTGTGCGGCAGCTGGCCTGACTTTTCCCAAAACGTCCTCAAGGGCAATAACAACTGCAGCAGGAACAGCAGATGTAATGGAAGCAATCGCAAAAGTTGATTTTTCTGTTAAGGAATTAAAAAAAATAATAAAAAAAACAAATGCTTTCATAATATTTGGAGGTGGAATAGGGCTTGTTCCAGCTGACTCAAAGATAATAAGTGTTGAAAAAGAGCTCAGCATAGACCCCAAATCCCAGCTTCTTGCTTCAATACTTTCAAAGAAACTCGCAGTAGGAAGCAAATACATTCTCATTGACATTCCTTACGGAAAATCAGTAAAGATTACTACAAGAAAAAAAGCAGAAGACCTTAAAAGAGATTTTGATACGCTGGGGAATTATTTTCATAAAAAAATAAGATGTGTAATAACAGATGGAAGCCAGCCTATTGGGCACGGTGTTGGTCCCGATCTTGAATTGATGGAAATATTGAAAGTTTTGGATCCAAGCAAGCATGACCAAAGTCCTAAAGATCTTGAAAAAAAATCTCTTTTTATTGCAGGAAACATTCTTGAAATGACAGGAAAAGCAAAACATGGAAAAGGTATTGAATTAGCTGAAAAAATCCTACGCTCAGGAAAAGCATTTGAAAAATTCAAGGAAATTGTAAAAGCTCAGCAGGGAAGCCTTAAAAGGATAAGGTATGCAAGATTGAAAAAAGATGTTTTCTCCAAAAAATCAGGAAAAATAATAGAAATAGACAATGAAAAGATAAATTCTCTTGCAAGAATTGCAGGATCTCCTGTAGATAAGCCAGCCGGTCTTTACATTTACCACCATGTTGGCGAAATTGTTAAAAAAGGGGACAAGATTATTACAATATATTCTGAAACTCAGACAAGAATTAATGAGTCTTTGAAATTCTTTAAGTCCAGTAGCCCCATAAAAATAAAATAATAAAACAATTATATTTTTAAACTACAAAATATTGTCTTTTTTATGAGAGATTCAGAGTACAAAAAGAGAATAATCGATTATGTCAAAAAAAACCTAAGAAAGGGTTATACTTTAGAGTCATTGAAGTGGGCTCTTGTTGACCAGGGATATTCAAGAACTCTTGTTGACCTTGCAATAAAAGATGCAAACCTAGAACTGTCAAAAGAGGCGCCTGTTCTCCAGGATAAGCCAATGATTACCCATGAAATTATTGGAGAGAATGACCAACCGGTTGAAGCTAAGAAATCATGGTGGCGAAGATTTTTCGGCCTTTAATTCTTGCATAAGCTTTTAAAATACAGCAGTTTCTCATTAGTAATAGCCTCCGTCGCATAATGGTATTGCACCGGTCTTGAGAACCGGGCCCGTAAGGGCCTCCAGGTTCGATTCCTGGCGGGGGCGTTTTATCTTTTATTTCTCAGAAGTTTCTTAAAGGCAATAAAAACTTTATCAACACCAATGCTGCTGGCAGAATTGTTTTTATTGGAGAAGAAAGGCATTGCAGACAATCCATTTAAGTTGTCAATTACAATATCTTTTTTGTTCAATGGCATGAAATAGGGCCCTGGTCCTCTAAGACTTATGCTTCTCAAGTCTGCCAAATGTGCTAGATTTCTTGGCCCGCTATCAGCCCCTATAAAATAATCACTTTCTTTCATTACCAAAAAAAGTTCTTTCAAATCAAGTTTTCCTATCAAAGAATAAATCTTGAAGCTAACCATTTTCTTGATATGTTCAAAAGATTTTTCTTCTTGTTCTCCGCTTCCAACAAAAATGAGCTTGAACTTTCCAATTTTGTTTATTTTTTCCAATAATTCAGCCCATTTTTCATTTTGCCAAAGCCTTGATTCCCACCCGGAGCCTGTATGGATAAGTATTTTCTTTTCCCTCAGATTTAGTTCAGGTATTTTCTCAATTTTTTTGTAATCTGACTGTTTGAATTTGAACATCTGGCTAAGATTTATTTCTCTGTCTATTTTTTTCCTGTCTTTTTTTACATTGATTATTTCAAACATAACTTCTCTTGACTGCTTTATTGGCTTCCTGATAAAAATATTTTTTGCCATATGGAATATATATTTAAAATAAACCCAGTCACTTGCCATAACATTAGAGAACTTTATATTTTTTATCAGATTGTATGATTCAGGACTTATTCTCAGTATGACTATTTTTTCATATTCCTTTAGTAAATTGTAAAATCCATCTTCGCCATTTTCAATTTCTCTGTTGTAAGATGTTTTTGCAACAAAAACATTTTCTATTCCATTTATTCTTTCAGCAAGTGATTTTACAGGAGGAGAGACGATTAAATCAACATTTTTGTGATTTTTTGCTATTTCTCTTATTGCGGGCAATGTTGCCAAAAAATCCCCAATAATACATGTATCAACAATAAGGACCTTTTTTGATTTTATTTCTGGTTTTTTAGAGAAAAAACCTCCTATTTTCTTTATTCTTATCTTGATTAAAGGAGATATTTCCCTTGCAATGCTAAATTCCTTAAAATTTATTTTTTTGCTCATGATATTCAATTAAATCTTTTCTATTCTCTTACCAACAGCCCTTGACGCATCTCTTAGCAGAACATAAATTATGATTACAAGCAGAACAAATCCACCTATGAGGTATGTGATATCTTTTACATATTTTAGCATCGCACTGAAATAAATTCCAGAGTAGAAACCAAGAATAGTCATAGATAAAGAGTAAAATAATGTTATAATTGCTGAATATTTTACAAAGGTTTTTAGTGGCAATTCAGAGGCACCGATAAGCATTATTCCAGGAACTGGAAGTGGGGGGGTTAGCTTGACTGCGGCTATTGTTTTCCCAGGATTCTCATGAAGGTATTTTTTTATTTTCTTAATCCTTTTTTGTTTTAACCAGTGGGAAACATATTTGTCAATTACATACCATTTTCCTATTCTTCCAATATAAAAAACAATCAAATCACTGGCCATATTGCCTAAAAAAGATATTATAAAAACATAGTATATATTGAATATGCCTAAGGATGCAGCGAAAGCAGCAACATAAGTTACAATAGGTCCTTCTATAATCATAAGGACAATCATTATGAGATACCCATTGGCTTGGAGAAATGCAAGCAAGCCAGCAGGATTTGAGACAATATTTACGCCAGTTGCTATTGTGCTGTTTTTGACTGAAGATAACACTCCTGCTACACTGTCAAATTCCATCTTCATAAAAAACAAATATTAGTTATAAATCTTTTTCAGAAGCCTCAGGCAGGATTTGAACCTGCGACCTATTGCTTACGAAGCAATTGCTCTGCCACTGAGCTACTGAGGCATTATTATCAAAAATGTTTTATGTATAAAAGCCTTCTTAATCTTATTCGCATCATCTGGCTTAATTATTAACATTAAATTATATTAGAACTCTTCTTACTAAAACTAAAATATTCTGCTAACTAGGAAAAGCTCTTCAGATTAATAAAAAATTAATCAATTATCCGAAGAGCGCGCTGAGACCTTCTGCAGCTGCTGCTTTAGGTTCTTCTTTAGGCTTTTCTTCTTTCTTTTCTTCCTTTGCTCCACTGCCTGCTGCAGGAGCTGCTGAAACCAAAGCCGCATTTTCAAGCTCTTTTGTTATGTCGACACCTTTAAGGCTTGCAACAAGGGACTTAACTTTTGAGTCATCTGGCTCAATTCCTGAAGCAGAAATAACTTTTTTCAGATTTGCTTCATTTACTTCTTTCCCAAGTTTGTGCAACAAAAGCGCTGCGTATATATACTCCATTTTAAACCTCCTGAGAATTTTGTTGAGTATTAACCTCTTCTGATTTAGTTTGTGTGAGTGTGAGTTTTTCAATTGCTCTTTCCTGCATTCCTGCTTTCGCAATCAGGAATTTTATTGTTTCTTTATTAGGATATGCAATTTTTACTGCAAATACAAGAGATTTTGAAAAAGCTGTTTTCAAGTCTGAAATTGTTTTTTCCCTGTCTATTCTGATTTCCAAGTAAAGTTTTTTCTCTTTCAAATCAAATGCAGCTACAGGAACAAATCCTATTGAGAAAGGAAGTATTCCAAGCTTGTTTAGCATGTCTGCAGCTCCGGCAGATATTTTTTCTCCAGTTTTTGCAATAACTTTAGGTTCTTTGATTGTTATTTTTCCCTTTTCTATCTGGATTTTTATTCCAAGAGCGCCAAGCTCAGATATTGCAGGTCCAGGTATAAGGTCAGTAGGTCCTTCCGGAATTTCAATGTCAGACATTGCTTCCTGTCCCGACTTTGCCTTTGCAGGGCTTTTTTTGTTTATCAATTCTGCAGCTAGGTCAAAAGAATCTTCGTCTGAGAAAAGTATTGCGCTACTGTCTTTTATGTAGCTCTCCAATTCTTTCAGCCCGCTTACTCCTGATTTTTCCAAAGCCATGAAAATTATATTCTTCTTAGGAACCTTCACAACAGCTTTTCCCCTTAATTTTTTCGAGATTTCTTGGTATTGGGAAGAAGGAATGTTTTTTATTGAAGCTACAAGTATTGTTTTCTTGTTTTTTATCAAATCTGAAAGCTCTGCAACGACATTTTTCTTTCTTTCAGACACGTGCGCTGTCTTGTCATTCACAGTGCTTTTTGGTTTTTTTGCTGCCATTTTACTTTATCCTCACCTTTTGTGGTTTAGTCATTGTGAATTTTATCTCTATGTTTCTCATGTTGTCATTTCCCTTTGGCATTACCTTTAGAACTGCATTGTAAACAGTCATTACATTTTCTATAATCTCCTTGTCTTTCATGCTTTGCTTTCCTATTGCAAGTTTTACGCTTGGCTCTTTTATTCTTATTCTTAGGCTGTTGCTTATTTTCTCCTTTATCTCCTCTATTTCTTTATCACTAACATCCATTAATATTCCCATAGCGGGTGATGGCATTTTTCCCGCAGGACCAAGAACTTTACCGAATGTGCTTGCAACCTTTGGCATTACGCTCGCCTGTGCGATGAAGAAATCAAACCTCTTGACAAGCTTTTTCAACGCAGTTTTCTCAGAATAACTCTTGAAATCGCTTGGAGTTATTGTTTCTACAGATTTCTGCTTTGTCTCGAAAAAACCGCAGATTTTTTTGTCCTTTATCCTGAAGGGAACATTTACAAAAATATTTATCTGGTTTTTCTTTGGGTCAAATTTCTGTAGATTTAATATTAAGTCAACTGTCTGGTTGAATTTTCTCTCTTCATTTTTTCTTAGTTCAACTAATGCATTTTCCAGTTCTTTTTCTATTTCTTTCTGTTCCATTTCTTATTTGCCTCCCATTTTACGCGCCTACACCATAGAACATATGTGCAAACGACATGGTTCAATCGGCAAAATCAGGAAATAAACTCCATTTATAAACTTTATCAGAGCCAATGAAAATAACCACAATAATACTTATAAACAAAAATAATTCTTTTTGTTAATGGAACTTCTTGCATTGCTTTCAACTGGAAAAGGGTCATGGGCCCAGGTTTCTGGATTGATTAAGCACGGAGATTGGGATAGCATAATTGTTGTCGGCAATGAATTTGCAAGAAAATTCACTTCTGAGAAAAAATTTGAATTTGTTCTTGTGGATTTGGACAAAAAGCTTGTTGAACTTCGCGATGAGTTCAAGCAGAAGCTCACAGGAAAGATAAGAGGGACAGAAGTTGCATTGAGCATTGCTTCTGGCGAAGGAAAAGAGCATATGGCTTTGATTTCTGCACTCATAAATCTTCCAGTTGGTATAAGATTTGCAGCATTGACAAAAGAAGGAATTGTTGATTTGTAATTCTAATAAGTGTTAATAAACCAGAATATAACTACTACAAGAAGAATAAACAAGAAAAGATATGTTGTGAATTTGAATGCTTTCTTTGCAATGTTTTCATTTCCAGTTATTCCTAGCACAGTCAGATAAAAGAATCTTCCACCGTCAAAAATTCCTACAGGAAGCATGTTAATGAATGCGACACTTATGCTTATTATTATAACCCACAAAAGAAGATTGTAAATGAATGTGTTTATATCGCTGCTTAATAATGGCTGATAATAAACATTTGGGGCTCTGAAAGACGAAAACCAGCCCACTACTTCTTGCCCAAAATTGCTTGGCTGATTGCTAAAAAATCCTATTCCAAGCCATGAAACATTTTGATTGTCTGGTCTAGGTTCAAGAGTAACCAATTTATTTAGCGTTCCATTGTCTATCAATTCAGTAATAGTTATGTTTTCTCCTGGTTTATATTTTGACAGTTCTGTCTGCAGCTTTTGAACGCTATTTACATTTACGCCATTTATTTCAGTAATTATACTGCTCAAATTATCTTTTATTGCAGGAGAATTGTAATAAACAATAGCAAAGCCATTATTATTTGCCTGTGATTCTAATGTGCTTTTAGTTGTAAGATAGGTCATATTACCTAAAGTTATATTGGTAAATCCACTGCTTGTTGTAGAACTCAAAAGCTGGTTGTATGAAAGATTGCTTACATTCATTCCATTCACCATTGAAATTCCGGAGATTGGTATTGCGGCTGTTGCATAAGTATCATAAACAATTCCTGCTGGAGCAAAAGCCAATGAAAAAAATCCTATAAGAATTACCAAGAAGACAAATGTTGTTATTAAATTTGCAAAAGTTCCTGCAGAGAGAATTGACAGCTGATGAAATTTCGTTGACTTCTCCATACTTTTTTCATCCTGCTCTACAAATGCCGCAGGGAAAACGGGAAAGAAGTAAGGAAAGAATGCAAATCCTGTTGATTTTATCTTAACATTGTATCTCCTCATAAGAATTCCATGTGCCATCTCATGAGTTATTGCAACTACTGCAATTATTATTATCCAGTAAGTGAAATAAAATGGAGGAAGAAATTTAAGGTTGAATACTTGGGGAAGGTAAGGAAACAAAGGAATTAAAGGAAAAACTTTCACTGCCCTGACAATTGCAGGCTCAAAAATATAAATTTTCACAACACCATAAACCAAATACAAGGCTCCAATCATAAGCAAATAGCCGCAAATTATGGAAACATAACTAAGAAATTTAAGCGTTTTTTTGTTTTTCTTTCCTATTGAATTTATAAGATTTATTCCCCATTTGCTTCTGTATAAAAACAAAAGCCCGTCCTTTTTCAGATTTTTTCTTCTTGTGTAAAGAAATACTGAAAAAAATATTAGGAATAAGACAAGAAAAATTAAATCATACACAATAAAACTCATTTTACTTCCTATTTATGGGCCTAAAAGCTTTCTTTCCGCATTTTCTGCACCTTACTTTTCCTCTCATTATTTTTTGGGGGTCTGCCCTGATTTTGGTTTGACAATTTTTGCATACAAAGACATTCTTGAAAAGTCTTGTTGTTGCTTCAGGTATTTTTGCCATTTTTTATTTTTATTAATTAATTTAAATTTTCCTTTTGATTACTTTCAATCCTTCAATATCCCAGTATTCGACATTTGAATTTGGTTCAATATCTGCTTTTAATTCTTCAGGAACTTCCATGTCAAGTGTTTCAAAACTTTCCATATCCATGACACTTGCCTTGTTATCATTAACAGAAAGAACCTGCCCCTTTCTTTTGTCAATCATAGGAACATCAAATCTTTCATGTCCAGGAACAGCAACTATTTTCTTTTGTCCGGAAACTATGTGCTCCAACTCTATTCTGCATTTAGATGCTCCATGTTTTCCGGTTTTGCTTATATCGATTTTTTTTACAGTGTAAACAGCCCCGTCAATTATGAGATTTGTGCCAGGTTTTGCATCATGTGCATTAATAATTTTTAAGACCATGTTTAAAGAAGAGAAAATGCGTTTAAAAAGGTTTTTGATAAACTTAAAGTTTGCAGGACAAGTTTTAAAAACTCGCCATCAATTTTTCTCTAATGACACTTAACAAAAAAGACTTTATTGAAATAGATTTTACAGGAAAAGTCAAGGGTGGAGAAGTTTTTGACTCAACAATCAAAGAAGACCTTGAAAAGCTCCACGAAGGCCACGACCATCCAATTGAAGTAAGACCATTTGTCTTTGCATTAGGGGAAGGAATGTTTCTGAAATCAATAGATGATTTTCTTATAGGAAAAGATATTGGAAAATATGAACTTGAGTTAAAACCAGAACAAGCTTTTGGAAAAAGAAACCCTTCTTTAGTGCAAATGGTTCCACTTAAAATGTTTAGGGATCATCAGGTAAATCCTGTGCCTGGCGGTTTGCTGAATTTTGACGGCAGGGTTGGAAAAACACTAACCGTTTCAGGAGGAAGAGTCATGATAGATTTCAATAACCCTCTTTCAGGCAAGGATGTTGTATACAAAATAGAGGTAAAAAGAAAAGTTACAGATATTAATGAAAAAGTAAGAGCGCTGAATGATTTTTTGTTCAAAAGAGATTTTGATTTTGAAATAAAAGATAAAGCGCTCATTCTTAAGGTTGAAAAAGGCATGAAAAGCTTCATTGAAATGTTCAAAGAAAAATTTGAGGAAATTCTTGGTCTTGATTTGGAAGTTTTGGAAACAGAAAAATCTGAAAAAACATCAGATATATCTGATAAAAAGACTGATTAAAAACCACAACAATTTTTATAAATAAAGCCCTTTTCTATCCTCTATGGCAGATGTTTATGAAACAGATCTTACTTCTGATGTAAAAGAGATTGACAAGGAACTTGAAGAGCTTATTAAGAAGCAAGCTGCAAAAATAAAAGTAATAGGTGTTGGTGGAGGAGGAGGAAATTCATTAAGTAGGATGAAGGAAATCGGAATTAAAGGAGGAGAATTAATTGCAATAAATACAGATGCTCAGGACCTTTTATACAGTACAGCTGACCAGAAAATTCTCATTGGTCGTGAATTAACGCAGGGTCTTGGAGCAGGAAGCAATCCAAAAGTCGGAGAAGAAGCTGCAAAAGAATCAGAATCAGAAATAAAGAAAAAAATTGCAGGCAGCGATATGATTTTCATTACATGCGGTTTGGGCGGAGGAACAGGAACAGGAGCAGCCCCTGTTGTTGCATCTCTTGCAAGGAAGCAGGGAGCATTAGTTATTGGTGTTGTAACATTGCCTTTTACTATAGAAGGTAAAAAAAGAATTGAGAACGCAATGAATGGACTTGACAAGCTGGAATCTGTCGTCGATACTTTGATAGTTATTCCTAATGACAAACTTCTGGAACTTGCGCCTGATTTGCCGCTTCACACGGCTTTCAAAATCGCTGATGAAATTTTGACAAATGCTGTAAAGGGAGTTACAGAACTTGTAACAACAGCAGGGCTTGTAAATCTTGATTTTGCAGATGTAAAAGCAGTAATGGTTGATGGAGGCGTTTCTCTTATTGGTATGGGAGAATCAGACAGCACAAACAGGGCAATTGAGGCTGTTGAAAAAGCAATAAGCAACCCTCTTTTAGATGTTGATATTTCAAATGCAACAGGTTCCCTTGTCAATATAATTGGCGGCCCTGAAATGACTCTTGACGAATGCAAAGTTATCATTGAATCAATAGGAACAAAACTAAATCCAGAAGCAAAATTAATTTGGGGTGCACAAATTTCTCCTGACATGGAAAAATCAATCCGTGTTCTTCTCATAGTTACAGGCGTTAAAAGTTCCCAGATTATGGGCTCTGGAGAAACTATGGAAACAATCAAGCACGGTGAAATTGAGGAAGAGTTGGGCATAGAATTTTTTGAATGATTTTGTTTTCTAAACTTTTAAAAACCAGGCGATTTTATTTAAGATATGGTATTAACAGAAAGGCTTAAAGCATTTTACGAGAAATCAAAGAGAGTCTGGCTTGTACTGAAAAAGCCTTCAAAAAAAGAATTTGAAATGGTTGCCAAGGTTTCTGCAATAGGTGTTTTACTTCTCGGAGCAATAGGATTCCTCATAGCAGTTATTATTAAACTATTATTTTTCAGTTAACAGTTAACCTGTATTGTTAATTCTTCGGGACTTATTTGATTAAAAAAATTAATCGTGATTAAAAATCTCTTTTACACTTTTTAATTGAATATCTATTTTATCTTCGTGTTTTATTCTTTCAACTTCTTCATAACAATCTTTGCTAAAATCAAAAGCAAGAATCAACCCTTTCTTTTTATGTTCTCTTTCAATCGCTGTCTTGAATTTATCAATTTCGGGTCTGCCTACTTTATGCCCCCATCTTTTCACTTGAACAGGGATAGTCATAAATTCAATCCAACCATCTATACCCATATCTCCAGATTTTTTTGGGTTTATTGTTCCCTTTAATTTCTCAACAACTAATAATCTTGCAAATTCGTTGGGTTCCATTTTTCTTAGTTCTTCTTCACTTTCTCCACCAATAACTTTCCCACCAACCCTTTTCTGCATTACATCACAGGCAGTTCTTGAAATATCAACGCCAATAAACTTTCTATTTAATTTTTTAGCAACTGCAAGAGTGGTTCCACAGCCACAAAATGGGTCTAAAATAATATCATTTTCATTAGAACTTGACTTAATTATCCTTTCCATTAGAGCTTCTGGTTTTTGTGTTGGATAACCTAACCTTTCATTTGAGTTAGAGCTTATTGGAGGAATATCTATCCATATTTCTTGAAGCGGAACCCCCTCCATATCATCCAAATATTGTTTAAAACGAGGAACTCCGTTTTTACTTATTTCAATATAATTATTTTCATAAAGTAAATCTAATCTTTCCTTAATAGACATTTTAGAAGCTTTTTCTTTTCCTACTAACTTATTGACAATTCTTTTTGGAACAGACCAACTTCTTCCAGATTGAGCAGGGTTATACTTTTTCCAAGTAGGGTCATTTGGATTTATATTCGGTCCAGTTAAAATAACTAATTGATAAACTCCTCTTTCATCTTTTCCTTTGAAAAAATTATCAATATACTCTTTATCATATTTAGAATATTGTATGTTAAATGTATACTCATTTGATTTGGTATAAAATAAAATTCTATCCGAATTTGCTCCAAATCTTTGAGGGTCATTGTGTGCATGTGTTCTTTTCCAAACTATATCATTTTTGAAATTATCATAACCAAAAACCTCATCCATCATCATTTTAAGATAATGTCCAGCATGTGAATCACAATGCAGATAAATACTTCCTGTTTTTTTAAGAACTCTCCAACATTGTTCTAATCTTTCCCTCATATATGCAATATAAACATAAATTCCGTGATGCCCACCTTTCCATCTTTTTTCTATTTCCTCATATTCTTTTAGTGTGGTTGGATTAATTGAATGTCTTAATTTTTCCCAATCTTTATCTGAAAAACCAACTTTAGAAGTTTTGTCTTTTATCCAAAAATCTTCATAATGTTTTTGTGAGAAAAAGGGAGGGTCAAGATAGATTAAATCAACACTTTCATCAGGAAATCTTTGTGAATCTTTCATAATATCAAGACTATCTCCACAATAAATCACATTTGTTTCCATTAATTTCTTATTAGTTCTTTTCATTTTTAAATACTTTGGGTTTGCTTTGAAAGTTTAATTAGGTCGTGCCACTTATTCAAGCCGAGTTTTAATTCAGGCAGAGCCAATTCATAAGGACAGCAGTTTATAGCCTGATGTTTTCTTATGAAATTGTAGTAAGTTTCATACCCTTTCATAACTGCATTTGCTCCTTTGATAGAACCAAAGCCCCTGAAAGTTTTTGTTCTTGCCCTAATATTGCTGTGCATTCTTTCAACTTTGTGATTAAAGCCCTCGTTTTTTAATTGAGTAACAATATTGTGAGTTACATTATATTTTCCTAATTTGTTGTTGTAACCGAAAACAGATTTGACGGCTTTATGATATGCGTAAAATCCATCTGTTGTGCATATTTGAATTTGGTTATCTGTTTTGTCTTTTGCTTTTTTGATTACATATTTTAGTTCTTTTGTTCTTCTACTTCTACTAAATTCAGAAGCAACCATAAATCTTGTTTCTGTATCTATAGTATCAATAAAAAATGCTTTCTTCTTATTTACTCTATACTCAACCTCATCAACCTGTAATTCCTTTCCAACTTTCAATTTTAGATTATCTGTAAATTTAGAAATCATTTTAGAATATTTTACAATCCATTTATAGATAGAAACATTAGAAGAATTGTGAGGATAGAAAGCTTGTAAATGTTCTTGGACTTTTCTTGTAGAAATACCTCTATAAAACAAATCCAAGCACAAGGTAACTTTCTGTGGTGTATTTTTCATCTTGAAAAAACCATCATCAATTACAAAACGTTTATTACAATCTTGACAGCCATATCTTTGAATTATTCCTCTATTCTGTGTTTGCCTTTGCCCCCTCTTTATTATATTTTCAGAATTACAATTAACACACTTCAATACTTTTTTATATTCTATATCGTTTTTGTTTTGTTCCATATTACTTAATTAACCTTACTCTATTGAGTATACCTTACTATATAAACCTTTCTCTATTAAGGAAGATTTATAAAGTATTATTACCTACAGAATATATGGCTGAAATAAAAATTAAAGAGTTTGGGAAGACCGCCTATAGATGCAATAAATGTAGTCATGTTTGGTTTTCTCGTGGAGATGAACGCCCTCTAACTTGCCCTAAATGTAAAAGTGCTCGTTGGGACAAAGAGCCTAAAAAGAAAAAGGGTGATTAAAAGGGTTTAAAAAGGCAAAAAAACAAAAATATATATACTTAATGATGTTAAGTAATTTATGAGTGCCAAATTTTTATAATAATTCTTAAAGCCACTCAAACAAGCGTTTTTCCTCTCCCCTCCCAAGGAAATTCAAACATTTCAATAACGTCTTATCGATTTTCCACGTGCTTCAAAACCTGCAGGTTTCTACGGCTCCGTTGCTAAGGAACTCGTTTGAGTATGATTTGCTAATTGATTTCTAATCTTATCTACATTTTCTTTTGTCATTTTCTTGAATGATAAATCTCCATTTGCTACCATTAAAACTTCGTCCCCTTTGTCTAATCCGTTTTCTTCAAGCCACTGCTTAGGCACAACTAACATAACGGATGAGCCAGAAGCAACAAGCTTCCTCTTCTCTACAATTGGAACGTCTTTAATAGTCATTTTTCGCTTATTTAATTAAGTTGGACTTATTTAAAAGCTTTTCTACTTATTCGGTTTTAGGACTTCAAATCAAAAAGTCCCTTAGAGTTAACAATACACAGTTAACCAAACTTTTATAAACCCAAATCTTTAATTAATATTGTCTATTTCTTAAAAAGTTAGGACATAGACGGAGCTAAAACAAATGATTTTCATCATAAAAGTCACGACGAACAAGGAAGAGAAAGCAGTCGACATGATAGCAGATAGAATTGAGAAAAAGAATCTTAATGCATATGCTGTCCTAAGGCCTCATGGCCTTCGTGGCTATGTTCTTTTGGAAGCAGAAGACAGGGAAAGCGCTGAAGAAGCTGTATTTAATCTTCCTTATGTAAAGGGAATCATAGGAAAAACAATAACCTATGAAGAAATAAAAAATATGGTGGAGCCTTCTGTTGAAAACATAGATATAAAAGAAGGCGACATTGTTGAAATAATCGGTTCAACACTTAAGGGTGAAAAAGCAAAAGTTTTAAGAATTGACAAGCAGAAGGAAGAAGTAGTTGTCAGTTTACTTGGAGCAGTTGTTCCTTTGCCTGTAACAATCAAAATTGATAATGTTCGCGTAGTAAGAAGAGAAGAAATCGAAGGAGAAGAAGAAAATGCAAGTTAAAATGTTGGTCGATGGCGGAAGCATGCAACCAGGTCCTGCACTTAGCCAGAAGCTTGGGCCAGCCGGAATAAATATTCAACAGGTTATTCAGAAAGTAAATCAGGCAACAGAGAATTTCAAAGGAATGAAAGTTCCTGTTGAAATTGAAATTGATGTTTCAACGAAAAATATCGAAATAAAAGTTTTTTCACCACCTGTTTCAGAATTGCTAAAAAAAGAGCTTGGAATTGAGAAAGGTTCTGGCTTACAAAAAAAGACAAAAGTTGCAAATGCTTCTATAGAACAGATAATCTCTGTCTCAAAAACAAAACTGCCAAATATGTTGAGCAGAAATTTAAAAAACGCAATAAAAAGTGTTTTGGGAACATGCATAACTCTTGGAGTTCTCGTTGAAAACAAGAATCCAGTTGAAGTAATAAGGGATATTGAAGCTGGAAAGTATGACAAGGAAATTTCAGAAGAAAGGACAAAGATGTCAGAAGAGAAAAAGAAAAATATTCAAGAATATTTCGCTAAAGTTCAGGCAGAACAAGAAAAGATTAGGTTACAGGAAGAAGCTGCTAAGGCTGCTGCAGAAGCAGCTGCAGCCGCTGCTGCAGGAACAACAACTACTGAAGGTGCAGCTGCAGCCATCGCTCCAGGAAAAGAAGGAGAAGCAAAGCCAGCTGAAGCTGCAAAGGTGGAAGAAAAGAAACCTGAAAAAAAGGCTGAAGAGGCAAAGAAAAAGAAGTAAGGAAATAGTTTATAAATATCCCTCTACCCTTTTTATCAAGGGGATGTGGGGTAGCCTGGTAGCCTTCAAGGTTTGGGACCTTGCGACCCCGGTTCAAATCCGGGCATCCCCATTTCAATAAAAATGCCATCAAAATTAAAAAAAACTAGATCAGCAGGAAGATTCGGAGCAAAATATGGAAAAAGAGTTAGAGCTTCAACTGTTGCGATAGAAAATAAACAGAGAAAAAAGCAAAAATGCCCATATTGCGGAAAGCCGGGTGTCAAAAGGCTTTCAAAAGGAATTTGGAAATGCAAGAAATGCGGAAAAAAATTTGCATCAGATACTTACTATCTTGAATAAATAAAAAATAAAATGCCAATCTACAAGTGTTTCAAGTGCGGGAAAAAAATTCAGAACACAAATCTTGAAAAAAGGTTTGTTTGCCCTAATTGCGGAAGCAAGATTTTTTACAAGCCAAGAACTCGAGTTAAAAGAGTGAAGGCTGTTTAAAATGACTGACAAGGACAGGGAAAGAAATATTGAAGAGCTCCAGATTGCAGAGCAAAACATGCAAAATCTCTTTCTTCAGAAGCAGGCTTTTCAGATAGAGCTCAGGGAAACACAGGCTGCACTGAAAGAACTTGAAAAATCAGGCGATGAAGTCTATAAAATAATCGGCCAGATGATGATAAAGACAGATAAAAAAGAGATGAAAGAAGAACTTTCAAGAAAAGAGAAGATAATTGATATCAAAATCAAGAGTTTTGAGCGCCAGGAAGCAGCTTTTTCCGAGAAAATCAACGAACTCCAACGGCAGATTACAAAGTGACGACGATAAAAATGTATGCAAAATAATTACGAAATCTTTATAAATATCTACAATTTAATTTTAATATGGTTTTCGACAAGATAAAAAGAGCGTTTTCAAAATCTCTTGGTAATGAATCCTCAGGCGAGGACTATGTTGAGATAGACTTGGGCGGTAAAGAGGAAATGGACCAGAAGGTTTTTGTAAAGCTTTTTTTACTTAAAGACTATGAAGAGGTTAATCCTATACTTAATTCTCTTAGAGAAGGGTACACGATTGCGGTCATAGACATAAAAACCCTAAGACAAAGAGATCCTATAGAGCTTAAGAGAGCTGTTGCAAAGATAAAAAAGACAACAGATGCAATGGAAGGCAATATCGCTGGCTTTGGAGAGAATGTTATTATAGTAACTCCTTCTTTCGCAAAGATACACAAGGAAGCAATGCCTAAGCCAAAAGAAGACAGGGAAAACATAGGCAGCCGCTGGGATTAAATTTCTAAATAGAAATACTTTTATTAGGACAAGTAATAACTGCAAGTTTGCAATTTTAGTTCAATCATTTTCGTCCTATTAATATATACAATTCTAAACCTTTGATATTGAGAAAAGAAGCTTTAATGATGCAATTATTGTTGCAGGAACAAGAAAGAATAGCAATGCATTAAGTATTGAAACAAGTATTGCTCCAACTCCAATCCCACTTAATACAGCACCTCTTAAGGAAATATTGGCTGCAAATCCCTGAATTCCTGCAAAGCTTGCAAGAACAGTTGCAACACAGGCCAGCAAAAAAGTGCTTGAATTTTTTTCAGTAACAAATGCTCCCACAATAATCCCGAAAATCATTATTCCGACCAAAATAATGGAGTTTGTTGACTCTCTTGAAAAGATTCCGACAAGTATTGTTAAAATAATGCCTATAAGAAAAGCCCAAGCACCAATAGAATTCTCTTGCGATCTTATTGCCATTTTTACCGTTAATAAAATAAAATATTAAACTATATAAATTCTTTCAGTTTTTCCAAAAATACACGAAAAAAATTATATTTTCTAAAACATAAATCTTTATAAACCATAGTAACTGCAGAATGATTACAGAAAAATGAACTCAAAAACATTTAGTTTGTTTGCATTGAGCGTTTTATCATTAGTATTAGTTATGGGTTTGACCAGTGCTTCTGTAAATTTTGTTAATATAACAATCCCAACACAACCAATTGATAATACTAATGCAGCTATAACTGGGTCAGCAAGTTCACTTACAGTATCTTTTCAACTTAATGAAAGCGGCTCAGGCGATTTTACATCAATTAATTTTAACAATCAGGCAACCTTTACTTCAACATCTGGAAACACTTTCTCTTCAACACCCTCTTTAAATGGTAACTCAATATCTACATTGCTTTCAGGAAAGACAAGTATTCCTATTTCATTAAGCTTCCCAATACCAACTGATCAACAGACAGGTACATACACAGGCACATTCAACATAACTGGTCAATACCAAGGTAATCAGATTTCAGTTCCACTTACAATAACTTTAACAATCAATCTTGCAAAAGATACAAGCGGTGATTTACAAAATGGAATTAACTGTAATTCATTCAGTCAAAGCCAGATGTCAGTAAATGCAATTGATTTCGTAAATAATGGACTTCCTCTTCCAAATTCAAATACAACTGTTGGTGATGATAGCCATTGGGTGCCTTTTGAAAATATTAATACTGAAGTTGATATGAAAAGCAAGAATTCAAGCAATGATCTTAGTGGAGTTCAGGTTGACTGGGGTATTTGGGATGCAAATAATCAGCAATGGGTGATTACTCCATCAAATCTTAAAAGTGTTGATATATCTGGCGGAAAGACAAAGCAATTATACCAAACATTTTCAATTGACAATAATATAGATGCAGATTTCTCTTCATTATCAACAGGGGAACACTATTATTTTGTTACGATAGCATATGGACAAGATTCTAATTCAAATAATGTTTGTGCTTTTAGAACAAAAAAAGCATCAATAGATACAAGTGACTTTGTTGCCTTGACAAGCCTTAATATACCAAGTACTGTACAATGCGGTCAGAATGTTCAAGTTACTGGAACACTTTGGAATACAGGACATAGTGATCAGAGCTCTGTATCAATGGATATAGTCGGTTCAGACAACTCTTTGCAATTGAGTCAGAATGTTGCTGTTGGAGATATAAGTGGTGATCTTACTAGCAAGAAATTCTCATTTTCATTCACAGTGCCAGGAGCAATTAATGAAGGTCCATACTCAATGAAGATTGATGTTCTTGATGAGAATGGAAATATATTCTCAGATAATACAGACCATTCTTCAGAATACTTGATACCTTTTACAGTTCAGGGTGGATGTTCATTGCAGTCACAAATTTCTGTTGCCGCAAGCATTGTTTCAGGCGGACAAGCAGGAAAACCTATGCAGGTTAAAACAACAATAACTAATGCAGGAACAGCACAAAGAACATATACTGTTCAGGCTTCAGGCTATGAAACATGGGCATCTTCAGCCTCTGTGAACCAGGGAACAATAACACTTGCTCCAGGACAATCTCTTGATGTTATAACAACATTAAATGTCAACAGCGATGCATCTGGAACAGAGAGCTATTCACTTGACTTGACAGCAGGAACACAAAAAATTAGCCAACCAGTATCTGTAAACATTCAAGGCTCAAGCGGATTCCTTGGAATAAACTCAGGCAATGCATTGGTTTGGGCACTTGGTATATTAATATTAATCCTTGTAATAGTAATAATAATTGTTGCTGTCAGGTCAGGAAGAAGAAAGTAAATTTCTTTTTTAGTTTTCTTTTAATTACTACCTATTATTAAACAATCTTGAATTTTTCTTCCCACCATTTCAGCGTGAAAAATCCTACAAGATAACCTATTACAGCGCCTGAAATAACATCACTTAAGAAATGAACACCAAGATAAACTCTTGAGAAAGCTACTAGGCATGCAAAGACAATCCAGACATACTTGAGCTTAGGATATTCTTTTGTTATAAATGGCAAAACAGCAAAAACAAGAATGGCATGAGAAGAAGGGAAGGAAAAGTCCCAAGAAGCAAATGTTTCTTTTACTCCATTTGCTATGCTTACAATTCCAAGTTCAAATGGTCTTTGTCTTTGTATTATTATTTTCAGGATAAATGCTATAACATAAGCAACTGCTGCAGAAAGCCATAAAGGTATCAGCCATTTTCTTTTTTCCTTTTGCAGAAAGAACGCATTAATCAAAACAAAAACAATTACAATTGCAAGAGTTGATGTTATTGCAATGAAAAAAGTGCTTAAATCAGGCGTTCTTAAAGTTGAAATAAACTGCACAATTTTTCCGTCAAAATAAAAACTCAAGAATATTGCCGCTGCAATCAGAATCCATATGAAAACAGCATCTCTTTTCTTTGTCTCATTCATTTAATTGATAATGTTAAATTATTTAAATAGGTTTCCACTTTGTCAATCATGGCTGAAAAAAACGGCATTTTTGATTTAGTTTTGCGTTATTTGATTCTTATTGCTGTTGCAATTCCCACTCTTTGGTTGTTTTACACTATTTTTACACCTTTGACAGTTTATCCTGTTTACTGGATTCTTGGAATTTTTTATGATACTATTCTTGCAAGCGGGCATATAATTATTTTGAACAATACATTTCCAATAGAGTTAATACCTGCATGCATAGCAGGTTCTGCTTATTATCTTCTTTTTATTTTGAATGTTTCAACAAGGGAAATTAGTTTTGGAAAAAGAATAAAAATGTTGCTATGGGCATTTGGAAGTTTCCTTGTTTTAAACATTTTGAGAATAATTATTCTTTCTGTAATGGCATTTTCTGAATCAACACTTTTTCCGATAACACATGTCATTTTCTGGTATGCAATAAGCACTATTTTTGTTGTTGCAGTCTGGTTTGCAGAAGTCAAGGCATTTAATATAAAAGAAATACCATTTTACTCAGATATTATTTTTCTTTACAAAAAAACAAAAACAAGAAAAAGAAGGAACAGATAAATGGTCCTTAATTTTATTTCTCAGCTTGTAAATGCTATTCTCATTTTTGTAAACAGCTTAGGTTATCTTGGAATTTTTATTGGAATGGCGATTGAAAGCTCTATAATCCCTCTTCCAAGCGAGCTTATACTTATTCCTGCAGGAGCTCTGGTTGCCCAGGGTCAGATGAATTTTTTTCTTGTGTTTACTGCAGGAGTTTTAGGAAGCATTGTTGGTTCTTTACTTTGCTATGCAATAGCTTTTTTTCTAGGGAGAAAAACTTTTGATTTTCTCGTCGATAAATATGGCTCTTTCATTTTCATAAACAAAAGCCATCTTGAAATGACAGAAAATTATTTCAAAAATTACGGAGGTATAACAATATTTACAAGCAGACTTCTTCCAGTCATCAGGCATCTTATTTCCCTTCCTGCTGGATTTTCAAAGATGAACATATTCAAATTCATTTCATACACTGCAATTGGCGCAGGAGTTTATACTGCATTTTTGATAATTGTTGGATATTTCTTTGGAAGTGCTGTTCCTTCTTTCCTTAAGATTGTGACAGCAGTTATACTTATTCTTGCATTTATAATTTTCTTGGCTTATTACATAAATAAAAGCAGAAAGAAGAGTTACAAAAAATAATCACTAATAGCTTTGATTGTATAATTCATCATTTACCTGTACAAAAGTCTCAATCATGTATTTCTCTGTCCCTTTCAAAACTTCACAACCTTTAATGTAAATATTATAGCAGGCAGGCCCAACTTGTTCTATTTTTGTCTCATTTCCAGGCAAAAAATCAATGTAAGTGTATCTGTTATAAGGGTCGCATGTTGCATTTTGGTCGTTTATCACATTTGCACCAAGTGTTTGGTATAATAAGTTAAAATTTGCTCCTGCCAAAGCACTATCATTGCAGACAAAAGGCGCATCATATTTGAGAACAACATTGCTGTTGTATACAGGAGTTCCGTTGAAGCCCACATTAAGTGTTCTTGGGTCATTTCTAAGATAAAAAATGTAATTGTTTGTGCTTTGAGCAACACTGGAAACAAGATAATCTGTTCCATTTGACCTTACAGGAAGAGAAGTATTGTACAAAATCAGGCACGGTGGCCCTGAATCACAGAACTTTACAGTTTCAAATTTAACTCCTTTGTAAGTGAAAGAAGATGATTGAGTCCGATTTGACATAAAAACAAATAAAATTATTAAAATGCATAAGATAGCAATTCCAATAATAATATTTCTCAGAGTTTTATTTTCTTTTTTAATCCTATCTTCATGACTTGCCATATTAATTTTTTACTCCCAATGTTTTGTATAAAAATGCATCAGCAAGCTTTGTCAAATCCTGCTGCTGACCTTGGATAATAACACAGCCATTTGACTGTGTTATGCTTTCATTATTATTACTTTGCTGGATTATTATAAAGTTATCGCTGCATGTTTTTACAGGAAGACTAGCATCGCAATTATTTGCTATTACTCCTGTTGTTGGAGAAGGACATGCTTGCTGAACTCTCTCGGCAAGTGTTCCAAGATTTGTTGTTATCTCTGCCTGTGCTCCAGAATCTTCTGAATAAATGTACAAAGGATTTTGCTGATAAGAGCTTGCTGCAGATTTTACTCCAATTGTTGAATAATTAACTTCACTTGGAAGATAAGTGAAAGAAAAATTTCCTATATACCAAAGACCATTTTGGTTTGTAAAAGTATAACCATTGTAAGTTGTTTGATTAACATAATTCCCACCAACATTGTTATTGCCTCCAAATATACTATTTTGAAATGCAATCCCAAAAACACCAAGTACCATAACAGCTCCAAGCACAATAGCAAGTATTACCTGGTTTCTTTTTTTCTTCTTTGCTTCGTCTTCTCTTGAAACTATTCTTCTCATTTTTGTATCTTTTATATCATAAAATGTAAAATGCCATTTAAAAGGTTAATTATTGTTAAAATTTTTCTTCCAATTTTAAATCCGGCTCCAGCCAGAAGTTAAAAAAAAGAAAAAGAAAAATAAAAAAAATAAAATTTTTTGTTTTTGGTTTGTTCTTTACGAAACAATCAAGTTTGCAGTTGTACCAGAAGTACCGCTGTATGCCTTGCTTGTATCAACAGTGTAGTGTGTCAAGTAATTTGCAGCATTTGTTGTATCTGCTGCTTCATAACCTGCTACTAAAAGTGCAAAGCTGTTTCCAGCTATTCCACTTGTGTAACCCTTTATCAAGAACTGTCCTGAACCGATGCCTGTTGCAGCAGTCCATGCAGATCCGCAGTAAGCTCCACCGACGAGTGCGGCAGCAGCTGAATTAATACAGCTTCCACCGACGACGACCAAGTTCTTTGAACTGACCGTACTTACTTGTGAGTCTGTTACAAGGACATTTCCTAGGTTTCCACCAGCAACTGTAGCACTGGATGCGCCAAGATACAACTGTTCATATACCTGTTGTGGAGGATATAACAAAGTTGCAATTGGCTGGCCTGAATTTGTAGAATCCTTTGTTACAAGGGTTCCATAACCATCCACCCATGAAGCTAAGTTTGAATTGCTGTAAAATTGTACACCAGTAGTTGCATTACCGTAACCTGATGTTGAGGTATAGTAAATACCGTTCACTCCAACACCACTAGTACTTGTTCCAATAGGACTCTGTGTTGTATCAATAATCACTGCATTGTAATTATTGCTTGTATCTTTTCCATCAAATACGACTACTGCTGGTTCATTTATTGTAGCTCCACCACTTTGTGCTCCGGTAGTTGGGTAATCAAGATATATTCTTGTTACATTATTAACTCCACTAGAAGTGAAGTTCCATACCAATTTACCTACAGTTACAGTAGTGAAGTTTGAACCATCTGTTGCATTTGTACTTACTGCATTTCCGTTTATCAACCATGTAGTGTTCATACCACCAGTTGTTGTTTCACTTACAGTAACTTGTGTTAGCCCATTTCCATTTGGAAGATAAAAGCTAGATACACTTGGTGTACCTCCAGCTGTTCCATTAAATGTTCCTAAGTTTAGAGTCATATTTTTATATAACATGACTGACTCTCCACCATTTGCAAGGATTGTTGGATACAATACATATGTTGTTGTTAAAGGTGAATCACTACTTGGGAACTTTATTGCAGCTCCTGCGCTAGTTGAACTTCCTGCAGCCCCCCAATATGTAACACCATATGTTCTTCCGTCAATTATAAGGGAAGTTGTTCCTTCAGATGTTGGCGTTGTTGTTGTAAGTGTTTGTCCAGTTATCTGGTCATAGAATGTTGCCTTATCATTTGTGTAAGTGCTTGTATCATTGTAAACACTTTGCAATTGAAGTAAGTGTCCTACATATTGATTGTTGTTTCCTGTTCCTGTTAAGGTATAGGAATTTATGGAAAGGTTTGCCATTTCATATGGATAAATTGAATATCCATTTTGTGTTGACAAGTTCCATACACTCTTATTAGTTGCAAAATCAAAGGTTGCAGCATTTCCATTCTTATCCTTCATAGATAAGTCTAGAGTAGTTGCTCCAGCTGTTATAACTTTTATAGTATCCCTTGAAGTACTTGTTGTTTCTACATTTAATCCAGAGTTTGTTATTGCAAAACTTCCGAATACAGGGTCGACAAAAGTATTGCCTTTTCCTATCCAGTCATGGCTAGTATCAGGTGCATATACAGAAACAGTCAAACTTGTCAATGCATCAGGTGTTCCTCCAAAATAAGCAGTTGTACCAAGGATTACTTGGTTGTTTGAACCGGAAGTTACCGACTGACCATTCTTAAATGTAAGCTGATTAGCTCCTACAAGAACAGTAGCTGTATTTCCTCCTGCCGTTGATGATTGAACACTTGTTACAGCAATACTTACTCCATTAATTGTTACAGAACTACCTACAGTAACTGATTGAGTTGTTCCATCAACAGATATTGTAGCAGATGTAGTTCCTGCATTAATAAGTTGTACTGTGTGACTTACGCCATTGACTGTAGCCGTAGCTGTTGAGCTACCAGATGTTCCACCTTGACTTAATGTCAATGTCTGAGCAGATTGGAATAATACCAATTGTCCTGAAGCACCACCTGTTGTAGCAGAACTTACTACATAATCTCTACCAAACAAATGTAATGCAGGTCCCTGAGAAGCTGTTGTATTAAAAGCTTCAGCAGTACCAAAAACTACAGTTGCATTGTAAAGAGCATTTGAAGCAGTGGCTCCTATACTTACTCCTATAAGAGGGTCAACAGAAGCTGTTGGTTGTTTAGAGAATTCAACAGTATTTGTATTGTCTCCTCCAGCAGTTACTGCAGACATCATTGTTATCTGAGGAGTTACTGTAGTACTTGTACTTCCACTAAATGTGGATGTTGCAAGTGTGTTTGGTAGGTCTGATGCAGTGAAAACAGATTGTGCATTTGTCAAAGATGTGTTTAACCATATCTTTGATGCAGTACCTCTATCCAAAGGCACAGCTTCTCCAGATACTGAAACATTATCCCCTCCACTTACAAAACTGCTAAGACTTGTTGCTATACTTCCTGCAGCAGTACTATCTGATAGCGCTGCTCCAGAACCATAAACAACAGCTACATTAGCAGTTCCGTTTGTTACGAAAGGAGCTGGGTAATTTGCAGCAGATGCAATTCCGGCAGTTGTGCCAAGCATTAAAGCGCTTGCCACTAAAGCAGAAATTCTCTTAAAATTTAATCTCATTTTTTTCTCTCTTTTCAACCTCCTTTCAACTCTATTAAGAGTTGCCAAGGACAACTTTCGCCAACTCGATAGCTATAGGGTAAGCCACCGTGTTGTTGAATATGATATTTACTAATCCCTATGAGAACGCCCGTAGGCGTTGTCGGTGTATAAGCTAAAGCCAGTTTTTCTTTAAAAAGGTTGCTATGCTGTTTTGTGGCCTTTTCCCAGAAACCCTTATTTTTCAAGGTTTTATTTATAAAGATTATGGTGTCACTATGATATTAATACAGAATATAGGTTTCTACATGGATTCTGTAAAACCCTTGAAAAGAAACATTTATTAACATATATGGTATTTTAAGTAATATATACATAAAAAACCCAGATAACTGGAAAACAACCAAATAAACACTAAGTAATGAAAAATAACCATAAAAAACAGGCAAAATGGCAAGCTCAAAAACAAGGGAAGTAACAATAACTGATTCAAGCGGCGCATTCTCTATACTGAAAAAAGGCCTTTTCCTTAAGCAGGACTTTGACTTTGAAGGACTTGCTGCTTTAAGGCATTTATTAAGCAATGAAAGGGCAAGACTTCTTCATGTTTTAAAGACAGAGAAACCAGGATCTATTTATGAGCTTGCAAAGAAGCTTGGCCGTGATTTCAAGACAGTCAATGAGGACATAAAGCTTCTTGAGCGCTTTGGTTTCATAGAACTGATAGAGGAAAAGACAAAGAACAGAATAAGGCACAAGCCAGAGCTTTTGATAGATACTTTGACAATAAACCTTAAGATTTAGTTCTAGTAATAAATAGTCACATAAACAGTTATTTTTGCTATTGAAGTAGGAAGCAGCTCAGGCGGCGCTCCTTTGTAAGTTGCTGTTATGTTCCCTTTCTGTATTGACAAGACATTGCCAAAATTAGAGATAACTGTTAAGTTGTATCCTTTTACAGGGAAATTCTGGCCAGAAGGCCAGCTTTTATCCATTATTCCACTAAGTGTTTGATTTAGTATGTCGCATGAATTCTGCTGATTTGAGCAGGTTTCATTCTGTACACATGAGCTAATAAGGTCGTTTACAGACACATAATTTCCATTGATTTGGCATGCTGTTGTATAATGAAGTGCTGACTGCATGAAACTTGAAACCTCGTAACTGTTTGTTTGTGGCTTTGTATTCAGCGAGAAAACAAGGAAAAAAACCAGGATTAATGAAACCAGTATAACAATTACTGCAAAACCAACCATTTCTTCCTGACCATTTTTCTGCTTATTTAGCATTTTAATTTCAACCATTGTAAACAACTATCACCTTCCCTAAATCACATTGATTGTAAGGTATTGAATTATTGTCTATTTCTCTTCTGCACAAATTGACAAAGTTTGGAACACCTGTCCCGTTTGATGTAGGAATTAAAGTTATTTTACCGCATGCAGGATAGTTTCCTGTTGTGCAGGAGGTGTTTGCTAATGTTGAATTATTTGGATAAACCCATGCTATCTGCAAGCCAGAAATTCCCCAGAAATTCCTGTAATCCTGAATATGATTCTCCAAAGCCATTACTTTGTCTGTATCAATGCAGCTAGTCAATGGCTGGTCAAAAGCATTTCCACAAGAAAATTCAGGAGAGTCAGCAATTTTTGAGACAAGGGTTAAGGCATTTTCCTCGTCAATAAGCTTTGCAGATTGCTTGACTCCTGAGAAATTTATCACAAGTATGAATAATCCTGCAATCACGAAGAACAAAGTCACAGCTATCAGCATGAAAGCCATTTGCTGTATCTTCATCTGCGCTCTCTTGTTTTTTGATGTTTTTGTTTTCATTTTACCATAAACGGCATGAGGTCATGTTGTTTTCTCCGTCTGCATTGTCTGATGCAGAAGCAATATTTATCAAATCAGCAGAAGTTTTTACAGAAGTTGCAGCCTGCCCAATATTCAAAAGGTCAGCGCTTAAACTAGTATCGACAGGGCATCCTTTTACAGAAATAATATTTTCCTTGTCGCTATAAATCATTGAAAGCTTATTAACCCTCTCCATTAATCTTTGGACTTGGCATTCGTAAACATCAGGGCTTGAAAAAATTGCCCCATACATCAATGCATCTGTTTCATAATACATTGTTTGCCCGTCTTTCGTTACAGAAAGTTGATTTTGGTTAACAACAATGTCGCATTTTGATGCCTGAGAGAAACAAACATTGATGCTGTTTGAAGGGCAGTTTGCTGTGAAAACATTCCCCTGCTTTAAATTGGAAAGCTCAGCCTGAACTGGTTGTGGTGCAGAAACAAAACAGTAATTGTCATTTGCAGAAGTCAGATAAATCAAGTCGCTGACCTTGAAAGGTAGTTCAAGAGGCTTTGAAAAAAGATAGAAATTTTTCCCTTCAACACTATCATTTGAAAAAATATATTTATTATGTGATGTTGGCGCGATGTTTGTATCTGTCCATTTCCCTCCAGACATCTGTGAAACAACAATCTGTTGGCTTCCGAAATTTCCTGCATTGTCACAATTGTTGCTGAGAAGACTTTCAACAGGTATTGACAATGTTGTAACCTGTTCCTGCCCAAAGCTTGTTTCAAGAGGATTCAAAAGAACACTTATCTGGCTGCCTGTTTGCGCTGTTGAGACAGTTGTTTCTGTTCCTATTAATTTTACAGCAGCATATATTGCAAAGAAGATTATTATCGCACCGACTATTATCGCGAAAAGCCATGAAAAAGGAATCTGCAGAAACCCTCTTTTTTGTTTTCTGTTTAACATTTTAAAATCAGCCCACTCTTGCTACTGTTATCAGAGATTGACTGTAATCTTTTTTCAATATCATAGAAACTTTTCCATTGCTTGTCTGAATGCAATATGGATTCTCTCCGGAAGTTATCCCAGACAAGTCTATGTGATTTATTGTTTTCGAATCAAAATTATTATTCTGTAAAGGATAGACAACAAGATTATCACTGTCATTGTATGTTCCAAATTTTAACTTTGTATAAATGCCCGAATTAGGTCCTGTTGCAGGCGAAGAAAAATCAACAAAACAAACCAGATTTATTCCTCCAGGAACAATGTAATCATGCTGGCCAGAGCTGAATGCGCTGTTTCCCCAGATATTGTCAATGTCTGACTGCAAATCACTGTAGAATTTTCCAGCTGTCGCAGTGTCTCTAAATCCAAGGAATGTTTTTATCGCATAAAATGCGGCAACCAGAAAAAAGATGATAAGAATTATTGAAAAAATCATGCTAAATGAAAGTTCTGTTTGCCCCTTTCTCTGCATGCCTCTTTTATTCTTCATTCTTAAACAAGAAAACTAGAACTTATAAATTTTTATTGACTGCTATTGCTGATAGTGTAAGGGCTTGCAATTATGCTACATGCGTCAGTGTCTGGCTGGTTTCCAAAGCTATCTATGCATTTTATGTAGAATGTCTTTGTTGTATCCCATGGCACTTGGTTCATATTACCCTGAACATTTTGCATTGATTGTCCATCTGCAAAATTGTAAGTACAGCCAATATTACTATCAGTGTTGTAAACACATGTTGAATTTTCATCAGTTATAATATTCAGATTGTTGTTTTGGTTATATGCTCTCACAACAATTGGAGGCGTTGTATCTGATTGGACAGTGAAGCTTGTCATGTTTGTAGCTGTGTTTCCTCCCAAATCTCTGCATTGTATGTAATACTGGTAATTTCCAGGAACAAGGTAAAGATCCTGTGAATGCTGGTAGTTTGTTGTGTTTGCAGCGTCGCTGAAGAATGTAACGTAACTGCTGTTTGTAGGGCTGAAAGAACATTGTGAATTTCCATTGTCAGAGCCCCCGAAAGTTGTTGCTGTCAATGTTGATTTTATAACACTTGTTGCATTCATTATTGTTCCATTTGGTCCTATTGAAGTTATGATAAGAGGTGTCTGCGTTCCCTTCAAAACATATACATAAGACTGGGAATTTACATTTTGCTGAGGAGAATTATCCTGACATCTGAAATAAAAGTTATTGTTCTGTGAATTTAGCAATCCAGTCAGAGTTGTAGTGCATGCATAAACATTTTTCGAATTTGCGTTGAAAATGCTTGTAGGGCAGTTCATGTTGTTTTCCATTGTGCTGTAATCCTGGTCTGTTTTGCTCCATTTGCAGTTTACTGTGTTTGAATCCTGCACATAAACTGTCATTAAGCCAGTATTATTTTGATTGAATGCTATAGAACTTCCATTGATAATACTAGTTTCAACAATTGCAGGAGCTGTTGTGTCAGGACTTGGATTTACACAGAATTTGAAAACAAAATTCCCAACACTAGAATATCCGTTTGTGCTTTGGCATCTTGTGTAAAATGCATAATTATTTCCATTTTCAAGAGTTACATTTTCTGAAGCAAGTGCATTTGGGTCAGGAATAGGGAAATATTGGCTGTGATTGTATTTTGCAGTAGGGCTTGAATTGAAATAAAATTGCATAGCATCAAAACTAGAAAGGCTTTGCACATCCCATTTGCATATTCCTGGTTTGTCTAAAGTTAATCCCAAAGTTACCCCGCTGCTAGAGTTAACACATCCGCTATTGTTATTTATTGGAACAATTCTTACTCCATTATCATTTGGAGCTTGTTGATTATCAGGAATATATTTGTATCCATTTGTCAAGACATCTGTCCAGGGAGTCATTATAGGAGGTGCAACATCTTTGCTGTTGTTCCAAACACATAATTCCTGATTTGTTCCTTGATTTACAAGAACACATCCTTGCCCAAGGCTTTTGCATGTGTATTCTGTGCATGGAATATCTCCTTGGTTGCATTGTGCACAATTTTGTCCACCAGTAGGTGCTTGCCATACATAGCAGTTGAATTGATATTTTTGTGTTTTAGTACTTTTAAATGTAAGAATGAAAACAAGAACTCCTACAGCAATTCCTATTCCCAGAGATCCAAATCCTAAAATTTTTATCCCAAGCTTGCTTGCAATATGCCCAGCAAAATAACCAAGACTAACACCTAATCCTGCTGCATGCGCTGTTTCTTTATTTAATCCAGCTTGTTGTAAACCCCATTGAGTGACATAATAAAGTCCTGTAGCAACAGCCGCTGTTGTGACTATTTGTGAAATGCTTAAAGTGTAATATGTTTGTTGTCCACCTACTATTGGGCCTTTCTTTGTAAGAAAAGAAATAGGATTTACAAAAAATCCTTTTAATCCTGTTGCAGCTTCCGTAGGATTTGGTGTTGGTGTAGGAGTTGGTGAAGGAGTGGGGGTTGGCGTAGGAGTGGGAGTTGTTGTTCCAGTTAGTCCAGTGTGACGAAATGTCCAATCAAGTCCCTTGTTTGTCAAAGCACCTAAAGCACCATTTCCGATAGTAGTTCCAATAGGAGTTCCAGAAGGTGTTGGTGGTGCAGATTGTACTGGACCGCATGTAGACGGGGGCACATTTATATAATGATTACCACTACAAATCTGACATACCTGGTCTTCTAATGAAGCTGATGTTATACCAAGTTTATTACAAAAACTATTTGCAGATCCATCTGAGTCTATTGTTACAGGATCGGGTCCGCTTCCGGTGTAAGGTGCGGGGAGGCTTATACATCCGCTAGTCACAGTATTTGTACAACTAGCAGATACACTAGGTATTGTCATTGCAACAAGATAAATGAATGCAATCGTGCTGAGAACAATTGTGATTATTTCAAACAATGCAACTGATTTTTCACTTGTTCTTTTTTTTCTGCTTCTATTTATTAACATTTTATTCTTAAGCTTTTGATATTGTTACTGCTGTTGTTGGGTATCCTGGTTTTCCAATATAATTTGTAAGATTACCACAATCTCCAAGGGAAACACACATTCCCATCCTCTGGCTGACCCATTGTGAAACACCCTGAACACCACCAGGAATTGTATCATCCTGCTTCAAACCAATACACTGGCAGTTTCCTGCACATTTCCATGTATCACTTAAAAGTTTTTTTGTAAATTTGACAACACAATTTTGGTTTGCCTGTGCACATATTGCTTCCGGATTGACAGTGCTGGAATCTGTTGAATTATAAAATTCAAATCCTGGAGAATATTTTGGAACACATGCAGCTGCTTTACCTTCTCCGGGAACAAGAATACTTCCATTGCTGCTTAATGTTAATGCATTCCCATTACTATCTGTTGTGCTTGTTATATTTACCCACTGACAATCTCTTTGATTCGTATCCAAGCAATCCTGCTGATTATCTATAGTTGTACAATCCTGCCATCTATTAACAACACAATTTGCAACAGGGAAATTTCCATTGCTTGTAGTTTGAAGACAAATTTGATTTCTAAATGGGTCGCATAATTCAGTTGTGACTTCTCCATCAAAACATTTCTGCACAGCATCTTCGCTTCCAGGAAGATTTTGGTTCCTCTGTGCAGTATTACTAATACACCAGCTTGCCCCTTGCTCATAAGTTTGTCCATTGAAATGGCAGCTTAAATCAGCACATACAAAATTTCCATTTTTGGGAGCAGTTTGTGTTTGTTGACTTCCTCTTTGAAATGCTTTGCAAACGCTTCCTGAAATATAATCACAATTTCCGCAGGTTGCAGAATTTGCATTGCTTGAACCAAAGTTGCAACTTGTAGAAGGATCTTGAATATTTGTCCAGTATGATGGATCATTTATTCTTGATTCGTCATAAACATTTGCCATGTTTCCGCAGGAATCAACAAAATAAACTTGGTCTTTGCCAGGAACACATTCTGTATTTTTTGTTTGTCCGCAATTTGTTGCAAGACTTGTTGCAGAGCATAAAAGTCCTTCATGAAATTCAACAGTCGTATTTCCATTACTTGATGATTGCAATTGCTGGCATTCCCCTCTTGTTAATCTCCTGCATGTTCTTGAAAAGCCAGTATCCAAAACACATGCACCATCTACCTGAGGATTTGCGCTTGCAATACATGTTTGTTCATCTGTTATATCTGTCCTGAATGTTGAATTTACTCCTGCTTGAGCTGAAAGAAAGCTACATCTTGTTTGTGTGACAAAAGCTGCCTGATCTGCAATAAGACAGCATCCAAGCTGGCATTGAGGAATATTTGCAGGTTGACCATTAATCCATGTACCCCCACTATTTTGGCAAACTTGCCCAGGCACATTAGGCAAGCATGTTCCCTCCTGACCATTAACACATGTTCCTAATTCACAATAGCTTGTTGACTGACAGGAAGTTGGGGCAGGAGAACTTAATCCATTACCTGTTGCACATAAAAAAGGGTCATTTACATTCTGGCACCATTGATTGCTTGTTGTTTTTTCACAGCAATATGAATTTGTCGGCGTATCTGCAGAAACTTTATTTGTAAAAAATAAAATTGTTAAAACTAAAAAACCTGCAATCAGGAATAAAGCAACTAATGTTTTCTTACTAAAAGTATAATTTTCTGCTTTTTCCTTGAAATTGTCCTCTTTTATCATTTTTTAAGCTGTAGGCAATGCCCCTGAACTGTATCCAGGAGGATATACAACGCTTCTTGAAGCAAACTCAAATTTATCTCCTGTATTTCTGTCTGTCAAAATGTAAATTTTTGTTCCGTCATTCTGTAGCATTTTTTCAACTTTCAAATCCTCATAATATGTCATGTATGTTGATGTTGAAACGTCACCATATGTTGCTTCCCATTCAACAATATTATTAGCTATACCCATTAATTCATAAAGATTATTGTTCAGAACAACACTAAATGAATTATATGTAGATGTTGACCCTTTTGTAACAGTCAAAGTATAATTTTGAAAGTCTGTTACAACTTTATTTGGAAGAATTTCAACAACTGTTGTTCCTGTGTCAAGGTTTACAGTGTAACCGTCATTTTTGTAATTCTGCTGCAGGTTGTCAAAACAGGAACTAACATCACTTGTAATAGAATTTTTTATTTCTGATTCAACATACTGCTGCGTGAGAATTGGTGGCTGAACAACACATGTTTTATAGTATTCATTTGTGTAGCAAAGATACTGGACATTGTTTCCATTGTATGTAAAATAAAATTCCGGATCCAAACTTCCTCCCTGAAGGGAAAGAGTTGTTATTTTGTCTTCAATTGTTTTTTGAAGGCATGATTGGATAAAACCCTGAGGATTTTTTACATCAAAAGCTGTTTGCGTTGAGGCCTTTGGAATAAAAAAATAAACAAGAACAGCTGCCAAGATTATTACAATTGCAATGATAATAAATAAAGTCACCTGACCCCTCTTTTCCATGTTTTATACACGGAAATTTTATTTATAAATCTTGTTTCAATCCTCGGTTTCAACACGAGGCGCGAGAAGAAACGACAGTTCCAGAAAATCATTTTTTACATCCATTCTTAATGGGTGGTCATCTGCAAAACGAAGAACTGTTTTATCAGAAAGCCTTGATCCCTTTACGAATTTCTGCAAATATTCCAAGCTGTATCTTGACTTACAGTTTTCCGCGGAAATTTTTGCCTCATCGCCGGAAAATTCAGACATCGCACTATTTAATCCGCGAGCTTCAATAATAAACTTGCCCTCCTTGACAACAAATGAGCATGCATCTGCGACAACAGCGCAGTCTTCAATTGAATCAATCAAGTCAGAAGAATGTAGCTCAACAACAGAGCTGAACTCAAGATTTGGCATTTCTTTCTCTTCGCTTTCAATTTCAATAAGACTCAAGTTGAAAGTTCTTTTTATTTTGTCCTGAATAATTATGTTAAGGTAATTGTCCTGCTTTTCCATTATGAGCGAGCTTCCAGGTCCTGATCTTTTAAGTATTCTTTTTAGGTTCTCAAGATTTATGCCCAAAACTTCTGTTCCTGTTTCAAATTTGGAAAAAGAGCTTTTTGGCAAAATGAAATGAACCATTGACACGTTTGCAGGATCCATCGCAGTTATGCTCATGCCTGTTTCGTTGATTTTTATCCTTACTTCTGTCACTATTTCAGATATTACCTCAACAACTCTTGACAAAAGAAGCGGGTTTTCAAGTTTTACTAGCATTTTTTAAAAAGCAATACTCTACTTTTAAGTATTGTTATTATGAAGTATAGAGTAATTATATAAATATTGTTCTGTTTGAAAAAATAATGGAAAATTCCAGTGTCAAACCAGACAATAAACCAGATTCTTCCAGCATTAAAGAGGAAAGAATAAGGAAAATAACCCATCTTTATTACTCAAGAAAAGACATTCAAAAAGCCATTTTCTCCTTTTCAGCCAACAGAGAAGTAGCGCCTAGCTATATGATGGAAAGCTTTGGAAAAAGGCCAGACACCTTTCAGTATCCCGGAGATATTTTTGAAATGGTGAAAAATGGAGCGACTTCTTTCCATTGTTCAGAGGAAATTTGGGCAGACCCATTAAAAATTTCAACAGGAATGACCTCCAAACAATTAAACGAGCTGAGAACAGGCTGGGACCTTTTGCTCGATATTGATTCAAAATATCTTGATTACAGCAAGATTATGGCAGAGCTAATTTTCAAAGTTCTAAAATTTCATGGCGTTAAAAACGTCGGAATAAAATTTTCTGGCAGCAAAGGATTTCACATCATTGTTCCATGGAAAGCTTTTCCAAAAGAAATTCATGGAATAAAAACTTCTGATATGTTTCCCGAATGGCCAAGAATTATAACAAAATATGTAATGGATCTCACAAAAAAAGAGCTTACAGAAAAAATAACACAGCTTACAAAACCAAACAAATATGTGAAAGATTTTTCAGCTTCAACAGAAGTTGTTCCTGACTTGATTCTTGTTTCACCCCGTCATTTATTCAGAATGCCATATTCTCTTCATGAAAAAACAGCGCTTGCCAGCGTCGTGCTTAAGCCTGAAACAGATATAATACAAAAGTTCCAGCCAAAAGATGCAGACCCATTCAAAATTGATATAAGAAATTTCATGCCAGATGCAAAAGAAGGTGAAGCTTCAGAATTGCTACGTGAAGCTCTTGATTGGAACAAGACGCAAAACCCAGAACAGGAAGAGCAAAAAAACTATGAAGGAAAAAGTTTTTCTTCGATTTCGCTTAAAACAATCTCTGAAAAAAATTATCCGCCAAGCATTAAGAAAATTCTGGAAGGAATGAAAGGCGACGGAAGAAAGCGTGCATTGTTCATAATAACAAATTTTTTCCGTTCAGTTGGCATGGACAGGAAAGACATTGAAAAAATTCTTCATGACTGGAACAAAAAAAATGAAACGCCTCTTAAAGAAGGCTACATTGTTTCCCAAATGATTGCAAGCTTCAGGGGAAAATCAATTCCTCCTCCAAATTATGACAAGGATTATTACAAAGGAATTGGAATTGTTCCAACAGAAGAAGAACTGAGATACAAAAATCCTTCAAGCTTTATGATAAGAAAAAGTTTGAGGGAAGAACACGAGGAAAAACGTGTTAATGAAAGAACAAGTAAAGACGGAAAAAAACGTTACACTAAAGATAATTTTAAAAATAAACTATAACTCTATATATAATGAAAAAAAGAGGCCTATATATTTTCTTTATACTATTATTTCTAGGTCTGACTTTTGTTGCGGCAGATAGTTCATCAAATATTACAGGAGTTGACAAGGCATATCAGTGCCTTTCAAACAAAATTAATAACAGTTGCTCAACTTTGACAGATGAAGAAAAGGCATTTTCACTTCTTGCAATAGGACAATGCCAGTCAGATATTACTTCCGATGCAAAATCAGTTGGTTCAGGAGACTGCTGGCCTGCATCTGGATGCTCAATCAAGACAACATCACAAGTTTTGCTTGCATTGCACAATTCTGGTGGGGATATATCAGGTGCACAGAATTGGCTTTACACAAAAAATCAAACACCAACGCAACTTGTATGGTATCTTGAAATTGATAGTAGAAATGCAACAAGTTGTACAATAAAATATCCTGGCGGGAGCCCATCTTACACAGTTAACATAGACCAAAATAAAGTTTTAAGTAGCGGAGCAGGAAATTGTTTAGCTCTTTCACAGAATGGTTATTTGCTTCAAGTTTCTCCTTCTTGTTACAACGAAGATTTCCAGATTTCATGCAGCAAAGATTTTTTGACAACAACACTTTTCCAGAAATCAACATCATCAACAATTTATGTCACAGATACAACAAATTCTGCAGCATCAGGTGGGACAACAACTGAAAATGTAAAATCGCTCTGTTTTTCAACAGGAACAACATGCGATTATGAAGGAACTCTTTGGGCAGCACTTGGATTAAATGCAGCAGGACAGGATGTTTCAGCTTATCTTCCTTATTTGATAGTTATGGCTGATGAAAACCAACAATATTTGCCAGACGCATTTCTCTATGCATTGACTGCAAAATCACAATATGAAACTTCCCTCCTTTCATTGCAGCAAAGCAGCGAATACTGGCAGCAATCAGGAGATAGATATTATGATACAGCTTTGGCACTTTATCCTTTGGCAAATCAAAACCCTCAGGAAAAAACAAATGCGCAGTCATGGCTTCTTGGAACTCAGGATCCTGCAGGTTGCTGGAATTCAGGAAATATAAGAGACACTGCATTTGTTCTTGCATCATCATGGCCAAGACAATTTTCAAGTGGCGGTGGTCCTGGTTTGCCTGATTGTACAACAGCTGGTTATTCATGCACATTGCCTGCAGCATGTTCATCAGCAAATACACAACCAAATTATCAATGCTCTTCTTCATCTGTATGTTGTACAGTAAAACCACCACAGCAAACATGCGCTGAATTAGGAGGAAATCTTTGTTCTTCAGGGCAGACATGTGGTGTCGGGGGAGCAATTCAAGATTCAGCAGACACAACATCCTCTAGTTTTTGCTGTGTTGGTGCAACATGTATAACAACAAACTCTCAGCCTTCAACAGATTGTGTATCAAACAACGGAATTTGCAGAGCAGGAGGCTGTGCAACAGGAGAACAATCAACAACCAATTATCAGTGCAGCAATTCAGGAGATATTTGCTGTGTTATTTCAACAACTGGAAATAGCAGCAGTGGAGGAAGCTCATTATGGATTTGGATTTTGGTAATCCTTATTATTCTTATAGCATTAGGAATAATTTTCAGAAAAAAACTAAGAGCAATTATATTCAAGGAAGGCGGAAAATCAGCAGCAAGACCCGGCCAACCTCCAAGAGGTCCTCCTTATTATCCTCAAAGGCCAATGCAGAGAATGCCTGAAAGAAGAATTATGATTCCACAACAAAGACCATCACCTCAGCCTGTAAGAAGACCATCGAAATCTCAGGGAGAACTTGATGAAGTTTTGAGAAAACTTAAAGAGATGGGCAAGTAATTCTTCAGCATATTAAAATTTATTAACCTGTTTTTTCTTTAATGAATATGAATCAATCCTTAAAACTTTCTTTTCTATTAGTATTTTCTCTCTTGCTTTTTTTCCCTTCAATTTCAGCAGTGCAGATTTCAATGAACCAAAACTTTTCACAAGGAGAAACTCTTCTTGCAGTTATCTCTGGAACATTCATAAACCAGATAACAACAAATAATGTTGCATTTTATAGGCAAGGCCATTTACCAACACAGATGGCATCAGAAGGCGTTGTTAAGATAGGAGATGATTATTACATTTATGCAAGTTTATTTGGGAAAATTCCAGATAATTACACAATGAATATATCAGGAGTTAATTATATGCAGGGAACACAGCAAATTAATACTCCCTTTTCACAGAATTTCTTAATTACAAATGATACTTTCGCTTTCTCAACAAATCCAGGAGCAATTAACACACAAACAGATTTTTCAGTGCAGCTGCAGAACTTGATTGACCAAAAAATAACAGTAACCTATGGATTGCAAGGAAATTCAACAAACTCGGGTAGCTCTGGTTTCTTTTCTTCATTTTTCGGTTCCAGTAGTTCAGGAAATTCATCATCAATAATGAATCCAAGCACAATTACATTAAATCCAGGACAAACCGTAAACATTCCTTTCCAGATAAGTCAGTTCTCGCAAAGTGGTTTGGTTTACTTGGAATTTTCTTCGCTGAATTCAACATACGATATGCCTGTTTATCTTAATACAAACCAAAATCAGCAGCAAGGAGGAACTGGTTCAGGAACAGAAGGCACGGCTTCCTCAGAAATTGCATTTCAGCCAAATTCAGTAGCTGTTTCTTTAGCGACAAATTCAAACATGTCAAGAATTTTGTACTTGACGAATACAGGAAATGAAACAATTAGTGATATTTCATTCAATATGTCTTCTTCTCTTGAGCCATATATTATTTTGAATCCAAACAGTGTGAGTTTATTAAATCCGGGAACAAACCAGCAGATAGAAATTGACATAGCTTCGGGCAGCAGCGAAGCAACAGTAAACGGAACAGTTACTGCATACAATGATAATTTTTCTACATCCTTTGATTTAAACTTAAACTTCATAAACAATTTTAATCCTTCTTCAGGAAATAATTCAACAATTGTTACAACATGTGCACAGCTTAATGGAACAGTATGTAATTCAAACCAGACATGCAGTGGGCAAACTGCCAATACAAATGATTATGGTACATGCTGCCTTAATTCTGGAATTTGTCAGGAACCAACACAAACATCTTTCGGTTGGATTGGCTGGATTTTGCTTGTTGTTGCCTTGCTTGTAATTTATATTTTCTATAAAAAGAGATACAAAAAAGTTCAGCCAAAGAAGCCTTTCTAATTATTTTTTCTTTTTAGAAGATTTTTTCCCAGTATTTTTCTTTTCTTCTGGATTTTCAGAAATTTCTTTTACAGAAATTCCGGTTCTTGCTTTCTGCAACTCTGCAACAAGCCTAGCATTTTCCATTTGCACAATTCTTGTCATTTCATCATAAGAATGAAGCCTTCTGACAAGCTCGCTGAGAATGTCGCTCCAGCCTGTATTTGCAAGATTTATTTTTTCAGGCGAAATAACCTCAATATGTGCAGGCATATATTTGAACATCATACCACTAAGAGTCATTATATCCTCAACCTCTAGTTCCACTTCAGCGAAAGTTGTGAAAAATTCCTTGTTATCCTTTATTGTAACTGGCTCCCTTATGTTTTTTGAAACAACTTTGACTCCTTTTTCTGTCTTCATTTCTTCTATCATTTTTTCAAGGGTGTCAACAAGATGCTGTGCAGGCTTACCTATTATATCAAGAATCATCATTGCCTTTATTCCTTCACTTGTACTCATTTTCTTTTTACAATTGTTTTATCTGAAATTCCAGAACTTTCAGTGGTTTTTATAGCTTACGGGTTATTAAATAAATTAAACACAAAATATTATCCATATTTTTCCTGAAAATCAGTATACTCAACTTCGCCCGGCTTTTTTCCTTTTTTTGCTATCTTTATCTTGCTGAATATCTTATTCTCAATTAACCATTCACACATTCCTCTTTCAATTGAATCAAGATACCCGTTTGACTTGACTTCAACTCCTATTATTTCATAACTTTGATTTGGATTTCTCCTGAAGCATATAAAGTCAGGAAATCCTGTTCCTAGCCCAAGAATTTTCAGGAAAGGATTGAATTTTCTTTTTGCAGGAACAATTTTGTTTTTTTCATAGTCAATAGTATTCATCCATTTGCTTACAATCCAGCCCATTGCCTCAAGCTCTTGCCTAACTTTTACTTCAAATCTTGCTCCAGAAGCACGACTTTTCTTTCCTCTTAAAGAATTCTCGCTCTTTTTCTTCATTATTCATAAAAATAGCAGAACTATAAAAATATAACTAAATATCTCGCGCCTGCAATGTTTTTCTTCCGTTTGCCTTTGCTCTTTTTATTGCGTCGCTCAAAATTTCCTCATTTTTTCTTTCCAGAGCAGCACCAACTTCATCTGCAACAGCAGTTATTGCATTTTCCTTGTCTAAATCTTTGACAGATTTTCTTATATTTGATTTAATTATTAATCCCATTTTATTTTATACAAGACCAACCTCATTTTTTATTTTCTTTATTCCTTCTATTGCAATCTTGAAAAATTCATCAAGTGAAACACCACACAATTCTATTTCTTTTATGACTTCTCTTGAAACCTTTGCTGCAAAAGTTTTGTCCTTGAACTTTTTCTTAAGTCCGGCAGGCTCCATATCAGAAATATTCTTTCCTCTCATTAATGCATATGCATGAACAAGGCCAGTTATTGTTTCTGAAGCAGCAAGAGCATATTGTATTTTTTCTGTCCTTGTCTTGCTTGCCAAAGCAGGCAATTCTTCAAAGCCGTAACCATGGCTCAAAATCGTTTCAATAAAATCTTCTGTAAATCCTTCTTTCCTTAGGATTTCAGGCATTTTTGAAAGATGTGTTTTCACATCTTCTTTTGTAATACCCCAGTCAACATCATGCAAAAGACCAAGCATTGCCCAGTACTCAACATCCTCTCCAAGATGCAATGCCAATTCCCGCATTACAGCCTCTGATTCAAGATAATGAACTAAATCAGGATTGTGAGTATTGTGTTTCAAAATAAGTTTCCATGCCTGTTCTCTTGTAATTGGCAGTTTTTCCATTCTTACTTTAATTTTTCCTTCATCGCTTTTCATTTTTCTGGTTTCATGAATGGGAAAAGAATAACATCTCGAATTGATGGCGAGTTTGTCAAGAGTATCGCAAGCCTGTCAATGCCCATGCCTAATCCAGAAGTAGGAGGCATCCCAACTTTCAGAGCGTTGATAAAATCAGGGTCTGTTGGCTGCGCTTCCAAATCACCATGCTTAAACTTAGCTTCTGCAAATTTCCAGTAATTTTCCAAAACATGAGGGTCATTTTGCTCGCAGTATGAAAGACCAAGTTCCATTCCGTTGACAATTATCTCAAATGAATCTACGAACCCTGGTTTTTTCTCATTATGTTTTGCAAGTCCTGCAGCTTCCACAGGATAATCATAAACAAGTGTTGGCTGGATTATTTTCGCCTGGACTTTTTCCTCAAAGACATGAATCATAACTTCTCCAATCGTTTCGCATTTTTTGCAGTCAACATCTATTTTCTCGGCTGTTTTTTTTGCATCACCAATATTTTTTATTTTTGAGAAATCAATCTTGGTTTCCAATTTTATTGCATCTAGGAAACTGAGCTTTTTCCATGGTGCCTTGAAATCTATATCATACTCATGGACTTTTATTTTTGTTTTTCCATGAATTTTCTTGACAATGTAAGAAACCATTTCTTCTGCAAACTTCATGTTGTCATTGTAATCAGCATAAGCAAACATTGTTTCAACCTGCGTGAACTCTGGGTTATGGTATTTGTCTATTCCTTCATTCCTGAAATCAGGAGAAAATTCAAACACGCGCTCATAACCACCGACAACAAGTCTTTTTAGGTAAAGCTCATTAGAAATTCTCAGGAAAATTTCCATGTTAAGAGCATGAAGCTTTGAGCCAAAAGGTCTTGCATTTGTTCCTCCGTAAATCGGCTGCAATATTGGAGTTTCAACTTCGACAAAATCCTTTGATTTCATGAATTCTCTTACATAATCAAAAATCTTTCTTCTTACTTCGAAAACTTTCCTTATTTCCGGATTCATAATTAAATCAAGATATCTTTTCCTGTATCTTTCTTCTTTGTCCTGCAATCCATGCCATTTATCTGGTAATGGTAGAATTGATTTTGTAAGCAAATCCATTTTTTTTACAAGAATTGAATGCTGTCCTGTTTTTGTCTTAACAATTTTTCCTTCAACACCGATTATATCTCCAACATCAACAAATTTTGTAAAGAAATCAAAATCCTTGTCAGGCGTTTCCTTGTCCTGGAAAACAATCTGGATTCTTCCTGTGAAATCCATCAAGTCAGAGAAAGTTATTTTTCCTATTTCCCTTTTTGTCATAACTCTTCCTGCTGTCTGAACTTTTTCTCCCATTTTCGCATCAAGGCATTCTTTCACAAGATTCTTTTTGTCGAATTTGTGGGCATATGGATTAATTCCTTTTTCCTTGAGCTCTTTTATTTTTCTTTCACGCTCTTTTATTATCTCTTCTTCTCTTCCCATATTATATAATTAGATATGAAGTATTTTAAATGTTTTAAAATCTTGGAATTTCTCAGGCTTTACCTCAACTTTCTTTATGTCAGAATGCTTTGGTCCTGTTTTGCATAGCTCCACCATCTTGTCAACATTTTCAATATCTCCTTCCAGGAAAACTTCAACTCTGCCATCTTCAAGATTTCTTACAAAACCCTTTACATTTTCCTTCTCAGCATTTTCTTTCACAAAAGCCCTGTAAAAAATGCCTTGAACAGTTCCATCAATGTAAACACGCACTGATTTTTTCATATAAAAACCAGACAAAAAGGATTTATTAAGTTTTATCTGATAGAATTATTTACAAGCCAAAAGTCTTTTCAAATTCGCGCATCTGGTTGTACTTAAACAAGAAATCTCTGCCCGGTTTTGTTATTGCTATTCTCATGCCAGCCTTCGATTCCTCTTTCTTGACAAGATTCTTGCCCATAAGCTCTTCTAGATAAAGCTTCATTTGGCTGTGAGAAAGATTAGCCTTGTACATCAGGTGTGTTGGTTTAATGCTTCCGCCTTTTTCTTGCACTATTGCCAGCATGTCTGATATTATTTCCATTCGACTTCTTTTCCTTTCCATGTTTCCATATACGTATAATTAGACCTAAGAATATAATATAGCTTATTAATTCTACTACGTCTGCAATTGCATAAAATAAGGCAATATTGGAGAATATAAACAACATCTGGCTAAGGGCCAGTATGCTAAATCCTATTATGAGAATCTTTGTGTTAAGGAATTTATTTTCCTTGTATATTTTTATGTAACTTTCTATTATCAGCACAAGAAGCAAGAATGCTGTTATGTGGAAAATGTAGAAAAATTCCTGACCAATAAATGCAGATATTAATATGAAATAGAACATTAATATGTAATCCTCAAGAGATCTTTTCTGGTTTTTTGGGAGCCTGTATATGAAGTAAAGTCCCAGAAGCATGAAGAACCTGAAAAAGAAAAATCCGGCATAATAAAAAATATCAACAGAACTTATTATATTATTTGTTATAAGCGCTTCCCCGATTGCCCTGCTTGGACCAACATGATAGAAAAGAACAAGTTTTGTAGCGATGTCTGCAAGTTCTGCAAGAGCAATAAAGCCAAATCCTTTTCCGAGGTTTGCTGTTCCCTTATTTTTGCTCATCTTGTAGTACTTGTAAGCAAAAAAAGTAAATAATGCAAGAACTACAAAGCTGAAAATATCAATTATCAAATCTTTGCCTAAAAACCAGTCAGGAGTGAGCGCTATTTTTACCATCTTATGCCCTTTAAAAAGGGACTTCGTTTAAAAAGCTTATGAAAAGTCTCACTATAAACTGTTTCTCTACAAACTCTTCACAATTGATTTATAAGGCGATTTCTTGAGTGTATTAAGAAATTCAACCTCTCTTTTCACCTCCCTTTCTCCAAAAGCGGAAGGGAGTCATACTCGTGCCCCCTTATGGGGCAATAATCAAAGAAGTGATAATGAAAAACAAAATTGTTCTCGCAGATGTACCTGAAGATATTCAGGAAGAAATATTCCTGTTGTACAGGATGGGGGTGAGGATAGAAGAAATAGAGTATCTTATAGATTCTAGACGCAAAAAATATTCATAGGTCTTAAGCTGATTCTAAATACCTCTCATATCCATTTCGTTATTTATCACGCTGACTACCTGACTGGCGAAATAGACATTCGGGCCTATGGATATTGTCTTTGCGATTTTTTTCAGCCTTTTTAATTCTTTTTTTGGAAGACCGTCCTGGTCCCCAATTATAAAAACGCTTTCTTCTGTAAGGTCTGCCTTTCTGATGTTTTCTCCTGCTTTGTCAAGAACAAAAATTTTCTTCCCTTCCTTAATCAAACTATCTATCACCTGCAAAAAGCTTTTTTTTTCAACAAAACAGCCAGGCAATGCCTCTATCTTTTGCCCTGGCTTGTATTTGTAAAGTATTTTTTTTATCAATGTTGCAGTGTCTTTCTTGCTGAGGCTTGTTTCCTCTGTTACATGGATTTCAATGTGCTTTGGTGGGTCAGGCATCCCATAAAAAATAAGATGCAGAACAACATCATCCCTTAGCTTGTGGGAAAGGAAAAATGCATTTATTATTACATGCATTGCAATGTCAAGCCTGCCAGCATCCATCAAATTTTTCACATCAAAGTTTCCAGACGTCCTTGCGCTTGATGAAAAGTATACAAATGTTCTCATTTTCCTATTGGTTGCAAAACAAATTCAGGCTTTGCAAATACCCTTCCTTCTAATGTTATCACATAAACTCCAATGAACTTGTCTCCACAAAATACACTTATTTTAGTTCCTTTATTAAAATTGCTTTTTTCAGTTAAATTTTCTTGATAAATCGGTTGTCCCCTAAGTATTTTTTCCATTTCATCTTTTTTTATCTGAACAACAGGATACAGCTCGCTTACAATTTCTCCAGGAATTATCATTTCCCTTAATTTTTTCTCGTCTTTTGCAGCTTCTTCAATTTCGTAAAGAGTGTAGCTTTTTTCTTCCTTGAAAATTCCTGCTCTCATTCTTCTCAGCTCAAGCATATGCGCCCCTACTCCAAGTTCTTTTCCCAAATCATCGACGAGTTTTCTTATGTATGTTCCTCCTTGGCATTCAACGTGAAAAAGATAATTTTGTCCGTCTTTTTCCAAAATTTCGAATTTCTTTATTTCTCTTTCACGGAAAACACGTGCCACTCTTGATTTTACAGGAGGAAGCTGGGTTATTTTTCCCAAAAACTTTTCTTTAATTGCTTTTTTTAACTCTTCTAAAGAAATATCTTTATGTATTCTCATAATGCCGACATATTCTTTGTCTTCTCCTAAGAAAAAACCAGTTAGTTTGCATGCCCTGTTCAATGCAACAGGAAGAACACCTGTAACTTTTGGATCAAGTGTTCCAAAATGACTTGTCTTTCTCAATCCAAGTGCTTTCATGACAAATTCAGAAACATCAAAGCTTGTTGGTCCAGATGGCTTGTCAACATTTATTATGCCGAATTCAAGCAGTTCTTTTGTTGTCTTCTTTTCCTTTATTTTTTCAAGGTCAATTTTAATTTTATTAACACTCATAAACTATAAAAATTCAAGCCATTTAAAATTCTATTGAAAATGGACCAGAAAACAGCATTAAAACAACTTCATGCTTTCAGGAAAAAAGGCGGAGAAATACGCCTTGCTGCAGAATCGTGGAAGAGTGATTATGAAATCCTCATTTCTACAATTATGTCAGCAAGGACAAGGGATGAAGTAACAATTCCTGTAGCCGAAAAATTGTTCAAAAAATATCCAAATCCAAACAGTTTGGCAAAAGCTCCTATTCAAAGTGTCCAGAAAATAATCAAGCCAGTAAATTTTTACAGAAATAAATCAAAAAATATAATAAACTGCGCTAAAGCGCTTGTTTCTTATCATAAAAGCCAAGTTCCACATGATTTTGAAAAGCTTATTGAACTTCCAGGTGTTGGAAGGAAGACAGCAAATGTATTTTTGTCTGAAATAGGCCAGGATTCAATCGGTGTTGACACTCATGTTTCATACATCTCTCAGAAAGTCGGCTGGACGAAAAACAAAAAGCCTGAAAAAATAGAGCAAGACTTAAAAAACCTGTTTCCACAAAAACACTGGAGGCATGTTAATTCAACTCTTGTTCGCTTTGGGAAAACACACACAAGCAGAAAACAGAAAGATGCTCTTATTAAAAAAATAAAAAAGATAAAATAAAATGCAGAATACAACATACTTAATTTCTCAGCTTAGAAAAAGCAATGTAGGCAAAGAAGTCAATAAAAGAATGTATGAGTTCTCAGCAATTCCGAGAGATTTCAACTCCCTTTTCAGAGAACTTGCTTTTTGCATACTTACAGCAGGCACAAGCGCAGAACTTGGGATAAAAACAATAAATTATCTTGGAGATACGCTTTTTACAGGAAATGAGGCAGAAATCCAGAAAAAATTGAAAGAAGTTTACAGGTTTCATACAGTCCGGTCAAAATATATTTTTCAGGCAAGAGAAAATTTCAAGAAACTAAATATAAATGATTCAAATATAAGAGAAGAACTTGTAAAAAACATAAAAGGGCTTGGCATGAAAGAAGCAAGTCATTTCTTAAGAAACATTGGTTTCAATAATTATGCAATAGTAGATTTCCATATTGTTGATTTTTTAGTGAAAAACAAGATGATAGAGAAACCGAAAACAATAACACCAAAAAAATATCTTGAAATTGAGCAGATTTTGTCCAAACTTGCTAAAAAAACAAATACAAATCTTGGAGAACTTGACCTTTATCTTTGGTATCTAGAAACAGGAAAGGTTTTGAAATAAAAGCTTAATACTGCAATTTCCATTTATTTCTCAATTCGTTTCTCTTATTTTTTATTAAGTCAATTCCTTTTTGTTCTATAGAATAATCAACTCTATCATCATGCTCTTTTCCAAAGTGCCTTTCTTCTATAAGTCCCTTATCTTCAATTTCTTTTATAATTTCCCTTAAATTATTAACAATAACATTGTTAGCTTTAAGAAAATCTAAAATTTGTAAATATTTATACCCCCTACCATCAAATTTTGAAGTTGCGCCCTGCAGCATATACAAAATACCTTCAATAATTTCCTTTTTTTCCATAAAATAAATTGATTTAGAAATTAATAAAACTTTACTTCTGCAATGCCATTCTCCTTGGCTGTGTTTTCTGCTGCTTTGGCGCTCCCTTTACTTGATGCTTTGCCTGTTTTGCAGTTGTTTTTTCCATTTGTTTTCCAGCCTCGACAACAGCTGATTTCTTTTCTTTCTCTTCCTTCTTTTCTTCTTCTGTTTTTTCCTTGACTTCCTCTGTTTTTTCAGACTCTTTCTTCTTTCCTTTTTCTGTCTCTGCTTTCTTTTCCCTATTTTCCATCCTTTGCTTCTTGAATTTCAAGCTTTCAGGGAATTCTGCAAGCTCTGCCCTTATGAAATCACCGTCGACAAAAGCCTTAATCTTGACTTTTGCAGGAGGATTCCTTATGCTTCTTGCCCAGATAAATTCATTCAGATATCTGTCAATTTTTACGCTGTTCAAGTTTCCATCATAGAATTTCATGTGTCTCAAAAGAAATTCCTTTATTGTTCTGATTGCCTTTGGAGTTCTTTTGTATATGACAGTGTTTCTGAATGTTTTTCTTAATGGTATTATGAATTCTTTTTCTTGCCTTTTTTCAGCTTTCTCTTCTTTTTTCTCTGACTTTGTTTCCACTTTTGCTTCTGTTTTCTTCTCTTCCATTTTCATTTCTTTCTTTTCTTCGATTTTTTCCTGTTTTTTTGTTTCTTCTTCTGCCATTTTCTATTTATCCAAAGTGATATTTTCTCTGTTTTCTTGGTTTAATGTGCAATTTTGTTCTTCTCCATGATCTTCTGTATCTTGTCATTGCAGATGGATGCACTCTTTTTCCCAGTCCATATTTGTTTAGTACAGCCCATACAGGCGCCCACTTTGTCTGCCTTCCTTTCTTTGCAAGTGTTGCTTTTTTTCTAGGATTTTTTATTCCCATTTTATTTAGCTTCCCCCATCTCTACTCTTTTTTGAGCATATTGACCAGATGCAACCATTAGACTATAATGAGAAACTCCCGTAGCAGAGTATTCTTCAGGGCAGTCTTCACACTCTTCATCAGATTCCATGGCCACTCCCATTTTGAGTGATGCACTTTCATCTTTCATTAATGTGACTAGGTCTTTCATTGTATTGCCTCCAAAAACTTTCTTCCTTTTTCAGTAAGCTGCCTTCCCGGCTTTTTCTCCCTTACTCCTTTTATTTTTTTGACTATTTCTGTAAAACCAGCAGTGTCAGATTGCTGAAGAATTACACGGATTATTTTTCCGCCAGCTTTCATGAATCTTTCTGGCTTCATTCCCCTGTTCTTTTTGCTTCCATATCTTGTTCTAAGCCTGTTTACACCTATTGTTTTGTTTCTGTAAATTTGCCTGAGAACACTTGCAGCTCTTTTGTACCAAAAATCAGGCTCATCAATAGGCCTTTCTTTTGAAGGACTGGACTTAACAAATCCAACCCATTCAGGCGTTTTGAATTCAGGAATTTTTTTCAAAGCTTCTGCTAATTTTAAATTATATTCTCCAGGATTCATCTCGTAAACTGAGTTTTTTTCCATCTTATTGACATTCCTTTCGGAATTAGAACAGCCTTGGGCTGTTAGTCCAAACTAAAGGCAGATTTTCGTTTATAAACTTTACCTTGCTTTCTTTCTCCATTTCTTTACAAATATCGTGAATCCCATTGTTTTAGCTGTATAATGGTCGCCCATTTTCTCAAGAATCTCATTCTTGTATTTTTCATTGGCTTCCTTACTGTGCCCTGCGCTTTTCAGCACAGAAACCTTTACATTGTCATGGTTCTTGAAATGATCTTTCATTGTTTCGATGAAATTTTCCGTTACTCCATTTTTTCCCAGTTGTGTGTGGCTTGTTGTCATTTTTTTTGCTCTTCAAGAAGATTCATTATTCTATCTATTGCATCTTCTTTAGTAGTATAATGAGTAAAAGGGACATTCCATTCAGTTAATGTTTTTTCAAGAATGCTATCTATCTCTGCCTGAAAAAACCGGTTAATTGATCTAACACCATCTGCAGTAAGGTATTCTGGTTTTATTGGAACTTTTAACAACAAAGAGTAACTTGGTAAGTGATGCCTAATCATTGCATCATAAATAAGATTTCCTCCAGATTGGCGTTGAAGATATGCATAATTATCAATTGTTGCTCTATCACATATAACAACAGCCTCTCTTTTTGCCGCTAACTCTTTAGCAATCTGAGTATGTAAAATCCATTCTTGTGTCTCTCTTGTTGTTCCTTCATTTATAACCAATCCATTAGGAACTTCTCTTGCAGTTTCGCCTACATAATCCACAGGAATACTTAATTTTCCTAATTCAGAAACTAATTCATGGCAAATAACAGTTTTTCCTGTTCCATGAGTCCCAATAACACCAACTTTTATCATTTCAGAACTTTCAAAATTTCTTCCTTTTTAACTATTATTGTCGTGAATTTTTTTACATTCCATGTTCCTGCTTTCATTCCTTTTTCTTTTGAAATATCTTTTCCTGTGAAAACATTTACTGCAACATTTTTCTTGTTGTTTCTCCAGTCCTGGCTGTATCTTGCGCAAAGAACAGCTGCAGCATTTACATCACCATCAAATATTTTAGTTTTTATGACGCAGAAAGGGCTTCCAGGAGCTCTTGTATGTAGAATTATATTTTCTTTTCCTTTGTACTTCTTCATTAATTCATCGTTGCTTTTTTCATCCCTACCAAGAATAAATTCAGAACCTGAAACAAGTTTTATTTCCCTGAACTTAATTTTTTCTGCCATGCATTAACCAGGAATTCACAATTCTTAAGGATTTTCTTTGGTCTGCAAACTTCAGCATCTTCATTGCCTGAGAATAAGAAACCCACTTGTGCCTTGAATGTTCTTTTCTCGAGATTGTTACAAGTCCTTTTTTTACTTCTGCTGCAAAAAGAGTGAAAGTCTGTCCAACCATTCCAATCCTCGTTGGAAATTTTTTGTTATATCTATATTTTCCAGAATAATTAAATTTTTTAATTTTTATTGCCTTTCTTCCTGTTTCTTCCATTAACTCTCGCCTTGCTGTCTGCTCTTTTGTCTCTCCTTTTTCTATTCCACCCTTAGTAAATTCCCATCCAATCCAATGAAGCCTTCTTTTAAGAAGAATGTATTCAATTCCATCTTTCGTTTTTGCATAAGGCAAAGCAAAAACAGCTTTTCTGTATTTTGGCATTTTATTTTAAGAATTTTTTACTCTGGCCTCATTCGTCCCCATTTTTCTAAGGCCTCCCTAAGCTCTCTGTGTGTCTTTGCATATTCTTCAAGGGAAATTTTCTTTTGTGTCGCTTCTATTGCCTGCATAGTAGCTATTGCACCTGCTCTTGTTCCTCTTGGATGTCCGTGAATTCCGCCTGAAACAAGGATAACAGAATTTATCCCGTAAATATCCATAACATTTGGAACTATGCCTGGATGCAGTCCTCCTGAAGTCACAGGAAATGCTGGCTTTGTATTTCCCCAATCCTGTTCTAATAGAACTTTCTTGTAAGACTTAACATTTTTTTCTCTAAGAATGTTCGCAACAGACAAAACTTCCTCTCTGCTTCCAATTAATTTTCCTATTGCTGTTCCAGAATGCATCTGGTCAACGCCAATTGTCCTCATTATTTTTGCAAGGAACTCCATTGACATTCCGTGCTTTGGATTTCTGTCAAATGCAGAATGCATTGCCCTGTGTGCATGTATTGCCATTCCTAAATCACCAAGTGTTTCTCTCAATGTCTGTACAGCAGCTGTTCCGCATGTTACAACATCAATCATTGCATATTTGAATCCGTGGTCATGCAAAAACTTTGCACGTTTTTCCATTTCTTTTGTTTCTGAAGTTATGTTAATAAAAGCATCCTTGATTTCGCCTGTTTCTTTTTCAGCTTTGTCTCTTAATTTTGACATTAATGAAACTCTTTTGTAGAAATTGTTGAAACTTGTGCTTGTTAAATTTTCATCATCTTTAACACAATCAAATCCACCCATCCATGTCTCATAGCCAATCTTTGCATGCTCTTCTGCTGTGAAACCGATTTTTGGTTTTGGTACAGCGCCCGTCAGAGGACGATTGTAAACATGAAAATATTTTCTTAATCCTTGGATTCCCAAATTAGGGCCCCTAAAACTTTTAACATATTCCAAAGGCAAAGAAGCATCAATTAACTTTAGATTTTGCAATGCCCTCATTCCAAAAATATTTCCTGCTATTCCTGAAAGAAGCTGTGGCATGTTTCCTTTTTCCCATAAACCAATTGGATAAGCTACATGAACATAATTTCCTTCAATTTTATAAGCAGTTGCCATCAACGCCTTCATTCTTGGAGGAAGTTTGAATAAAGTTGTCCATGTTCCAGTGCTGCTTTCCGAAGCAATTCTTCCTATAGCATCATCTTTTGTTATGCCTTTTGCAGGCTCAAAATAAAATAGAACCTTTATATCACTTTTTTTTGGTTTGTACTTTAAATCAATAAAATCATGATACCACTCAACTTTTTTTCCAGCCATTTCTCTTTTACCTCTTTTTTGCGATAACTCCTTTATCAGTATCTTCCAATACAAAACCTAGTTTATTAATTTTTTCTCTAATTTTATCAGCTTCTGCCCATTTTTTACTTTTTCTCAGTTTTTCCCTTTCAATAATCAGTTTTTTAATTTCATCATTGATTTTTACATGCTCTTTTTCCAAATTAAAACAGAAAACTTTGTTCATTTCATTAATTGTTTTCAGTTTTCCATCTGCTTTTTCATCTCTTAGCATTTTCCACATGACTGCAAGCCCATTTGGGAAATTAAGCTCGTTATCAACTTCATTTTCAAATTCTTCAAGATATTTTTTGTTGGTTTTTCCGTCATCCTTTAATTCAGAAGCAATATTCCTGAGCCTTTCAACAGCATTTTTTGCATTTTCAAGAGTTTCTTCTGAGAAATCAATTGGTTTTCTGTAATTTGTCGAGGCAAAAAAATATCTCAACGTGTTTTTGCCATAAATTTCCAGCAACTCTCTGAGTGTTTTGAAATTTCCTTTTGATTTTGACATTTTTTCTTTTGATATGTTGAGAAATCCTGTGTGAAACCAATATCTTACTAAAGGTTTTTCCCCAGAAATAGATTCCATTTGCGCAATTTCTGCTTCATGATGAGGAAAAATTAAATCCATTCCTCCACCATGTATGTCATATTGTGGCCCGAACTCTTTTTCAGTTATTGCAGTGTCTTCTATATGCCACCCTGGTCTTCCGTCGCCTAATTCTTTTGATTTCCAGATAGGTTCCCCCGGCTTTGAAAATTTCCACAGGCAAAAATCTCCAGAGTTTCTTTTTTCCTTACTTTCATCAATTCTTGAAACAGCATCCTCTGCATCCAGCGATGTTTTGCGCGCGAGCTTCCCGTAATCTTTGTCTTTTTTCAAATCAAAATACCAGCCGTCAGAAATTTTGTAAGCATAACCTTTTTCTATCAATCTTTTCACCTGCGAAATTATTTCTGGTATGTAATTTGTTGCGCTTGCATATTTGTTCACAGAATCAACTCCAAGATTTTCCATATCTTCCTTGTAGAATTTTTCATATTTTTTGCTTATACTGTCCCATTTCTCTCCTGTTTCCTGGGATTTTTTTATTATCCTGTCATCAATATCTGTTATGTTTTGTAAATAGAATACTTTGAAACCTTTGAATCTGAGATATTTAACAATCATGTCAAACTGAGCATATGTTTTCGCGTTTCCTGCATGAATGTAATTGTAAACAGTGGGCCCGCAGACGAAAATATTCACTTGCTTACCTTTTATTGGTTTGAAGACTTCTTTTTTTCTTGTTAAAGTGTTATATACTTTCAACATGATAGATAAAAGAGAAAGTGATTAATAAAAGTTAAGGTTTACTGTATTGTCACGAAGAAGTTTTGGCTTGCATAAGAACTGCTATCTGGATTTGTTACATCAAGCCTGTATTCCATTGTGCATAAAGGCATTGTCTTTGGAATTATGAACGTAACAAGATTCGGACCGAAAATAGCTCCTGAACCAAGATTTGTTGCTTGACCCTGGCTTCCAATTACATAACTGTTTGCTAAATCCTTTGTTACACCAGGACAGTTTGAAACATCTGTTGCAGTTATGTCATATGAGAATGTTGTTACCTGTGTGTTCTGATTTTTTATAGCAAATGCAATTCCTTTAGTATTGTCTCCTTGATTTAATGTAACTCTTCTTGAAGTAGGATAGATTGCAACAGTTGTCCCTTGCTGAGCAAAAAGCTGCTGTATCTGGCTTTGAACCTGGCTATCAATTGAATCTATTGCATTTGTTCCGCTTGAAAAAATTCTCTGTATGAAAAAAATTCCAAGGACAAGAACAACCATGAGAAGAACTATAGTTACCATTGTCCCTACAGACATTTCCATTGAGCCTTTTTTGAAACTTCCTATGTTATCCATTTTAAAATGGGAATGTTCCCGTTGTTAATCCTGAGTTTGCAAGATAAAATCCTGCAATCAGGTTGAATATGAACATTATAATTGATAAAACAAGGCCTATTATATTTAATCTCCTTGCTTTTTTTAATCCCTTACTTTGGAATATCCCAATAATTGAGACAATTACTCCTGTTAATGAAGATGTGAATGCGAAAACTATGCTTAAAACTCCAAGAGTATATGCAACAGAAGCCTTGTCAAATTTTTCTTCAGCCATTTTTCCTCTTTTTAATAACCTTTATTTTTATACTAGCTGTTTTAATTTTATAAATGTTGTTGTATAAATGGGCAGAGAGGGAATCGAACCCCCGACGCCATGAGCTTCAGTCATGTGCTCTCCCACTGAGCTACCTGCCCAAATATTCTGATTACAATAGCTATATTTGTTTTAAAAGACTTTCTGATAATAAATAAGAAAAAGTAAGTCAGGAATAGGCCAGCTTCTGTCAAACTCCGCCGTGAGGCAGACAGTTTGTGTTAACATTCGACTAAGCCCTCAAAGAGGTTGCACCTGTTGAGTCAGCCGTTTCAGCCTAACTTAATAGGATCGTTTCTGTTCTGGAGCTTTCCCTCGCGAGAACCTTTTTTTCAAAAGGCAACGTTATATGGTGGCCGGACCTTCCTCAGAATTCGATATCGATATTTTTCGACATCTGCCCAGTTAAGAGCTGAATCCCGAAAGTTAACTTCCCGACTTACAAAAAATTAACAATTCTGGCATATTTAAGCCTTGTGAATAATAATCTTTAATAATGGTTTTTGCATCTAAATTTGCATGGAAAATTACCCAGAATATGCCTGGATTCAGCATTCAATAGATGAAACAAATAAAGAAAGGGAAAAAGTTAGAGAACTTACTGAAAAAATTAAAAATCTTCACAAATATAAAATCAGTTACATAATTCTCCCAAATTATTTAAGGAGAAATCCTTCTTTTGCCCATTATATTAAATTAAGATCAATAGATGGTTCTAGGCTTGAGGCAGTGCTTAGAAATATTATTTGCGAGAATTAGTTAGGTTTTTATAGACGGTTACCCTGAATAAACAATCTGTTTTAAGTTCATAACTAAATGAAAAGAGGAGGTATAAAATGAAAATGGGTGCTATGGGCTGGATTACAACTATACTTGTTGTAATAGGTGGAATTAACTGGGGATTAATCGGCTTCTTCAGCTTCAATCTTGTAGAAGCAATCTTCGGTACAGGCATTTTAACAAGCGTAATCTATGCTCTTGTAGGTTTGAGTACATTGTGGATGATTTACGCAATGTCAAAGATGTAAAATATCTTTTATTTTAACTTTTTTATTTTTTATCTTCTAATTCTTTTCAGAATTATTTTATAACTATTGAAGAATTTTCTCCAAGCCAGTTATTATAACTACCCCCGCTGCTAATAATGAAAGATTATAACTCAATAAAAACATTTCTTTAGAATTATATGAAGATTCTGAATCAATATTTCCGGCATTTCTTTTCACGTAATCTGCGTATCCTGTTACAGGCCTGAAGTCGCTTATCTTAAATTTTAATTCATTTCCCATAACAAATAATCCATTCTGGAATTATTTAAGCTTTTGCAGAAGTCAAACTATATACTGCAAAATATATGTTGTAAAATATATAACAGAATACTATGCAATCGAAAAGATATTTTAAAAAATAAAAATAAAAAATATATTTTTTAAGGCTGTTTTAATGCCTAAAACCTTCTTCTAGGACCACCAAAACTTCTTCCGCCTTCTCTTCCTCCGCCTCTTCCACCGAAATCTCTTCTAGGCGGCCTGTCTTCCATTGGCCTTGCTTCATTAACTTTCAATGCTCTGCCTTCAACATCTTTCTCATTCATTTCTTCAATTGCTTTCTTTGCAGCAGCGTCATCTGTAAAAGTAACGAAACCGAATCCTTTTGATCTTCCTGAATACTTGTCCTTGATTATTGTAGCTTCTTCAACATCTCCGAATTTAGCGAACATTTCTCTAAGCTTTTCGTCGTCTACACTAAAAGGCAAGTTTCCTACGTAAACTTTCATTGTATTTTTGTCCTCCTTACACTCATGTTATTTGTCTGTCTTAGAACTAGTTCAACCGACCGAAATATTAACGAACCGAATCTCCCTACTTCTGACATTACAAAATTACTTGGAAATAAGGGTTTTTAAGTGTTATGGGAGTGGATTTTAGTTAGTATTTTAAACAAGGTTTGCATGTATAAATAATGGAAGAGGAAGATGATAATGATGTTGCAAAAGTGAAGAAGAATCCTTTTAGAAAAGAAGTTGCCAGCATAAAATGGAAGCAGCCAGAAAGGTTTGAGGTCCTTCTTATACTCTTTTATCTCTTTTCATGGTATTTGTTCAACGACATGTTCAATTTGATCTCAATAGAAGGGTTGGGAAGTACAGGAAATTTTTTTAATGGGTTAAACATTCCTGCATGGATTCCGTTTGTCTTAAGTTTTATAGTAATGATTTTTGCACTGGTAACTTTTATTATGAGAAGCACTTTTGACAAATCTTCCCACAAGATACTGAATACATTTGTTGGAATATGGATTTTCCTTGGGTTATTTTTAATGCTTGTTTCTGTTGTTTTAATGCTTCAGGGCTTAGGGCCTTCGTACAGTGTGCCGTGGCTGTTTAATTTGACAAGAAACTCAATATACCATTTGGGAGTTTTCCTTTTCCAGATTCCCGGCGTGATTTACTTTGCTTTGTTTGAGTAAGTTTTTTACAGAAATATAATTGCTAAATATTAATCTTGTAAATCTCCTCATTTCTTATGCCCTTAAAATTAGGAGTCTCTTTGATTATTCTTATTAAGTTTCTTATGAAAGTGTCATGGCTTACAACAAGAACATTATTATTTGGGTATCTCTTTTTTATATTTTGAAGAAAATTCCTAATTCTATTGTTTAATTCATCAATACTCTCGCCGTTTTTAGGTTTTTCAAAACCATCCAGATGTCTATGCCCTATTTTATTCCAGTCCAAATCAGATTCTTTCTTCCCTTCAAATTCTCCCCAGTTCCTTTCCCTTAGCTCTTTTGTTGATACAAATTCTGATTTTGGATGATATACCGCAATAATTTTAGCAGTGTCTATAGCTCTTTTTAGGTCGCTTGTAATTATAACATCAATTTTTGTTTCTTTTAGTTTTTCAGAAATCTTTTTTGCTTGATTAACCCCTTTTTTAGAAAGCTTTCCATGAACAGACCAACCTTGAATAATTCCTAGGGCATTTTCTTCTGTTTCTCCATGCCTTACAAGAATCAATTTCATACTATTTTTAATGAATAGTGCTTGATTTAAGTTTTATGGTAATATGTTTTGTGCTTTTTGAGTAGTTAGATTTTTAATCTCTTTTTTATTTAATAATTCATGAAAGATCCATACAAAGCTGGAATCTGGTTTTGGGTAGGCGGTTTGGTTTACAGCGTGATAAACATGATTATGAACCTGAAAAATGTTGCACAAAACAGCGTTTTGTTGTACAACTATGAGATTGCAGGAATCGCTGTCCTTGCCATTATTTTTAACCTGGTTTTAATGAAAAGGAAAAAGAAGTAAATTTTTTAAAAATATTTTAGCTTTTATTGTTAGCAATCTGCTTTAGATTTTGATTTGCAATTTATTAATTCTTACAATCCAAGCAAATGATATACAAGGAAAGCTGGCCAGACAATTGCCTTTAGGATTGCAAGAACAACGTTCCCGAATCCCGTTGCTGTTTGGAGGTAATAGATCAAGGCCCCGATGAATCCAAGGAAATATGCTCCTCCTCCGGCTGCCCTGTACTTATTCTCAATTATAGTTATATTTCTTTTTGGCATGAATAATTTAAAGAAAGATAATATTTAAGGATTGTGCCCTCTCAATTCTTTTGCTATATGGATTGCAAGATACCATATGAAAAGAAGTGCAAGAAGTATAAGAAACCCGATTAAAACATCTATTTCTATGTTTGTTGAAGAATTATTTGCAATTTGTTGATTTGCAGATGTTGTCTGGATATTTGGTATTAATTTTTCTTGTGTTTGTACAGGAGGTACATAAGTTGTTATTCCAGGTGTGAATCCAGAAGACATGTTCAGGATGACAAAAACAAAAACCGCCAGAATTATGAGCATCATCACAGAAATGATGATAACATGGTGCTTGTGTTCTTTTCTCATGAAATTTAATGGGCTGTTCTGGTATTAAAGGATTATTGTGTTGTTTTTAATAGAAGTTTTTATAAACACTCATTTTCTGCCCTTTCCATGACATTAGATGATTTTTCAGTTGAAGGAGAAGATTTAGCTGGAGTAGCTAGCAGAGATACAAGGTTGGAAGAACTTGATAGAGAAATAATTGAGTTACAACCACTACTTTCTAGACTTAAGTCTTATGTTTCTAGGGTTTGTAGCAATGGTAAAAGAAGAATTTATCAAGGAAAAATCAATTCATATCCCTTGTAAAATCTTATCTTAAAACAGGATTCTCTACCCTCATAGCGTTACATTTAAATATTACTTAGTATTACTTGATATTACTGCGAATTAACATGGAAACCATCAGCTTAAAGCTCGAAAAAGCCTTTCTCCAGGAAATAGAGAAAGTCATGAAAAAGCATAATTACACGACAAAGACAGAGTTTATCAGAGAAGCAATAAGGGACAAGCTCAAGGAATTAGGGGAAAAAGAGCCAAAGCCAGTTAAATCAGAGCCAAGAAAAGAGCAGGAGCCAAGGCCTGTTCCAAGCTATATTTAAAATGGCATCAACACCAATAAATGAAGTTGCAGGACTTTCTTATTATGCTAATAGGGAAGTAGATTGGTCTCTTGTTGTAATTATTTTTGCAGGAATTCTTACAATAATTGTTCTTGTTACAATATTTTTTATAATTCCCCATTATGTCCAGCCGTATATTCAGAAAACTGTAAATGATGGATTCGAGAACGCAATTGGAAATATAAGCGGATAAAAAATAAAATGGAAATACATCCTCGTTTTTCAGGCGGTATTCATCTGGCTGTAATGATAAAAGATGGAAAGTATGACCATATTGAAGGAAGCGATGCATCTATGCTGACTGAATTTATAGAATATGGCAAGTCAAAATCTTATTCTTTTGTTGAAAGATATGACGGAATAAATGGCAATGCCAGAAAAAGAGTATTGCTTCACATTAGTTTTGCCAATATTGGAGGAAATGATATCGAATGGGAAACTGTCCTTAAAGAATATGCCACAAGAGTTAGGCCTGTAATAAATTATAGAAAAAAATGCGGCCTGGAGAACAGAGCTTAAAGAAACGTTTAAATATTTTGACACTTTTTCATTTCCCTAACTTTATAATAAATAACATGGCAAAAAAAATATCATCAGGCACTGTCCACAAATTGCCTGAAGACCTAAAAAAAGCCCTACTTTCAGACAATAAAGCGCTGGAAAAATGGGAAGACCTCACGCCTTTGGCGCGCAATGAATGGATTTGCTGGACAACATATGTCAAGCAGCAGAAAACAAGGGACGAGCATGTAAAGAGAGTTGTCTCAGAGCTTAAAGAAGGAATGCGCAGGCCTTGCTGCTGGATAGGTTGCATTCATCGTACAGACAAACAGATAAGCCCTTCAATTAAATATATTCTCAGCAAAAAATCCTAAAATTTTATAAGATTATTGCAGTGAATTAGGAAACTATTAAATATCTTCTTCTCTCTGAACAATCATGAAAAGCAGTTTTGGCAAGGCAAAGCCTATGCGTGGAAAAAGCATGCACACAAGCCAGCACAGGATTCATGTTGCTGAGATAATAGACCTTGTCATAAAAAATGCAGACATAATTCTGGAAATTTTGGATTCAAGATTTGTAGAGAAGACAAGAAACCAGAAAATTGAGGAAAAAGTGAAGAAGCTTGGAAAGCCATTGGTCTATGTTTTCAACAAGGCAGACCTTGTCAATCCAAGGGAAATAGAAAAGAATGTTGAGCTTTCAGGAATGAGGCCGATGGTTTTTTTCTCTGCAACCCAAAGGCATGGCCAGAGAGTTCTCATGGACTTGATAAAGAAAGAGGCAAAGAAAATAGATTCAGAGAAAGTTGACGTAGGAATTATAGGATATCCAAACACAGGAAAAAGCTCGCTTATCAATCTCCTTGTCGGAAGAAATGTTTCCAGGACTTCCAGCGAGGCAGGTTTCACCCGCGGAATACAGAAACTGAAAATATCTTCAGGCATTTATCTTATTGACACGCCAGGAATAATTCCTCTTGATGAAAAGCCATATTCAAACAGGGAATTAATGGCAAAGCATGCGCAGATAGGAGCAATAACATGGGACAGGGCAAGAGACCCGCAGCTGGCTGTTCATAGAATAATGGCAGAATATCCAGGAATTCTTGAAAAGCATTATGGTATTGAAGCAAGTGGCGATTCCGAAATTCTTCTGGAAGAATTAGGAAAAAAGCTTCGCTTCCTGAAGAAGCATGGAGAAATAGATGACATGAGAACAGCAAAGCAAGTTCTGAAGGATTGGCAACAGGGGAAGATAAGGCAGTAAAATTGAAGAAAAAGTTCTTATAATCTGTGTTGTACGAACCTTTTTAGATTGGTAAAAGGAGAAAAAATATCTTATTCTTAAGAATTTATCTATGCCAAGAAATCGTTGCAGTTTTGGTAATAGGTCTATTTCTTTTTATCCTACCTTTTTCTAAAATATAGACTCTTGCACCAAGATTTTCATAATCTTTTATAGCTTCTTCTATGTCATTGTTATGAATATACTCAGCTACGAGGAGGATAACTGCCAAATTATCTTTTCCTAATACTTTTATATATTTAAGAACCTGACCATATAAATTTTCTAGAGTTTTCCTATTTTCTATAAGTTTTAATTCTATTCCATATTTTTTGTTAATCATTATATCAAGGTCCCCTTTCTCTGTTTTATACTGGGTTTCTATATTATAACTTCCTAATTTTGCTATAAGCCACTGTTTTAATTGGATTTCTAAATCTTTTTCATCTCTTACATTTCCGGGATTAAAACCTTCTATGCTCTTTAATACCAACTCAAACTCATCTTCAGATTCTTCTTGTTTTCCCATTTCTAATTCAAAATCTCCTTCTTTTATGCCCTTTTCTGTAGTTTGTCCAAATTCTTCATCAATTTTCTTCTTTTCATTGATTATTTCATTTACAGGTATTCTTTTCTTTCGTCCATAATCAATTAACTTGTCTAAAGGCATTTTCCTAATTATTTGATTAAGAAATAGATCTCTTGGATTTCCTAATGTCTCCTTTTTTCCACTATAAAAATCCACCCAATATAATTTTGGTTCTTTAATCCCATATTCACGACAGATTTCTTTTAATTCACTTAAAGAAGAATTTCCAACAATTTTCAATTTTAATTCTTTATATCCTTTCCATTTAGCGTTTCTTTTTTGGACATTATTAATAAATGAAGAAATTTCATTGCTAGCTGTTTTTCCAACTTCCTTTACTTTATCCCAAAAACCCATAATAAACCAAACAATTATTCAATTTTTATAGTTTTCTACAGAAAGAATTAAGAAGTTATTTAGTTCAAATTAAATATGGTAAAATGGAATAAAGCCATAAGTAAGGGAATAGCAGAATTTGCGATTGTTCTAGCGACCATTCAGTTAAGTCCCCTTATACTGCCTGCCAGTCAAAATAAAGTTTTGGCTTTTACTCTTCCGTTACTAATGTTAATTTTAGCAATTGTTCTTCTAAAAATGGAAGATTAGATATTGAATAAAAAATGTTTAAAGAAGAATTTTCTGTGTGAAAAGTAAGTCTTAAATAATTCTTAATGGGAAAACGTATGAGGGGTTGAGATAAGAAGAAAGAATTTTAAAGAACAAGATTATATTAATAATGTGAAAAGAGAGGAGGAACTTGCTTCGGGTATTATCTATCATGGAGATAATCTAGATGCTCTTAAATCAATACCCTCTGATTCCATAAAATTAATTTATTTAGACCCCCCATTTTTTACCAGAAAAAATTATTCTAAAGGATTTAAAGAAGAAGGAAATAAGCACGAATTTTCAGATAATAACTGGGAAAATTTGCAAGATTATATCCAATTTATAAAAGAAAGAGTTATTGAATTATACAGGGTTCTAAAAAAAGATGGTGCTTTATATCTCCATTGTGATTGGCATGCTAGCCATTATATTAAAATTATTTTAGATAATGTTTTTGGTTATGATAATTTTAGAAATGAAATATCTGTAAAAAGGATTAAAAAAAATGTTAATGAAAGAGAAATGGTAAGAAAATTAAATGTAGGTTATGATGTAATCCTTTTTTATGCTAAATCAGAAAAACATTTAATTAATTCTCCAAAAAAAGATGAAGAAAAGCCGGAAAGGTGGCATAGTTTTGAAGCACCTGAAACTCGTAAAGGAATGGATTATGAATTATTTGGATTTAGACCTAAAAAAGGTAATCATTGGAGATGGTCTAAAGAAAGGGCTATGAAATCAATAAAAGAAGGAATTTTAAGACCAAATTCTAAAACTGGAAAGCCAGAATATTTAATTCCAAAGAGTTCTCGAACCATTTTAGATAATTGTTGGGATGACATTACTGCATATTCGTTTAAGTTTGGATACCCAACAGAAAAGAATGAAAAATTATTAGATAGAATAATTGAGATGTCTTCAAAGAAAGGGGACATTGTCCTTGATCCATTTTGTGGTTGCGGTACAACAATAGCTTCAGCATTTAAGAAAGGTAGAAGATTTATTGGGATGGACTTATCATTAAGTGCTTGTGAATTAGTGAAAAAAAGAGTTGGAGAGATAAAAATAATAAAAGATAATAATTTATTTTCTGAAAGATTGGGGATGGTTATGGTTAATTAAAAAAGAGTTTTTTGCTTTATCATCTTAACTAAAACTTTTTTAGACTCATCTTCCAATTCTAAAATTTCTTTAAAAATACCTATACTATCTTTTGGAGCAGAAATTATTGGACGAATTACTCTATAACATGCTTCTCCTTGCTTTAGTCCACTATTATCATCTTCGCCTATCTTATTGAAAATTTCTTTTGATGCTCCTCCAATTATATATGCTTCAATTTTGTTTTTTATTTTATTCATTATCTCTTCATTTCGGTATCTATGTAACACAGTTATGTAAAAATCTTTTTCTTCTTCTTTGGGTTTGTATTTAGTGGTATATCTTCCAAGAAGTCTAAAAGCCCATGTAAGAATACCTTTTATTGTTAATCTGGGGCTTATCTGAAAAGAAGACCTTACTTCTATTGTTTTTTCTACTCCTTTAACTTCAATTTTTATATCCCGATGAGTTTTATGGTTCACGAAAGGGGTGGGAATTATTTTAGAACTTAATTTATAATCTGTTATAAGCTTTTTTAGATACTCTTTGACAATTTCTTCCGCTAAAACTCCCGCAATATTATTGTATAATATTTTCTCTTTTTCTCTAATCTCTCCAGAAGGATCACTCTTGTTCTGTTTTTCTGCATCTTCTTTGCCTTTTTTTTCAACACTATCTAGTAAAATCTTATCTGTAGTATAATCTAAATTTGCTATAATATACCTATACTCTTCATATTGCTCTTCTCTAAAATCCATAAATTCTTGACTTCCAATCAGTATAAAAATCTTATTAAACTGTTTATAATCATTAAATTCTATGGTAGATATACCTGAAAATGAAGATGGTTGGACTTTAGTGGTTTCTCCTTCAACACCCCCAGATTTTAGAACACATCTAAATTATGTTACATTTATGAAAGATTTATCTGAAGAGCTAACAGCTAAATTAAATAAAGATATTGTTACAAAATCTAATTTTTCTAAAAAGGCATTGGCTAAGAAAATTAATCTAATTAAAATTATTAAGGAAAGTTTAGAAGAAGAGTATAAAAAAGCCTTAAAAGAAAAAGACTTCGCAAAAGTTTGTTCAATGTGGATTCCAGTTAAATCATATTATCTAATTTTTAATTTGTTATTGGTTACATGCGCTTTATTTAATAACGATGAAAATAATCTTAACTTTCCACATCATAAAACTATAAGTAATTTTAGAAATATGTTAAAAAATAAGGACATCTTATTTAGTAAAGCTGGCTTTAACATGGTTGAAAGTTGCGAAGAGGCAATCAATTTTATATCAAAATCAGGAGATACACTAAGATTATCTGTTGATGAACAAACACGCATTAATAGTATTTTAAAAAAACTGTGTAAATATAAATTTGAGGATTTCTGCAGATACACTGGATTAAAACATTTTCAAACAAAAATAGATAGAAAAAAGAAAGAAGGATTTTTTAAAAACAGTGAAATTAGTCTTTTTGAATTTTTTTATTGGTATAGAATTAAAACAAACTATAGAGATTTAGATTTCTTAAACCAAGAGATATACTCTGGAGAGATAATTGAATTTTATCAGAATTATTATTTTCTAACAATGAATTTTTATAATTCTCTGAAAAATCTAATAAATGAATTATCAAAAAAGAGATTAGGAGAAAGTATACTCTCTTAAAATTCTAACAAGAAACCAAAAAAATCATAAAAGCTCAATAAGCAAGAAAGCTTCGCACAATATACATTATAAGAACTTTTTCTAGAAAAAAAATCATAAAATCCTCAATAAGCAAGAAAGGTGAAACCTGAATCAATAAATCGGGAAATGAAATTGTTTTGGACATAAAATTGTATTGACTTCTTAAGATTGCAATTTTATTTACATAATAAAAAATCAATTTGAGGCTTTTAGTAATTGTGAGCTGAAACAGTCGCCGAAGCTCCTGCCTTACACTCCAATTCTATCAACGTCATCTTCTATGACGGCCTTAGTTGTCTCGTTTTGCGGACTGCTTCGAGCTTAGATGCATTCAGCTCTTATCAGTACGGTGCGTAGCTATGCAGCCTGCCATGTGACAACTGCTCACCAGAGGCACCCGAACCTGGTTCCTCTCGTACTACAAGTTCGTTCCACTCAGACAACAACAAATCTAGTAGATATCATACAAACTGTCTCGCGACGTTCTTAACCCAGCTAACGATCCCTTTTAATGCGTGAACTCCGACACCCTTGGACGCTTCTGCACGCCCAGGATAGGAAGAGCCGACAGCGATGTACCAAACCGCACCGTCAATATGGACTATCGGGTGCGACAAGCCTGTTATCCTTGGGGTAACTTTTCTATCAGACACGGCTTCTATTAAAAAAGCACGTGGGTTCACTAGGCCAGACTTTCGTCCCTGCATTCCTTGCTTTTCAGAATACAGTCAGACAAGCTTTTGCCCTCGCACTCAACTCCGGGTTTCCAAGCCGGATGAGCTTGTCTTTGGGTCCTATCGATATCTTTTCGACAGGGCGCCGCCCCAGCCAAACTGCCCGCCTGCTGCTGTTCCAAGATATGGTAAGCAACTTTAATCAAAATGAGTAGTATTACAATTTTGCTCCGCGCCAACCTAAATCAGCGCCTCGACGCTCCTACTTATGCTATGCATCCCAATTAAAATTACAACAACAAGTTGCAGTAAAGTTCCACAAGGTCTTCGCTTCCCACTAGATTTCCGTGGCCTTTTCACCACGTAGTGTGTTCAGAAGGTCCCAACCAGGGACAGTGACAACCACGTTAAACCATTCATGCAAGTCGCCATTCAGACGACAAGGTATTACGCTACCTTAAGAGAGTCATAGTTACTCCCGCCGTTTGATGGGCCTTAGCCCCCTTGAAAAGGGGTTTCAGACACCACCACTGGGCAGGTCTCACCAAGTATACAAGTCCTTTCGGATTAGCACTTGGCTACGTTTTTGGTAAACAGTCGGGCCATCCTTGTTATTGTAATCTACCAATGCCACAAAATTTCTAATGCAACAAAGATAGACATCCCTTCAACCGAAGTTACGGGACTAATATGCCGAATTCCCTTGGTTGGTTTATCCTTTCACGTCTTAGCCTTCTCAGCTAGGGCACCAGTGTCGGTTGTGGGTACAGATGACTGAACTCGTTTAACATTATGATTTTTCACTGGCTCCTGGAATCAGCAATTTTGTCCAAAAAATTCTCAACGATCTGTGCATTACGCTCCCATTGTTTCTTTTTCAGAGCACACTCTCGCGTGCTTGCTTATCCGAAAGCTTTCATAACATGTAAAGTCCAATCAGTGCAGGAATATTAACCTGCATTCCATCGTCGTGCTCCACTAGGGCACAACTAAGGGCCTGACTAACCCTTGGCTAACATATATTGCCAAGGAAACCTTACCCTTTCGACGTTTCTCGTTCTCAGAGAAATTACATCCTACTACCACCAGGATTTTCATTCCTTTCCGCTCCATTCCTTCTCTCGAAGAAACTTCGGTGCAGAAAAGACGCCTGCTTACCAGAACTCTCATACTGAGAGCCTCCAGAGTGTCGGCACCATGCTTAGCCCCGTCCATTTTCAGGGCCCTAGGCCTCGATAGGTGAGCTGTTACGCTTTCTTTAAATGATAGCTGCTTCTAAGCTTACATCCCTAGTGTCTCAGGCCTAAGACACCTTTTGATACACTTAGCATGAATTTAGGGGCCTTAACTCTGGTCTCCCTTTTTTGGGTCTCGGAGGTGTATCTTACATACACACCCTGTTTCTTGTTTTATGCAGTCGGCAAATTCTGAGTTAGAAAAAATCCCGTAGGCATTAGCCTCTGCAGATTTTATCTGTACTTTACATCGTCGACAAACCAAACAAGACTATACGAAGGCATATTTCAGCAGGAACCAGCCATCGCCAAGTTAGATAGGCTTTTCACTCCTAATCACAAATTATCCAAGCATATGTACGTAGCACTAGTTCAGACCTCCATCCCCCTTTCGGGAGACTTCATCTTATTCATGATTAGATCACCTGGCTTCAGGTCTGACCCTTGTGACTATCGCTGTTTCCAACTTGCTTTCGCTTCGGTTACTCATCATAGATGATTAGCCTCGCCACACGGGTAAACTCCCTGGCTCGTTCTTCGAAACGTACGTTGCAACTCCACGGCTCTTGCGAGCTTAAAGCAGCAACAAACTGTAACTGTTAGATTTCAGATCTTTTCACTCCCTGTTACGGGTTCTTTTCAGCATTCCCTCGCGGTACTAGTTCACTATCGGACTTTGGTTCTATTTAGGGTTAGCGGTTAATCCCGCTGTATTCAGACTTCTAATCCGAGAAGCCCTACTCTTTAAGCAACTCCATATCGCCTTCGTTTACGAGGCTATCACTCTCCGAGGCTCCACATTCCAGTGGAATTCAACTCGGCAACTTAGGAATTTATGCTCACCACATCTCTGCCCAACTTTCATCGGGAGATTCAGTTTGCCCTTTTCCCTTTTCGCTCTCTGCTAATAGGGGAATCATTAATTTATTTTCTCTTCCTGCAGGTACTAAAATGTTTTAATTCCCTGCGTGTTCGTGCATCTCTGCACATTCGGAAATCTTGGGATCAAAGCTTGCATGCAGCTCCCCCAAGCTTATCGCAGCTTGCCACGTCCTTCGTCGAAACCAAAACCAAGCCATCCGTCTAACAGCATCGGTAATAGTATGTCCATTTCTTTCTTTCCTTCTAAATCAAATCAGGAAAACCTTTCTTGCTTATTTCATCGTCAATATGACTCAAAATGATAAGCGATTTTCGTCGCTCACCACATTTCACATAAAGTGAATATGATTCGTGATTAATGGGAATCTACTTCTAATGTTTGTCCTTGGTATCTTACACTTATTTTTCTCGAATCAGGATTGCTTTCTATTTCAGCTTTAAGTAATTGGTAACTACTTCCATATCTAGACATGTCAACATATCTAACATCTCGTCCTTTACTTGTTACAATTACTACTTTTGCCTTTCCTTCTCTTCCAAGTAATTTATCTATTAGTCCCATTTTGTTTCTATCCTTCCAATTTTTTTATTGGAATTCATGTTTTGTTTTTGTTAACTAATCTGTTTCAGAAAGCAGTTCGAATTAATCGAATGGACCTGCCGGGAATCGAACCCGGAACTCCTCGGTGCAAACGAGGTATTCTAACCATTGGACTACAGGCCCTTGCACTTCATGAGCCGAAGTAGTTTTTTAAAACTTTTCCGAAACTAGATGAGTGTATGTAGAAGAATCTCGCTGTAAATTAAATATATTTTCTTGCTTTGAAACCGCCTTTGTTTTGTTAAATATTTTTTTACAAAAATATTTAGGAGGTGATCCATCTGCAGGTTCCCCTACAGATACCTTGTGACGACTTAACCTACCTCACCATACTAAGGTTCTCCGAAAAATCGTTTCACCATAGCATAACTTGGTTGGTTTGACGGGCAGTGTGTGCAAGAGACAGTGACGTATTCACCGTTTGCTGCTAACGAACGATTACTACGGATTCCAGCGTCATGAGGCTGAATTGCAAGCCTCAATCTGGACTGAGATGGATTTTATGAGGTTAGCTTCTCCTTTCGGAGTTGCATCCCACTGTGTCCACCATTGACGCGCGCGTGTCGCCCAGGGCATTCAGGCTGTACTCACCTAACGTAGCCCACACTTTCATCCATGTTACCAAGGCGATCTGTATATTGTACGCATAGTAAATATACATGTGGGTCTTGCCTGTTACCTGATTTAACAGGTCATCTCACGACACAGGCTGACGTCGGCCATGCAACTCCTCTCAGCGTGTCAGGTAAGCCCTTTAGACTGACCTTCATTCTGCTGTCGGTCCTGGTGAGGTTCACGGTGTAGAATCTAATTGAACCGCACGCGTCACCCGTTGTAGTGTCTCCCCGCCAATTCCTTTAAGTTTCGGCCTTGCGGCTATACTTCCCAGGTAGCACACTCTTCGACTTCTCTACAGCACCAATACCTCTCGAGGAGGTACTAATGTTTAGTGTGCAGTGTTTACTGCTAGGACTACATGGGTATCTAATCCACTTTGCGCCCCTAGCCTTCATCCCTTACAGTCAGAACCGTCCTCGTAGGATGCCTTCGCTGTTGTGAGTCCGCTCGAGATTAACGCATTTTACCGCTACTTCGAACGTACTTCCTACGTCTTCCGGTCTCTAGCCTGGCAGTACTCCTTGCACGCCTTATCCTTAAGAGATAAGATTTCACAAGGAACTTATCAGGCAAGCTACGGATGTTTTAGACCCAATAAAGATGGCTGCGACTTGGACCGCGGGTATTACCGCGGCGGCTGGCACCCGTCTTACCCAGTCCTTATTCGCCAAACTTTTTACATTTGGCAAAAGCTTTTCAAATGAAAAGCACTCTGGTTCAAATTGTCACGCTTTCGCGCATTGCAAATGATTCCTAACTGCTGCACCCCGTAGGGCTGGGAATAGTGTCTCAGATTCCCTCTCAGGGCCTCTCCGCTAAGAGCCCTTACGGATCAAAGGCTTGGTGGGCTATTACCCCGCCAACTACCTAATCCGCCGCAGCCCCATCCTTAAGCACTAATTTCAAAGACAAATCTTTCCAGGGTATGTCTTCTATCGATTTTTAGTCTCAGTTTCCCGAGGTTATCATCGACTTAAGGGCAGGTTAGCTACGTGTTACTGAGCAGTTCGCTTTCCACCTATTGCTAAGTGAAATAACTTGCATGTCTAAGTGCAAACCAGAGAGCCGCAGCCGCCAGCAGGATCAACTGGATTTAATAATATCATATTTTTTTATTGATAAACAACAAAAAATCTATTACGCGTTCGTTATTATTTTATTTGGTAAGAAACGAACACTTCACACATTCGCGTTCACTCGAAAGTTATTTTGATTTACCGTCGATAAACGCATCCTTACTATTGGCTTGTCTCAAATTTAATGAATCTATAAAGAAATTACAACTAAATGACTGCTTCTACATACTTCATACCTTAATGCAGGCTGACTCAAACTGAAATGTAAGCGTTAGTATGCACATTTTTAAGGCACTCATCTTAGTTAACAAGAATTTACAACTTTTTTCATTTATAAATGTTTCGAGGAGAAATGAGTAAATTAGGTTTAGGAATATTTTACCGGTGCAAATAAAACTTCAATACCATCTGGTCCAAATGGTTTTAACAATGCTTCTGCAGAAGTAGCTCTAGAATGTTTTTTTGGAACTTCATATCTATCTAATAATCTTTCAAGATCCTGAATAGAAATAAATTCTTTAAATTTTACATAAAACTGTCGCTGATTTGGATGATAATGCATAAAATCTACTTTTTCATCTGTTTTTAGCCAGACTAATTTTCCAATTAACCTTAGCTGTTCTTCCCCCAGTCCCAATTGATCAAGCACAAATTTTCTTCCGTCGCTTATGATATCTGCTGATGCTTCATCCATAGTTCCCGAAAAAATCCTTTCTTTTTAATTATTTTTATACTGAAAAATATACTACAAAATATTTTTAAATAATATTTTCTTCTGTCTTTCCAATGGGAGAAATTTACGACAGGCAGAAGATACAGGATGACTTGCAGCGTTCAGACCAATTTATGAATATTTTCTCGAAAGTTGTTTCCGGAAGGCCAGGTTACAAAAGCCCGACAACAAAGGAATTAAGACCAATAACGCTAAAATGCAAAACATGCGGCACAACTCTTGATGAAAGACAGAAGTTCTGTCACGAATGCGGAACAAAGAATGAAATACCAGAGAAGAAGAAATAATTATTTATATCCTGATTTCTTAGTCGAATTATGCCCCTAACGAAATACAAACAAAAAAGAAAATTCTCTGAAACGCCTGAGCCAGAAGGAAAAGTAAAAAAAACAAAAGGCAAAAAGCTGATATTCGTTGTTCATAGCCATTATACAAGAAATCATCACTATGATTTGAGGCTTGAAATGAACGGTGTTCTTGCTTCATGGGCTGTTCCAAAAGAACCTCCAATTGAAAAAGGGGTAAAAAGACTTTCTATTCACGTTGAAGACCACCCTATTGAATATGCAAAATTTCACGGAACAATCCCAGAGGGAAATTACGGTGCAGGAAAAGTTGAAATCTGGGACAAAGGAACTTATGAAATAAAATTTCAGGATGAGAAAAAAATAGAATTCAACCTTCACGGAAAAAAACTAAAAGGCTGGTATGTTTTGATAAAAACAGGCTATGTAAAAAATGGGTGGCTTTGGTTTAAGCTTTAAAATAAAATGCCAAGAAAAAACAAAAAGAAAAAACATATTTTAATTTACATAATTTTGATAATAGCATTGATTATTTCAATTTTACTTTTAGCTGCAAGTACATACAGAAGTTATTCAGCATGGCAGCAAAGGCACAATTATTTCAGCCAGCAGAACATAACAATCCAGTCATGGATGACTCTTAAGGAAATAAATCATAATTTCAATTTGACATACAACCAAATTTATTCAGCAATAGGAAACACAAGCTCAATAAACAACCATATTTCGCTCAACAGATACTGCATTGTTTACAACAAAAATTGTAATCAAATCTTAATGGAGTTGAACAATCTTATCAAATGACCGGAATATCTGTTCTTGGATTAATAACCATTTTTTTATTGCAGGTTGCAGGCTCTTTTGGTTTTCCAGGAGGAAGCCTCACGCTAATTGCCTTTGCTTCTTCAATAACTAATTTTTCTTCTCTTCTTATTTTTACAATTGTGGTTTTTGTTGCAGCCAGCGTTGGAGACATTGCTGCTTATGAACTAGCAAAGTTTTTCTCAGAAAGATTCAGGTCAAAATTAAGGCGTTTCAGCTTCTTCAGGGATAATGAGAAAAAGGCAAGAAAATTATTGAAAAAGCACGAATTCTCAATAGTATTCTGGACAAGATGGCTTTTCTTTGCACTTTGCGCTGTTGTAAGCTATGTTGCCGGCTTTGAGGAAATTGACAGGAAAAAATTCATCACAGCTGTCCTTGTAGGAGAATTTTTGTACGCAGTCGTTCATTCAGTAATAGGATACTTCTTAGGTGAAGTCATAAATAATTTGATAAGCACTGTAACAAACTTAACTCTTTTATTGGCTTTGCTTGCTGTTGTAATCTATTTGATAAGATATTTTGTAAAGAAGAGAAAAAGTTAAGCTAACAATTTTTCAAATTCTCCAATGTCTTCTTTTCTGCCTATTGCAGTATAAGATGTTGCAACTTCAGTCCCATCAGTACCTGTTCTTGCAACAACCGCAATTTCTGGAGATTTAATTGAGTAAACTTCCATATACCCATGCGCTTCAACTAATACTGCTTTTCGGTCATGTATGAGGTTATCAACTAAGTCACCCACTTTTTTTGCTACTCTACTTTTACTATATTTTCTTTCCATAATTTTCAAATAAAATAGACTTATTTAAACCTTATGAACTCTAGAACTAAGATATTTTAAACACCAAACTGCGCGCCAGCATCTGCAAGAATCGGCTTTTCCCTTCTTTTGTCAAAGCTGCTTTCTTTCTTTTCTTCTTCGCCTTCCCAAAATTCCAAGTCAGGAATGTTTTTTTCAATTCCTCTTGCCTTGCAGTATCCTCTTGCTAAAAGATAGAATATCAATCCAATGCTTTTTGGACTTTTGTTGTTCCCGATTATTATTTTATCAGATCCATGGGAAAAATTGTTTGTGTCGCAAATCATCAGGACTTTCTTGTGAACTATCAATGTATCATTAAGCGCGTTCTTGTCAACCCATTGGTCTGTTATTACTGTAAGCTCATTTTCGAAAAAGTTAGGAAGACGGTTGTTTGTCAAAATTCCTGCAGGATATTTTTTTGTGAAAACTCTTATTCCTGTTACTTCAGAAAACATTTCAACAGCTTTCCATCCAGCCTGCCTTTTGCATATGACAATGACATCTTCCGGAGCAAATTTTCCAAGGTATTCAATTCCCTCCTTTAATTTTTCATCAATTGTGTCTGTGTTGAATATTGCCAATCCATCTGCCCTTCTCCTGTAAACAAAAGGTCTCATGTTTGGTGTAACAACTCTTGTTCCAAGATAAATTCCTGATTTTACATATTCTTCAAGAGGAACAAGCATTTCTTCTCTTTTCTTGAGTTTGACTTTTTCCTTGAGCTCTTCACTGCTTATTTCTTCTCCGACAAGCTTTTCCTTGAGTTTTTTTGCCTTTGCCAAAAGCTCTTTCTTCTTTTCCTCAAGGCTTTTCTCTTCTGTAGTTGATTCTGCCTCAGCTTTTTTTTTCATTTCTTCAGAAACTTCTTTATTTTCTTCCTTAGTTTCCTTTTTTTTCTTTGGCATAGAAATTCACAGAGAATTTAGTTTTTAAAGGTTTTCAATAGGAAAAATATAAAATCATCCAGCTTTTATGTTAATCATGAAAAATGATGAATGTGTTATTTATTTTGTAATGAAAAGCGGTAAAAAACAGGTCTATAAAAAAGATAAATTCGGTTGGACACAGAAAAGCACTAGAGGTATTGTAAGGAGAATGACTTCTGAGCAATTTTTATCTCATCTACTGCCGGGATTGACAAAAGAATACAAAGGAAAAGTTGAAATAATTGTTAAGAGAAAACCTAAGAGATGTACTTAAGACAATTTTTCAGCCATTTCAGCAGTGGAATCAATAAGTTCTTTTATTCTTTCCTGTATGACTTCACTTTTTAATTCCATTCCTTCAAAATCTTCCATTGTTGCATGAACAGCTTTTGGATTTGAGTAAATTCCAAAATAATTCATAAGAGAAACAAGCTGACCCTGAACTAAAAGCGAACTTATCTTTCCGCTTGCCATTATTATGAATCCTGCTGTTTTTCCCTTGAGCTCCTTGTAGTTTGAATGCTCAAAAATGTTTTTCAATGCAGCGCTGTACGCAGAATCGTAAACAGGAGTAGCCAAAATCAAAAGCTGGTAATTATCTTTTATCGCGCTTATTGTGTCTGCTGTAAATTTACTGTACGTCTCCCCATAACCTCTGAAATAATCCAATGGAGTCTCTGATAGATTAAGCAAATCAACATCTAGATTTTTTTCTTTTGCATATTTGTAGGTAAAATCTGCAAGTATATTTGTGTATGAATTTTTTCTAGGGCTTGCACCGATTATAAGTATTTTCATAGGTGTTAGTTAGTTTTTGGGGTTTTAAAAAAGTTATGCTACTCACGTCATAATTTTTTCTCAATTTCTATAAGACGCTTTATCTTTGCTTCTCTTTCTTTTCCAGTTATTCCGCACTTGAAGAAGTCTGCTTGGAAGCCGAAAGCAAGGTCGGCAAGAATGCTTTCTGTTGTTTCCCCGCTTCTGTGTGAGAAAACAGTCTTTATTCCTTGTTTTTTTGCCATCTCGCATATGTTTTTCACTTCAATTAATGAGCCGCACTGGTTTGGTTTCACAATTATTGCATTTATGCTTTTATTTTCAATTGCTTTTCCAAATCTTTTTTCATCTGTAACTGTTAAATCATCTCCAACAATCAGAGTTTCTGGATGTTTTTTTAATAATAAAGCGAAGGAATCAAAATCCTCTTCATTAAATGGGTCTTCCACATATAGTAATGAGAAATTCTTAATAAGATTTGAAATGTAAGAAAATTGCTCTTCCTTATCTCTGCTTAACATAGGATTCTTGTAAAGATATTTCTTTATTTTGTAGAAAGTCGATGCAGCGACATCTATTCCTGCATCTACTCTAGAATTTTTAAGAATTTCAAGCACTTCTTTTTCATTTAAACTTGTTTGCCAAGCATCTTCATCATTCTTTTTTCCCTTAAAATTTTCATCTTCTTTTTTTAATTCATTTTGCAGTGATTTTTTTATTTTTTTGTTTGTTTCCCATGCTTCTTCAACTGTTTTTGTCTTTGGAATAAGTAGAAATTCCTGGAAATCAGGCTTTTTTGCATCTTGAGGTGTTTTTGAATGCAATCCTCCACCAATGCAATTTCCAACAAGCCTTGGTAATTTTTTTGCATTGGGATTTATCAACTGCCATACTTGTTTCTTTTTTTCGCTCGCTAATGCTTTCAAAACAGCTGATTCCAAAGCAAAAGAAGTGTTTGCCCCTACATGCCTTTCAATAGTATCCTCAACTCTTCTTAAATCATCGAATTTTTCTATCTGCTCATCTGAAAAATAGCTGCTGAATTGTTTCAGAGTTTTTATGTCCCCCTGAATATCTTTCTTGTAGGGCTTTTTTTCATACTTTCCTGTTGATTTCCCATTAGGTGCACTTGCAGAAAAAATGCCAGCGCTTGTCTCAATTGTAACAAAAATTGTTTTCTCTCTCCTAGAATCAAAAATTGCTTTTGCAGAAACTTTTTTTATCACGACCATAAAAGAAAATAGAGTTTTTGCTTTATAATATTTTCTTTAAGAGAATTTATAATTTCTAAGATTATAATCAAAAAATCTTATAACAAAAGCTATGAGTATAAAAATTAACCCAATTACTAGAGGAGAACCCCTAATTATTTGCGCAAGATAAAAAAATATGTAAAGCGCTCCAATTACCTCAAGTATGGTAACAAAATCATATGTAAGCATAAAAAACTTTAATTTTTTCTTTGCCATTTTACTCTTCTGCTCCTCCTTCTTCCTCAGGAGCTTCCTCTTCTGCTTCTTCTTCTGGGTTTACAAGAGTCATTATTTCTCCTTCGTTTGCGATTTCTCCCTCTTCTGCAGCCTCTTTTTCCTCGACTTTTTCGTCAGTAACTTTCTGTTCTTTTGGTCTTCTCAAAACATCTTCTTTCTTCCCTGGGAAAGGCTTCTTTACAGAAATAGGCAGAACATTTGATTCCAATTCTATCTCTGCAATTTTTATAGGATCATATTTTATTTTTTCAAGGTCTTCCTTGCTAAGCTTTATCAGCAAAGGTGCATTCATTGCAATCTGCAGGGCTCTTGCTCCCAAAATTCTTGCAATTTCATATTTTGTGAATTTCTCCGGTGTTTTTTCTTCTTGCATTTTAATCGTAAAACGTCTGAACTATTCTTTTAAAACCTGTTTTTTGTTTTATTCCCTTAAAATATTCCAGTATTGCTTTACTATACTTGCTGTCATATAATTTTCTTGCCCAGCTTCTCCACCCTTTTGGTGTTTCTGCTTCATTTAACTTTATTTCTACATATCTTTTTTCAACTAAATCTTCTCTACCAAATAATCCCGGCTCAACCAAAGATATTTCTAGCGATGTCATCTTACTTTAACAACTTCTCCACTGTTGAAAAAACTTTCTTTCTGACTTTTTCAGTCATGTCTATAACTTCCCCGAATTCTTCAATACTGATTTCCTTTGATTCTCCCTTCTGAAGAGATGAAATAACTCCTTCAGCTGTTGCTCCAATTGTTACTCTTGCTTCAGATACATCTTCCTCTTCCTGTGTTGGATCAACAAGCCATGAGTTTCCTATTTTATGTGCTGTTATTGTTATTGGTGGCTCTTTCTTAACAGGAACTTTTTCATCTGTCCATTCGCCGAAAAGAACTTTTCCTGTTTCTTTGTCATATTTTGGCATTTTTGCTGTTTTTAGCGCAGCAACAGCTGCTATTTCTGCAGCATCAATAAGGTTTCCGTCGTCATTTAGTGTGTATATGTCAACATAAATTCCCCAGACTTTTTCCCCTTCTTTTATGCACAATTTTTCCATTTCAATGAATTTGCTTTCTCTTATTGTCCTGTCTGTCAATCTTCCAAGTTCAACAGCAGGGAATTTTGGAGGTCCGCTTTCAAATCTTTCAGAACTCATTGGTGTTAATTCAGCGCTTACAGTCAAATTTCCCTTGTCAGGTGAGTCAGTATAAGGTTCCATAACATCAAGTTTTACTCCGACAATGACTTCTGTTTTTCCTATTTTCACTTTAGCAGAACCTTCTGCTTTTTTTGAAACTCCTGTTTCTATTGAAATCTCTCTGAATTCGTCTGGCTTTCTTGAATCAAATCTTTTTCCTTCGCCCAAATATTTTCTTATTCTATCGCCTGTTATTTTTGATGTTTCCATTTTTTATTTTAATTTAAAATTTTATGCTCTCCTTCAATGCTTTTTTCTGAACTTCATAAACTTCCTTGTTTGCCTTCTTTGCAAGCTGTAGCGCTTCCTTCAATTCTTTTCCTGTTATCTTTCCATCAAGCTGCATGTGCGTTATTTTTCCATCGCTAGTTAATGTTATTGGGATGTCTGTTGCGCCTTCTCCTTCTTCCCAGTCTTCTTCATCTTTTATCAAGTCAACAACAAGAGTCTTGTCAAGTTTTCCGATTGAAACACTAGAAACCAAGCCTTTCATTGGTATTCCTGCATGAGCCAAAGCAAGAGCAGCTGCATTTATTCCAGCGCATCTTGTTGATGCATTTGCCTGTAGAATGCTTATGTGAACATCAATTACCATGTTTTGATATTGGTCAATCATCACAATAGGTTCGAGCGCCCATTCAGTAACTTTGCTGATTTCCATGCTTCTTCTATTTGGTCCAGGCCTTGCCCTTTCTGCAACAGAAAAGCTGAACATGTTGTAATTGCATCTCAATGTTCCCTTTTCAGGGTCTTGTGAATGCTGAGGATGCATTTTTCTTGGACCGTAAACAGCTGCAATCGCAATTGTGTCTCCGAATGAAAACATCGCGCTTCCATCTGCATTTGGAACAACTCCGACTTTTGCAGTCATTTTTCTTGTTTCGTCAAGTTCTCTTCCGTCAGGTCTTTTGAATGCTTTTGTTGTCATTTTATTCTTCGTCTCCTTCTTTTTCCACTTTTTTCTTTTCTCCTTTCTTGTTTTTCTCAAACCATTTCTCAACTTCTTCTGTCAATCCATGAGTGAATGATTTTTCTGTTATGAATGTTATTGCATCTCTTACATGAAGTTCGTCCTCGATTTTGTCTCCCTTTATCCAGATTAATCCGTTTTGTCCGACAGTTACATTGCATCCTGTTTCTTTTTTGATTAAATTTATCATGCTTCCTTCTTTTCCGATAACACGAGGAACCTTGTTTGAATTTATTTTTACAATTATTCCTTCGTCAATCTTTCCAAGACCACGCATGTTGATTGTCAAATCAATTCCTCTGCCATTTACTCCCATAATTTTAGATACAAACATATCATTTATGTCAAGAACTTCTGTCATCCTGTCTTTGCTTACATATCTTGGAGTTTCTGAAACAGGAAGAAATGCACCTATTGGGCAGTCAATGTCAACCATCCAGCCATTGAATGTCACGTTTTCAACTTTTCCTATGACAACATTGCCCCTTCTTGGCTGGTAAACTCCTGAAAGTGCAATTACTTTTACAAGCCTTGCAGCTTCTTCTGCAAGTCCGTATTTTATAGCTACAATGTCATTTCCTTTTTTTTCAACCCCTTCTCCAGGAAGATATTCTTCTCCTGAAATGATGACTTCTCCGGGTATTACGACTTTTCTTTCCATTTTATCTTGTTAATAGTCCTAATTTAGTTACTATTAATGTCAATTCGCTGTCTTTCTTTGAATCTTCTTGATGTCTTAACATATATTTTGATAATTTTTTTACTTTTGTATAATCAGTAAATGCCTGTTCATTAGAACCGGCTATCGCACTTAAACTCATATTTGCCCACTCTTTTAAAACTTCTGGTTTAAATCTCATTTTACTTCTCATTTACCTCTTCTGTCAGCGCGCTTCCGTGCGTTATTGAATTTAATTTGTCATAAAATTCCATCAAAAATCCAGAGGGAATGTTTACAATGATTTCAAGGTCGCCGTTTCCAAGCCAGTTCTCGCTTTCCTTGTATTGGCTGAGAATTCCGTAAGCTTTTCCAGTGTGTATTGCTGGCACAGTAATTTTTATTTTCTTTGTTGAGAATTTCAATGGAAGAACTACGCTTAATTTTTCAACAATTTCTTTTGTCTGCTGTTCAACAGGTATGTTTTTTATGTTTACATGAGCCTCATCAAGCGCTGTTTTTATTCTTTCAGGAGTGTATGGATTTCCTGTCTTAGGGTCTATTGCATTAACTCTTATGAAATCAATAACCTGCTTAATTCTTCTATCCCTTTCATCATCTCTATGTTCCTGTGTTAAAAGAATTTCACCACTCTTGACTATTTTTGCAGCAACTGTATTGATATCTACTGTCCCGAAAGCAGATGTAAGGTCTTTTTCAGAAGCCTTCAAGCCCTTTTTTGAATCAGTGAAAACAGCGTCGTCAACATCTAGGAAATTTACTGAATTGGAAAGTCCTTTTTTGAACTTAAGCGCGTTGTCCAAATCAACAATAATCTCGAAATTCTTTCCTGCCTGTTTTATTCTTGCTATTGTCTGTGTCATTGCTTACTTGATAAACTCCTTCAACTGTTCTTCATTCACCTTTTGGAGCTGTCCTTCGGCATTCAAGATGTAAACCATCTCGAATCTTTCGAGGTCAAAACTTTTTCCCTGAACCTCTTTGAAAATATCAAGAGCCAGCTTGACTCCTTTCTTTACTGTCAATTCAGGCTTGTATATTTCCCTTAATTTTTCTTTTATTTTCTCGTCGTTTTCACCTATGGCATTTGCATGATATGAGAAATAATTTCCAGTCACGTCGCTTGTGTACAATTCCGGCCTCTTTCCTCTAAGTCCAGCCACCATGAGCGAAACACCGAAAGGTCTTGCACCCCCATATTGGGTGAACTGCTGTTTCATGTTTGACATTTCTTTTACTACTAATTCAGGCTCTATTGGTGAATCATAGGTAATTCTGTGCTGCTGCGCAACTAGCTGTGCTTTTTCAATCAAAACACGCGCATCTGAAACAATTCCTGCAGCGCTTACAAAAAGGTGAGAATCAATTTCAAAGATTTTGTTTGCTGATTTTTGGATAATAAGTTTGTCCTTTACTCTTTTGTCAGCAACAATAAATACTCCATCAGAGCAAATCATCCCTATGCTTGCGCTGCCTAGTCTTACCGTTTTCTGCGCATATTCAACCTGAAGTATAGTTCCCTCAGGTGAAAACATAGTGGCAGTACGGTCATAACCCATTGCCTGATGCTGCATGTCTATTGGCATATCCATTTTCTAATTTTAGAGAAGCGTATAATAATTTAACTTCCTTTTTATCTTCTCGACCAAGAGATAAAAAAACCTGATATTTAAAAGGTTTTTGGTGCAGTTTTCTATTTTATTTCCTAAGCTTCTTTAGGCTACCAGAAACAAGAAGAACATCTATTTTCTCTGGAAAAATGGCAAAGCAAGCCCTTACTTCATTTAAGCTTCCCCTGTTTATCGCAATAACATCGTCTTTAATCCAAGAAAAACCTGTTTTTGACATGCCGATTGCACCTATTCCTTCAAGAATTGCCCTTTTCACATTTGCCTTAAGATTGCTGCCTTTCAGAAGAAGATATCTTTTTTTCTCGCGCATGCTTGGCTTCAAGGATTTCATATCTGAAGAAAGCAGAGGCTATTTTTATACTTTTCAATCAAGAATTAGGGAACCTTCGTCTCTTAGAAAATTTTAATGCCTCTTTTAGCCCACCTGTTTTTAAAATCCCCTCTAATTCACAGGCTTTAACCTTATCAACAAATTCTCTGTCTCTTGAATCAGAAGTTTGGTTGGCATATTCGCTGTCATCAGCATATGGGAGCACCTTTGAGTAAAGAATCCTTGCTGCCAGCAAGGGATTTTTAAAGTGTCTGTATATTTCATTCCACATCTCAGTAAAAATTTTGGTTTGTGAATCATTTAATCTATCAAGTTTAAGGTATCTTAAAATATCCAAACCATCTCTGGCAGTATATTTTTCCATGAAAACCCGCTGTTTATTTTCTATTTAAGGATTATTGTTCTATAGTTTTTTAAACCATATTGGCTTTATTTTTTCAGAAATAAAAATGGAAGTATGTACTGTTGGCGGATTTGAGCAAGTCGGAAAAAACATGACTGCTGTGAAAGTTAAAGACGATGTCATAATTTTTGATGCTGGAATTTACTTGCCTTCAATAATAGAAATACAGGAAGAAGAAACCCATGAAAGCATTTACAATGAAAAAGATTTGAGAAGAATTGGCGCTCTTCCAGATGACACTGTTCTTGACAAGCATGGTTGGACAGACAAAGTCAGGGCAATAATCATAGGACATGCGCATCTTGACCATTTGGGCGCATTGCCTTATCTTGCGCATAGATATCCTAAGGCAGAAATAATTGCAACACCCTTCACAATGGCTGTTTTTGACGAGCTTCTGGAAGGAGAAAAAATTGTTGTGAGAAACAAAAGAAGAATTGTGAAAGAGGATTCAACATATGTTCTTAACGGAAAATCAGGCCCTATAAGACTTGAATTTATTCACACAACACACTCAACTTTGCAGTGCGTTTTTATTGCAATGCACACTTCTGAAGGAACATTTTTTTACGCTCTTGATTTCAAGTTTGACAATTATCCTGTAATCGGAGACCCTCCAAGATACAACAAGCTCAGGGAGCTTGGAAGAAAAGGAGTTAAGGTTCTTGTCCTTGATTCTCTTTATTCAGGCACAGAAAGAAAAACACCAAGCGAAAGAATTGCAAGAAACATGGTTGAAGATGCAATTTTCTCTGTAAGGGACAGGAATTCTGCAATGATTGCAACAACTTTCTCCTCTCATATTTCAAGATTGAAAAGTATTGTTGATTTCGGCAAAAAAACAGGAAGAAAAATAGTTTTTGTCGGAAGAAGCCTTTACAAATACACAAACGCAGCAATAAAAGTTGGCCAGTGCCCTTTCAGAAAAGATTTTATTATGGTAAAATACAGAAAGCAGGTTGATGCAATGCTGAAAAAAGTTGACAAGGAAAGAGGAAAATATCTTATTGTCTGCACAGGACATCAGGCAGAGCCTGGTTCTATTCTTGACAGAATTGTAAAAGATGAAACGCCTTTCAAGCTTAGGGAAGGGGACAACATAATATTTTCTTCAAGTGTTATTCCAGACCCTGTTAACATAAATGCAAGAGACAGGATGGACAAAAAGCTTAGAAAAAAAGGCGTAAGAATCCAGACAGATGTTCACGTTTCAGGTCACGGCGGAAGAGAAGATATGAGAGACTTGATTAAAATTCTTAAGCCTCAGCACTTGATTCCTGCGCATGGAAAACTTCAGCAGGAAACTCCATTGATAGAGCTTGCAGGAGAGCTTGGCTACAAATTCGGGGAAACTTCCCACTTGTCTCCCAATGGAAAAATTTTGGAATTTGATTAACGAGCATTTTTTAAATCTCTTCTTCTTAATATAAAAATGGTAAAAGAGGAGCTTATCGAGGGTTTGAGGCTCGCTGTTTCTAAAGGAGAACCATTGGAACATGCAATGGCAACTTTTTACAATTCAGGTTATAAGCAGGAAGATATAGAAGAAGCTGCTGCATCAATAAATCAGCCACTTTCTCCACAGGCTTATGCGGCAATCCAGCAGGCACAGACAGTTCCAAAACAAAATCCTCAGCCTACTCAGGGCAGTCTTACACAACAGCCTATAAAACCTCTTGTGCAGCAAATTCCTCAGGTTGTCCAGAGAGTTTCAAATTATGGAACACCTGCAAAAAAACCAAAAAGCTCAAGCACTGTTATAACAATTGTCCTTGTGGTTTTTCTCGTCCTTCTTCTCGGTGTTCTCGCTGCATTAATAATATTCAAGAACCAAATTTCAAGCCTTTTGGGCGGATTTTGGAGAGCGTTGTTTTAAATCACAATCAATTTTATATAGTTCTTGATTGCTTTAAATTCTGGAAGCTTGCAATAAAAAAATGGTGAAATTTGCGCATATAGCAGACGTGCATTTAGGTGGCTGGAAACAGCAACCGCTTCAAGAACTTAACTTACAATCCTTTAAAAAAGCTGTTGAAATATGCATAAAAGAGAAAGTTGAATTCATAATAATAGCAGGAGACCTTTTTGATACCGCATTTCCCCCAATTGATGTTCTTAAAGAAACATTTGCAGAGTTCAAAAAACTGAAAGATGCAGGAATTCCTTGCTTTCTGATTGCAGGCAGTCATGATTACTCTGTATCTGGAAAAACTTTCCTTGATGTTTTGGAAAAAGCAGGATTTGCAAAAAATGTCGCGGTATTTGAAGAAAGAAATGGGAAATTAATTTTAATCCCTACTATTTACAAGGGTGTTGCAATTTATGGATATCCTGGAAAAACATCTGGTCTTGAAGTTGAAGACCTTAGGAGATCACAGTTTGATGATGCGCCTGGTTTGTTTAAAATTTTCATGCTTCACACAACAATAGACAAAGCAAAAGGAGATTTGCCAATTGACGCAATTGAAACAGCCAATCTGCCAAAAGCAGATTATTATGCACTGGGGCACTTGCACATTGATTTCCAATATGAAAATTTTGTTTATCCTGGTCCTGTATTTCCAAATAATTTCCAGGAGCTTGAAGATTTGCAGTATGGGAGATTTTACATTGTTGATACAAAACTTGACAAGCCAATGAAGCGTGTTGACCTTAAGATTAGAGATGTTGTTTCACTTGACATTGAAATAAAGAACACACTCAGGGCAACAGAGCAAATACTTTCAGAATTAGAGAAACATGATGTCAAGGACAAAGTTGTTCTTTTAAGACTTCACGGCCTTTTGGAAAATGGAAAAACATCTGACATAAAATTCCTGCAAATAGAAGAATCCATGAAAAAGAAAGGAGCTTATTTCCTTTTGAGAAATACGCATGACCTTAAGATGAAAGAAACAGGACTTGAAACAGAAATCCAGGAAACAGAAAACATAGAGGAAGAATCAATAAAGAAATATTCAGAGCAGAATCCTTCAATTTTCAACCGCCTGATTTCGCAGATAATGAATGCATTCTCAATTGAAAAACAGGACGGAGAAACAGTTGAGAATTTCACAATAAGATTAATGGAAGAAACAAAAAAAATTTTCGCAGTTTAAAATGAGACTTAAAAAAATAACATTAAACAACATAAGGAGCTATGAAACCCAGGAAATTGTATTTCCCGAAGGCTCAACGCTTTTATCAGGAGATATTGGTTCTGGTAAGACTTCAATACTTCTTGGAATTGAGTTTGCTCTTTTTGGTTTGCAGCCAGGCCAGAGAGGAACAGCTCTCCTTAGAAACGGGGCAAATGAAGGATCTGTTGTTCTTTGCCTTGATATTGACGGAAAAGAAATTGTTCTTGAAAGAAATCTCAGGAAAGGAAAAACAGTTTCTCAGGATTCTTGCTTTATAACAATTGACGGAGAAAAAAAAGAAATGTCTGTAACAGAACTTAAAGATAAAGTTCTTGAACTTTTGAATTATCCAAAAGAATTTTCAAAAAAACAGAATATTCTTTACAAATTCACGGTTTACACTCCTCAAGAAGAGATGAAGCAAATAATTCTTGAAGATCCCGAGACAAGAATAAATGCCCTGAGACATGTTTTCGGAATTGACAGATACAAGACAATAATAGAGAACGCAGAAGTTGTTACATCAAAGCTAAGAGAGGAAAAAAGAATGAAAGAAGGCCAGATTGAAAATCTGGAGGAAGACAGAGCTGCAATGATTTCCAAAGAAGAGGAAGTTGAAACAAAATATCACAATCTTGCTTCTGTTGAAAGAGAACTTTTCCTAAGAACAGAGGAAATGAGAAAAGCACAAGAAGAAAGAGAAGATGTTTTCAAGAAGATAGATGAAAAAAACAAGCTTCAGCAGGAAATTGAGAAAACAAGAATTGTTGTCGCTAACAAAAAAGATGCATTATTCACAAACAACAAAACAAGGGAGCAGATTATTTCCCAGATAAAAGAATTAGAAAGCCTTGAGTTTGAAGAAACAAAAATAAAAGAGCTTGAACAGCAGATAGAATTCAGGAAAAAAGACAAATCCCAGATAAATGAAGAAAACCTGAAGGTCAGCTCACAAATAAATTCATTGAACATAAGAACCGATGAAATAAGAAGAATAAGAGAGCAAATAAGAAAAATAGATATCTGCCCAACATGCCTTCAGGATGTTGGTCCTGTATACAAGACAAACGTGCTTAACAATTTTGAATCAGAAATAGCAGAAAACATGAAGAAAACAGATGAGCTGATGCTTGATAAGAAAAGAATAATTGAGAGCATAATAAAAGTTGAGGAATTTATTGTAGCAAAAGAAAAGGAGCTTTCTGATTTAAGGCTGAAAAAAGTAAAATTCCAGGAAATTGAATCAAAAAGGCTTCGCCTTAAAGAAATAGAGAAATCAGACGAACTTCTTGAAAAAGACATAACCCTTTTGAATCAGCACATAGATGTCATCTCAAAAAACGTTTTTGATTTGAAAAAATTTGATTCTCTTCTTGAATTGCGCGATAAATCACTTAAAGAAGCTCAAAGGCAGGAAAGGCTTGCTGAAATAAAAGTTGCCGAGCTGAAAAAAGAGATAGAGGTCTTCTCTCGCCAGATAGAAGAAATGAAAGCAAGAATTGCAAAGACAGAAGCAATAAGGGAAAGCCTTGAAAAAATAACAAAGCTTGAGGAATGGATTTCAAAGAACTTTGTTTCTTTGATTTCTTTTGCAGAAAGAAATGTTATGTTGCGCCTGAAATCAGAATTTTCAAGGTTGTTTGCGGAATGGTTCTCAATGCTTGTTTCAGATGTTTTTGAAGTAAGTCTTAACGAGGAATTTACACCGATAATACGCCATCAGGATTATGAAATAGATTATTCTTATCTTTCAGGTGGAGAAAGGACGGCAATTGCGCTTGCCTACAGGCTTTCACTCAATCAGGTTGTTAATTCACTTCTTAGCAAGATAAAAACAAAAGATGTTGTAATTTTGGATGAGCCAACAGATGGGTTTAGCGAACAGCAGCTTGACAAAATGCGTGATGTTTTGCGCCAGCTTGAAGTAAAGCAGCTTATAATTGTCAGCCATGAGCCAAAAATAGAAAGCTTTGTTGAGAATGTAATACGCTTCAAAAAAGAGCATGGTGTCTCAAAGCTGAGCGCAGAGGATTTAATCTAGAATTAGGCAACGAAAACTTTATAAAATAAGATTTCCAACATTTCATAGGTTGATTCTGAGGTTATTAAATAAAAGATTATAATCAGATAACTAGGTTAAAAATAAAATGGAAACAAATACTGAAATAAAAAACTCAATTTTAAAGACTGGAACTACAATTCTTGGAATTGTCTGCAAAGACGGAATTGTAATGGCTGCAGATAGGCAAGTTACTCAAGGCAACGTTAAAGGAAATAAATTTAATAAAATAGTTAAGATTAATGATTACAGTCTTATGTCTTATGCAGGTCAGGCTGCTGATGCTCAAAGACTAGCAAAAATTTTGGCAGCTGAATTAAAATTAGATGAATTAAGAAGTAGATCAAGACCAGAAATAAGAAAAGCAGCAAGTTTGTTATCTTCTCTAACCTATTCATCAATAAGACAGCCTTCAATGGTTCCTTCAATTGTTGCAAGTTTTTTTGGAGGAGTTAATGAAGATGGCTCCTTCGGACTTTATACTATAGGTCCAGATGGAACAATAATGGATGTAGAGAAATTTGATGCAGATGGGAGTGGTATGACTTTTGTTATAGGATTTCTTGAAAGACAGTATAAGCATGGAATTTCTATAAAAGAGGGGGTTGAATTAGCAATAGAGTCTTTGAAGTCATCTACACAAAGGGATTTATATTCAGGATTAGGTATTGAAGTCTTTACAATTACCAAGGACGGAATAAAAAAGGTTGTTGATCAAGATATTATTCCTGAGTATAAGGATAAAAAATAAGCTAAAAATATTTTTCGGGTCGGAAAATTATTATTAAGGTATAAAAAAGAAAAATGACAGACATTCTAAAACATATAACTGAAAAACTGCAGAGCAGCATAACAGAAGCTAATTTTGAAGGAGCTAACATTGTCCTTTACACAGATAATGAGAATTTTTTCAAAGAAGGCGAGTCAAAGATAAAAGAGCTTGTTAATGAAATCAAGAAAAGGATTGAGCTCCGTGCAGACCAAAAAATTCTTCATGAGCAGGAAAAAGCAAAAGAGGAAATACAGAAAATAGTTCCTGCAGAAGCAGAACTTACAAACATAATTTTTGATTATCACAGAAGCATTGTTGTTATAGAGGCAAAAAGGCCAGGAATGGTTATAGGAAAACAAGGAAGCATTCTTGATGAAATAAAAAAGACAACACTTTGGACTCCGCAGGTTCAAAGAAGCCCTGCGATAAAAAGCCAGATTACAGAAAATATTCGTGAGGTTCTTTATGCAAACAACAATTACAGAAGAAAATTCCTGAATGAAATTGGCGAGAAAATTTACAAAGGATGGAATCCAGAAAAAGTTGAAGAATGGGTAAGACTGACTTTGCTTGGAAGTGCTCGTGAGGTCGGAAGAAGCTGTCTTCTTCTGCAAACTCCAAATTCAAAAGTTCTTCTTGATTGCGGAATAAATGTTGCAGGCCATGGAAAAGATAAATTTCCTTATTTTGACATTCCAGAATTTAATATTCAGCAGCTTGATGCTGTAATTCTAAGCCACGCTCATCTTGACCATGTTGGTCTTCTTCCTTATCTTTACAAAATGGGATTTAAGGGTCCCGTTTACATGACAGCGCCTACAATGGATGTTGCTGCGCTTCTTTGCCTTGATTTTATTGGAGTTGCATACAAACAGGCTGCAACGCCTTTATACAGTTCAAAGGATATCAAGGAAATGGTTAAGCACACTGTCTGCCTGAATTTCAATGAAGTAACAGACATAGCTCCTGATATAAGAATAACATTTTACAATTCAGGTCATGCTTTAGGAAGCGCAATGGTGCATTTCAATATTGGAAACGGTTTGCACAATTTCCTTTATAGTGCAGATTACAAATATACAAGAACAAGACTTTTGGATCCAGCTGTTGCATCTTTCCCAAGAATTGAATCTGTTCTTACAGAAGCAACTTATGGAGCAAAGACAGATATTCTCCCACCAAGGGTTGAATCAGAGGAAAAAATGATTGAAATAATAAACAAGACAATAGAGCGGGGCGGAAAAATTCTTATCCCAGAACTTGGACTTGGAAGAGCACAGGAAACAATGCTTATTATAGATGACGCAATAAAAGAGGGAAAGATGAAAAAAATTCCTGTCTATATTGATGGAATGATATGGGATATTAATGCAATCCATACAGCTTATCCTGATTTTTTGAGCAGCAAAATCCGTACTTCTATTTTCCAGGACCAAAATCCTTTTGTTTCAGATATTTTCTCTCGTGTTGGATCACCACAGGAAAGAAAAAAAGTTGTTGAAGGCGGTCCATGTGTTGTTCTCGCAACATCAGGTATGCTTGTCGGTGGAGCTTCTGTTGAATATTTCCGTGAATTTGCAGGAAACGAAAAAAATTCAATAATGTTTGTCTGTTATCAAGGTGTCGGCTCTCTAGGCCGTCAAGTTCAGGAAGGCTTGAAAGATACAAAAATGATTTATGAAGGACATGAGGAAAATGTAAAGATAAATCTTGAAATTCATACTATTGCTGGATTGTCTGCACATGCAGGAAGAAATGAAATAATTAGTTTTTTCAACAACATAAGACCAAAGCCAAAAAGAATAATGATAAATCACGGTGAAGTTTCAAAATGCCTGGACCTTGCTTCTGCTCTCTACAAATTAAATCATGTTGAGACAAATGTTCCGCGTGTTTTGGAAACTTTAAGATTACGATAAAATAAATAAGATAAAATGAAGCACAATCTGAAAATAACAGCACTTCTTCTTTCAATGTTTGTAGCCACGCAACTTATTGGGCTTTATGTAATAAGTTCAAATCCATTCACAACTCAGCAAACCCAGGCAAACGGGACAGTTCCAAATCCCTATCTGGAATGGATTAATCCTCCTCCTGCTCAGACGCAAGCAGATTTCAACAGCTCTCTCGTTTATCTTGTATTTGCATTCGTTCTTGCAATTCTTCTTCTGATATTGCTAATGAGGTCTCAAGTAACTTATTTGCTCAAAATCTGGTTTTTCTCTGTAATAACAATTGCTCTTCTTCTTTCATTCATGGCAATTGCCAAAAACCTGAATCTTAATATTAGCCAGCAAGTTATTTTCTTTACAGCCCTTGCTATTTCTCTTATTCTTGCATTTGTAAAAATATCTGGGAAAAGTTTCCTTGTTCATAATCTTACAGAGCTTTTGATTTATCCAGGAATTGCGACTGTTTTTGTGCCAATACTTAATGTCTGGACAGTTGTTGCTCTTCTTATATTAATTTCTATTTATGATATGTGGGCTGTTTGGCATTCAGGAGTAATGCAGCGCATGGCAAAATACCAGATAAATACTCTCAAAATATTTTCAGGATTCTTTGTTCCTTATGTATCAAAACAGCAAAGGTCTCAGATAAAATCTTGGAAAAAAACAATGTCAAAATCACAACTGAAAAAGAAGAAAATAAAAGTTAATGTTGCAATTCTTGGCGGCGGAGATGTTGTATTCCCTATAATAACAGCAGGAGTTATGTTCATGACCTTGGGAATTGTTTCTGCCTTATTTGTTATTCTTGGAGCAACTCTTGGCTTGACTTACTTGTTCTTTGCAGCTGAGAAAAAGAAGTTTTATCCCGCAATGCCTTTCATAACAGCAGGAATTCTTGTTGGAATTATTGCAAGCTACCTAATTTTGTAAGATTAGGAAGATTATCGCTCCATCCAATATTAAAAGCGAACCCTTCTAAAAAACCTAGTTTACTTCTATTTTCCATCATTTTGACAATTTCCTCCGTATGTGGCTGAATCCACATTCTTCCGTCCATATGTTCCACAACCATTATCCCTTGTTTGTCATATACACTAAATAATTCCTGTTCTTTCTTACCAAGGTATTTTCCTGCTTCATAAGCAAGTCTAATTCCCTTTATTTTTCTGATTAATCCCATAACGTTTTTCAATTTTCTAACTTTTTAAATATTCCTATAATGTTGTAACTAATAAAGGATAACAAAACCATAAGATTTATAAACCAGAACATTTTTGGGAAAATATGAGAATAGAAATACAAAGAAAATCAACAGCAAAAATCAGCCCAAATGATTTAGCTGAAAATATATCTAAAGAAGTTCATGGTGTAATTGTAGCTGCATTTACAGAAGGAAAATCTAGAGATTATGGGACTTTGCTTTTGACAACCGATGAGAAAGGATATGATGTTCAGCAACTAGGACATGTTATAAGTTCATATGGTTATTCACAAGTTCTTTCTGAAACAAGATTACCTCCAAGATTAGGCAAGCCAGTATATTCAGAGCCATTAAGAATTAGCGCTGCTGATGAAAGAGTTAGTAAACTTAGAAGTATAAGAGATAGTTTAGTAAAAAAAATAGATGATTTTTCAAGAAGGAGAGAGGCAGATCAAAGTATAGAAGACCTTGCAAAAAGGAGACAAGGACAATAAAATGAAAAGAAAAACATTATCTGAATTGGTAAAAGACGGACAGAACTTTTTTCTAAAAGAAAAAGGTCCAAAATCCAAAAGTTCATTAGCAATGATTGGAAGAATAGCTAGATTAAGAAGATTTGGGAGTGTCCAATTAATGGAGCAAAGAGAGGGAGCTATGGATATATTTATAGGACTTAATAAACCGACTGAATATAAAAAAATAGACAAATTACTAAATTCCTATAATATTTCTACGGCAGATTCTGTTTGGTCATTGCCCGGGGTTTTGCAATATGCTTTGCCAACAGCAAAACCTAGAATTTTCTTGTATGTTGATTCTGTAACAGGAAGGGAGACACAATAAAATGCTCGTAAAACAAGAACTCATAAGCAGAATTAAGGATTACTTTGACCTTAATATCTATGAAACAAAGGTTTGGCTAGCTTTGCTTGGAAAAGGAATTGCTTCTGCAGGAGAAATTGCAGAATTATCCCGTGTTCCACGTTCAAGAACATATGATGTTTTGGAAAGCCTTGAGAAAAAGGGTTTTGCAATCGTAAAACTTGGAAAACCAGTTAAATACATAGGCGTCAAGCCACATATGATAATTGAAAAGATGAAGAACAATGTTCGTTCAGATGCAGAGGAAAGAATTGTCACACTTTCAAATATAAAATCAACAGACGAATTCATGAAACTTGAGGAAATCTACAAGGAAGGTTTAAGGCCTGTCAAGAAAGAAGACCTTTCAGCTGCAATAAAAGGAAGATCAAATATTTCAAATTATTTGAAGGAAATTTTGCAGAATGCGGAAAAAGAAGTTCTTATTTGCACAAACGCAGAAGACATAAATTACAAGCTAAATCTTTTCAAGCAGACAATCCAGAATCTTGGAAGAAATGGAATAAAGGTTAAGATGGCTCTTTCAGGCGATGAAAAGCTTGTAAGAAAAGTAGAAAAAGAGCTTGGAGTAAAAATAAAAAGCGTTGATGTTGAAGCCAAATTCTTCATAGTTGACAGAAAAGAAATTCTTTTCTACCTTTCAAAAAACTCAGGCCCTGACGACACAGCAATCTGGCTTAATTCTGATTTCTTTGCCCAAGCTTTCACAGTCCTTTTTGAGAAAGCTGTTGAAGGAGTGAATTAAAAAATGACAAACACAAACAGTGATTCTTACAATTTCTGGAATTTTCCAGAATATGTTAGAGAATATGGGTTCAGAGAAGCCGTAGCTTATGATTTATCAAAAACACCAACACTGGAAAAAATAGTGCATGGAGTTACTTTTTGTGCTAAGGCACTTGTTGGATTACCTATAGCAGCATACTTTGCGCTGACCGATAAAAAGAAAAGTTCTAAGTACATGGGGTGAAAAATGAAACACTTAATATTAAAAGATGATAATGCAGGGAAAAAATGGGATTTGACAGATTTAGTAGAACAACATCATGAAGTAACTATTGGCAGGTTAGGAGGGAAGGCAAGAATACAAGTAGGTGATTTTGACCAGCTTTATGAAATGACTAAGACAGAAGAACAAAGAGTGTTATCTGCAAAAAGCCTCTCAACTTTAGGAACTGTTTCAGGAGAACATGGAGTAATAAAAAAAGTTGGAGATTTTTATCGCTATAAAGACCTTAATTCTACAAACGGGACAAGATTTAATGGAGAAAAAACTCCACATAAAGGTGAAGAATTTGACCTTGTTAATAGAACAACATTCTATCTTGGCATATATGGCCCGCTTGAATGCACAGAAGTTGATGTTTAATCAAAAATCAGGCAGTAATTGAAAAAAGTTTTTAAACCAGTTTATTTTTTTCATAGTCTGTTAACATGGAACATTATTTTTTGATAGACCATATAAGGAAAAATAAAAGATATAGTTTAACAAGACTTCTTAATGAGAATAGAGGACAGGTTACTCTTGGCAGACTTGATAATGGTGCAACTATAGAAGTTGGATGGGAAGATGGTACTTTAATAGATATGACAATGGATATTTCAAGAACCCATGCCACAATAACAGCAACAGGAGACATTCCTTATATTACAGATGGTGGTTCAAGAGGGAATTCCAGGCATGGAACCTTTGTGAACGGTAAAAGATTAACAGATGCCGGGCATCTTTTAAAGAATGGTGATGAAATTTTTCTCGGAGAGTATTATGGACCTCTTGAAACAAAAGTAGTGGACATTCCTGCTAAAGAACATCTAACCCAGTAATGCTCATGTCCTTTATTTTGTCTCTGTTTTTTAATATAAAATCTCTCATAAATCCCTTTACCGCACCTTTAATCTGAATTTTTGAATATAGCTGCCCGTTTTTAACAGAAATAATTTTATGCTTTAGCCTGAATCTTTTGACATTTTCTTTATCGTTAACTTTAGGCCCTCTAACTAAAATATCTCTTCTTTTTTTCACAACATAAAAAGCTCTTGCTGTTTTTTTACCAGAATATTCAAAACCATCTGCCTTTATTTCATAAAACCTCTGTATTTCCTGATTGATATATCTGTAGAATTTGAGTAGCTTGCTTCCTGCAATGTCTCCTTCCTGCTTGTTAGTTGCTATTTTTATTAGTAATAACTCATAGCCTTTGTTCTTTGCATCTTGCCTGACTTTTTCAATGTCAACAACTTTCTGCTTGAAAAATCCGACGTCTGGTTTTTTTAGAAAATTAATGCATATTTTCTGGAACCCTGCCAGTGTTTCCATTGACAATGCGGCAAGAACATTTCTCTGTTTGTATGTAGGATCTATAAGAATTATCGGAGATTTCAGCTTTGCCTCATTTATGTCCATTAATATCTGGTTTTTGTTCTTGTGCTGTTTCTCTATGTCAATTACTGTTTTTTCTTTAAGATTTATTTTCGCAATTGCCTTTGCAAACTTTTCAAAGCTTTTGTAATAATAAACAAGCAATTCAATACCATAACCAGAGAAACCGCTGATATAAGATTCTGCACCATAAGCTTGATTTGCATAGCAGAAAGATTTTGCAAGCCTTATTTCATCAAGCAATTTCTCAGATTTTATTTTCTTTTTTATATAATTGACATGAGAATATGAAAGGTCTGTAACATTTTCTGATTCCTTGGGACTTTGAACCATCTTTACAGGAATAATTTCAAAGAAAAGCCCTTCTCCTGATTTTATCTTGAAATAATCCCTTGAGCCGTGAATTCTTATGAACTTCTGTCCACTCAATATTTTTTCTGTAAGGTCAGAAAGCATTGAATCCTTGTATTTCTTGTCAAACCTTACAAAAACATCTATGTCATAAGAATCTTTTTTTATCATTGTTGATTTTGCCTGGCTTCCGCCGACAAAAATCTGTGCGTTTATCTTGTTCTTTTTCCTGTTCTTATCTATTTTTTCCAGAAAAATCTTAAGCTTAGCATTTATTTCCATAATCTCTTTTTCAGATGGCTTGACAAAAGACAGAACTTCTTTCAGAACAGAATTAATTTTGCTGGGCATGCCTGAAAAAAGAGAAAATACTTTATTAATATATCTCCCAAGATAGAATTATTTCTTCTTTCCTTTCTTTTTTCCCACTATATTCTTGACAAGGTCGCTTGGACTTGCGTTAAGAGTCGAGGCAAGGTCAATGATATATTTTCCTTCCTCAAGCTTGTAAATAAGAGGCCTATCTTTTCTGAATATTTTTGCAATGTCCAATTCAAATTTACCCTCTCCTGTTGCCCTTATTGATTCAACATCAAGAATAACAGGTGTTTGCGAATCTTCAATACCAACCATTTCCCTTATGTCTTCCTCTATTTTATCCTTGTCTTTCTCAGGTATTTCAATTACATTGTTAACTGCTTTTTCTAGCTGGTCATCCCTTATGTAAAAGAAAAAGTGACTATGACATTCTTTGCATCCTTCAAGAATTTCCCTGCTTCCTGCAGGAATTATTCTGGAGCATCTGACACACTGATGTGGCATAAAAGTTTAATGCAGAACATAATTATAAAGTTTATGGGCTTCTAGAATAAAATTATCCTTTCAGCAACAATTCAATCTTCTTTGGATTTCTTTTTATTTCCTTGACAATTGTTGCAGGTCCTATTATTGTCACAGCGCCTATGTCTCCGCCTGCAATAGCGCTGACAAGGTTTGACCTGAATTTTCCGAAAAATCCCTCTTTGCCATTTCCAGAAATAACTGCGAGCTCGACACCTTTGAAGTTTTTTACATGGCCTATCATTGCCATTGTATCTCCTATAAGCCTTGTTTCCTCGTTCGGGTTAAGCCTTCCCTGCAAAATCAAGATATTGTTTCCTAAAACAATATTAAGAATTTTTTTTATTCTTTGGTCGCTGTCAAGGCCTCTGATTTCAGCATATGGAAGAAACTGGATGCTGAACCCCTTGATTTTCCCACTTATTTTCTTCACCATCTTTTTATTATATATGAAATGCGGTTTTTAATTTTTTATTTCAGGCACTTTTTGCGAGCTTGAAAACGGATTCATAAAACTCCTCCAAGTTTTTCCCGTATTTTGCGCTTATTCCTATTACTTCATATTCAGGGAATGCAGCTTCTATTTTCTTTATGCTTGACTTTCTCAAATCGATTTTGTTTGCAACAATAAGGACAGGAATTTTTCTTGCAACAAGGTTTCCGATTATTGTTAAGTTGACCTGGTTGTATGGATTTTCCGTAGCATCCAAAACAATTACAACAACATCCATGTCATCAAGCCATTTTATGCTTTCAACAACTCCCTGCGTTGCTTCTTTTGCCCTTTCCATTGCATCTTTCTTTTTCATTCTATATTTCAGGAAATCTTCATAATCTATTTTTGTTGCAATGCCCGGCGTGTCAATCATTTTGAAAAGCATCTTTTTTCCCTTGTAATCTATCTCAACTTTTTCCTTAAATTGCACGGTTCTTGTTTCATGAGGTATCTTGCTTACTGTCCCCAACTCTTCTCCTGTGAAATCCTTGCATATCCTGTTTGCCAGACTTGTTTTTCCAGCATTAGGCGGACCATAAAACCCAAGCTTCAGCTCCCTTTTCCCTTTAAACATATTGAAGAAGATTCTTTTGAAGAAATTCTTGAACTCTTTTACTACCATTATAAATAAATTTGTTGTTCAGGTTTATTAAATTTTGTGTGTTTAATTTTACAATTGAATACTTTGCCTTATAGCAATCCTGTTCTTTTTCCTGCATATTTTCTCATCACATACACTACTCTTTCGCCGCTCCATCCTGCTTTTCTTAAGTTCTGCTCTATTTCATTGTTCTGCATTCCTTTTCCTTTTGCATTATTTACATAATTTACCATATTGTAAAGGTCGTTTCTGTTTTTGAACAAATAATTTTCATATCTTCTGTCATACCATCTCCTCAAGAGAAGATAAACAACAATTGCTACAATCAAAATCCCGACAACTATTAGCGAAAACGTCACCCATTTTGACAAGATAGGTGTTTCAGCAGTCGTAGTCGTCACATCAAGCTGGCTTATTGCAGGTGAAATAAATGCAGGAAGATTTGTAACATCAATATTGTCTGTTGTTGAGAATGAAACAGTGTTTTTGTTTTTCAAGTCAAAATAAATATAATTGTCCTTTGTGCTGTAATTGCTGTCTGATGTAAATCCACCCATCTGAGGAAGAACAAGATAGTAATCATAAGGCACGTCTTTTTTCTCGCTGACAGTTATTGTGAAGACCTTTGCCACAGGGTCAAGGTATCCTGAGTAAGAGCCGGTGAATTCATCATAATTCATGTTCATGTTAAGATTTAGCTGCTGCCATGTATTGATTGCATCTGCATAAGCCTGGTCTTGACCTTGTGTGTAATTTCCTCCAGCTATTTCCTGCAAAACATTCATGTTTACATTATTTGATTGCTGAACAAAAGGAACATTCTGCGCAGTTGCTGTGTCATAAATTTGGTCAGGAATTTTTATTGCCAAAAGCCCTGCAACTATATTATTATAATCAGAAGGAGTGCTTGCGTTGCTAAATTCAGAAGTTAAAAGATTAAGTTGGCTGTTTATGTAGCCAAGATTCAAGGATGCATTCAAAGCTTGCTGCTGAAATGACGTGAAGGCTGCAACCTGGCCTTGCAAAACAGAAACAGCTCTTTTCATGTCATTAAGATTTGCAGCTATTAATCCTGTTGGCGAGCTGACATTTATCGCGAAAGTTTTTGACGAACTTAAATTATTTTCATCTGTTACATTAATCATTAAATTGTAAACTCCTGCACTGTTATAGGTGTGCGTTGTTGAGTTTGTATCTGTTGTTACAATAGAACTGTTGTCTCCAAAATCCCAGGAAAAGATGCTGAGGTTTTGGCTTGAATCAACGCTTACTGAAAATGTTGTTGGGTATGCATAAGCTGTTCTCAATGGATTTACAAGTCTTATTACAGGAATGTTTGCAATTTGTACTTGTTGAGAAATTAAGCTTTGTCCGTCAAGGTTTAGCGAGAAAGCATAATTACCAATATTGCTCGGCAAAGTAAAGCCAGCGTTGTCCAGATAAAGTGGCTGGAAATCAGAAGAAACTTTTGCAGGCGCAGCTGAAAGGTCATAGAAATTTTTTGTTGAAAGCTGACCTATATCTGTTTTGTAATTAACCAATAGGTTGCTTAATGTTATACTTTGGCTTGGAACATTTGAATTTATTTTTATAGGGATAATGCAGCCAGCTGTGCAATTCAATCCATTATTGTAATTTTGTATTATGTAGTTCTCTGCAAGGTTGGAAAAATTGATTGCCTGATTTATTGATTGATTGTATGACAAATTCAAATTCATTGTTCCAACACTGTCAAATTGCTGTCCCTCTGCAAAAATAGGATAAGCAGCTGATGCAGTTGAAACAGGAGTTCCTGAAAATCCACATCCATTAGGACTTGAATATGCCTGTGTTACATAATTTCCGTTTCCAGATACATTTCTTATGCATACATAAGCCTGCTGTGGAGTTGAAACAGAATAATTAACTATGCATGAAACTTCTCCACCATTTGAAGAAGCATCCGGAAGCGTACACTCTGCATGTTTTACTACATTTATTCCATTAACTGTATAAAGCGAGGCATTCACAACTTCGCTTCCGCTAATTTTTTGTATCCATGCTCCTATGAAAAAACCAGGAGAAACAGAAAGATTGACAAGCTCGCATAAAGGCGTAGTTACTATCTGTGGATTGTCTGTAACAAGGCTTTGATTAAAGCATCCATAACTTTTTGTTGTGTCAGAGCAGGAATTTGATCCTGCAGAATTCGTGTTTATATTGTCTATTGAACCATCTCCAAGAAAATCAACTTCAACCTGGTTCAAGCATGAAGGCCCTGCATCGCTTGTCAGCTGAAAGTTTATTGAATTTATACTTGCAATATTTCCTGTCAGTTTTATTCCGTAAATAGATGAATCTCCTGCATTTAGTGTTGCTGTTTTTGTCTGCTGCGCATTGCTTGCAGAATAATCTGTCCTGCAGTTGTAAGTTGAGCAAGTATCAATATATTCCATATTTTGATTTAACAAGTTCCCTAAACTTATCGAGTTTCCTGTTGAACTTGTAAAATTGGCATTCAATGGCTCTGAATTAAAACTTATGTTTACCCAGCCTGTAATGCTGCCAGAAGGTCCGTAAATATTGCCTATTGAATAGCTTTGGTTTCCAAGGACAAAATTTGCAGAGACAGAGCTAATAAAAAATAGAAAAATCACAGATAAAAACACACAAAAAACACATGTTTTATCGACCATCTTTTTATTTATAAAAAAGGTCAAGCTGATTTATAAATATTCTCTCGAATATTTGTCCTATTTCCAGAACTAATTTTAAACTATTTTTATCCTGACTTTCTTTTTCTTCATCACACCGATTGCTACGTAGACAGCTGCAATTATCAAAAGTACTGCAATCATATTATAGAAAGTGAAGAATGGTAATGGAATCTGCGTAGGGCATTGAAGGTTTTCTGTCTTGGCAACACATGATACTGAGATACTTTGTGGATCATAATGACAATTTCCATCACTGCCTAAAACATATCCGCTATCACACAAACCATTTACGGGTGCAACTCCGGAATTAGCCCATACCCATCTAGATGATAGACTGACTGTTAAGAATTGATTGCCTTGGCAAGTGCCGTTACTTGCTGCATGATAATAGCATGTTCCAATGCTGCTATTTTGTTGAAGGTTAACACAGTCCTGCCCTATAGAACATTGACTTGTTCCTGTTCCGTTTGTTAACATACACAACTGGCTTACACAACTATTATAATATACTGCAGGTATTGAACAGTTGTAATTTATAATAGCACATGAAGTATTTCCATCTCCTGCAACTTCAACACACTTGCTGTTCTGGCATTCTGCATGAGCAGGATTATTTGTATTATTAATACAATCTGCATCCAAAGAGCAACTATTTGTTCCGCTACCATTTACAAGCATACATGTTGTGCCAACACACATTGCATAATTTGGAGTTGGAATGGTACATGAAGCCCCTACTACACCACATGAAGTCACGCCATCACCCTGAACTAAAACACACTTGCTGTTCTGGCATTCTGCATGATAATGAGTTGGAGTATAACTTATTGAATCATTACATAAATTTGCAGATGCATCCCAATAACAAGAGCAACTTACTCCTGAAGTGCCGCAATTAGGGTCAATATTATTTGCTATATTGCAAATATCAGGATTTGTGCAAGTTGATTGATTAAGATAATTGGAGCAGTCTGTAACACTTTGACACCAAACAGGAGGCTTGCTAAGAACACTTAAATCATTACTTTGAGCTTTTATCGATGAATCACTCGTTAAACTTGCGACAAAATAATAACTATTGTTATCAGCAGGTCCTGATGCCCATGTTAATACTGCATTTCCATTTGAGTCAACAGAAATTGTTGATGGACTTGGATCTGTGCAGCCGGTGATGCTGCTGCATGAAGGGCTTCCACCACCATGTCTAAAAACCGAGAATGAAATTTGCGTTCCTGGTTGGCAATTTGATGTTGCAACATTCAATTTTACACTATTTCCGACTACAATCTGTGTAGTGCTCCATGATGCCAATGTGATTTTGCAGGGTGAAGGAGGTGGTGACTGGCTAACTTTACAGCAAATTTCTGTTCTATAGTTTGAAAGTCCCGCACTTTCTACATGCGCATTTGTGTAATTTAAAGATAAACCAGATGAGATTTGTATTATTGCTGTTTGATTGGTTCCACAATTAGGAAATGTGCCATCGGGATTTGCGGGAACAGGTTGGCATGATGTTGTGCTGTCATAACAAACATTATTTGTATTATAATTAGCATATTGCAATGTTAAGCCACCACTTTCTGCATGAGAATTTGTTATATATGCCAATCCAAGAATTTTATTTATGGGCTGCCCTGTCATAGAATTTAAAGTTGAAGAACAAGTAGTATCACCACCACCAAAATTACAACATAAAACATCATTATAACTAGATTGACTTACCAACTCACTATGTGCATTTGTTACATCAGAGACATGCATCACTACTTTACCAGTACCACCATAAGATGCTTGACAGTTAGCAGTGCTATTTGCAACCCAGCATATGCTTGATGCAGAAATATTATTCAATAAAAAAATAATTAATATAAAAGCTCCAAAAAATAACCATAATCTATTATTTGTTAACATTTTATTTTTATCTACAACAAATTTGCCCTGCTATTGGAGATTGATCTGAAGGGGTTAACTGTATAACGGCAGTTATCTTTGTTTGAGGGCACATTCCATTTATAGGAGTTTGCCACGCTCCTCCAAGTCCAGTTATGCATGTTTGGTCTGCTAAATGAGCTGCTTGCTGTGCTGATAAAGTACAGGATATTGAAGGACAAGCTTGAACATTGTATGATGAATATTGAGAATTTGTAGAGAGATTATAACATGTAGCAAGAGTTTTGTCATTTAGAGTTAATTCAACATCACAGAAGGCAGTTTTTTGCCCGCTTTGACATGCAAATGCACACTGAGCAGAAACAGGGTCTGGTTTTTGTTTATTAAGAAATACAAAAAATACAATAACAGCTGCAATAATAATGATAATTGTAGAAATTATTATGACTTTTTTAGCACTCATTTCCCCTCTTTTTACCGACCATTTTTTTCTTATCTATTAAATCAAAAGAGTTTTATAAATATTCTTGTCTTATTATTTATAGGAGAATTATTTGAACTTTGAACCCAAAATATTTTCTAAACGGTCAACATGGGCAGGTAGTATTCCTGCAGGAATCATAAAAGTTGGTTCATAAATAATCCTACCTGCTTCTTTATCTGCATACCCAACTGTTCTTAAATGCGATGATGTATTCATAATTGTTTGATAAGGAATCATTTCTGGCTCCCCAGATCCTATAAAAGCATGTCCAAATTCCCTTGCTATTATGCCCCCATTAATATGCAAACTATCACTCCAAGGATCCAAATAAACAACAGCTCCGTATTCTGTACCTGTACCAAAAGTTTGAGTCATACCACTAGCCCCATATTGTCTTAGAATATTTGAATCAGGCGCCACTATTATCCAGCCTGGATCTGGAGTTATAGATATAAATTTTTGTCCGTAGAAAACTGTTGTATCTGGTTTGTAATGACCTTGATCTTCTATAATAACTTGATTATTTTCTATATTATATCTTCCAATTATTCCACTTATATTCTTTGGATCTAATATTTGGTTTTTTATACTATCTCTTTGCGAATTGTATAAATCTCCTTCAAAAGATGGAAGAATCTCAATTCCCTGTAACCCACCAAACTTAAGAATATACTGTCCATAAATATCAAATCGTGTATCTGGAATACTTCCACCCAATGAATCCATAAATGTTATAAAAGTATCTGCAGGAATTGAGTCCGGGAAAGGATATCCTCTAACTAGTAAACTGTCGGTATCTCTTACGGGAATGTTTATTCTCCTGACAAAACCTAAAGAATCTCCTTGCGCATTCACTTCTCTGAATTGCAAAACAAGACTGTCTAAGCTCGAGCTTCTTTTGTTTACTCTGAAGCTGAAATTTCCTACTGAATCTGTAGGCAAGTATCCAATAGAATCAGAATTATTTGTTGTTAATGGGATTATATTTCCCCCACTTACTCCTTGTACTTTTATTTTTCCTCTAACTCCGTTATAAGTTTTTACATCTTGGAATTTTCCTGAAATGTCTGGAACATCATGAATATTTCCTTTGAAAACATAAGAACCAGTGTCTCCATTTGCAGCTTTCATGCTGAACTTCACACTATATGGTCCTGTGTTATTTCTAAGGGCAGTTATTGCTACAGAATCTCCATTCCTTTGTACATTTGTTATTGTATCTAAAGGAACAGCATTTGTTAGATGAACAGGATTGATTCCTGGACTGTGCATTCTTGAAGCAAGATTGAATCCTATAACTCCACCTTCTATTGTGTCTGTCTGCAGACCGGATGTATCAAGAGTTACATAACTTGATTTAGTAACTTTTGCTGTATTTGAATTAATATTATTTGTGAAATAATAATTGCCTTCAGGGGCATTAAAAATTGTGTCTGAATATGTTGGTCCCGTTATTGTCTTTGTTCCAATCAAGCTGTCATTCCTGAACGTTTTTCTCTCTGCCTGCGAAACATTCATAGTCGCATTATAAACTATATTTGCAGAATCTGAAACCATAGCCGTATCAGAAAATGAAGGTTGAGCAACTGTAAAATCTATTTTTTTAGTTACAATCTTTCCTGCCCTGTCCTTGCATTCTGAGCTTAAAGAAGCGTTGTTGTTTGAGCTAATTGAAGTGTCAATTGGATTTGTGTTTGTTAAATAATTCCCATTCAGCATTATCTTGTAGCTTTCAATTCCTGCATCAGCTGTGCATCCGGCTGTAACTCTTGATTCAAGTGGCGCAACTCCAGATAATGGAGAACCCTGAAGACTGCTTACTGGATCATTGTATACTTTAGGTTGCGTTGGGCTATCACCACATCCAACACCAAGCAAAGAAAGCCCCAAAGCACCAACTGTTAATCCATTATACATTCCCCTTTTCAGTTTGCTAATAAGGTTATTTTTCATCGTATTTTAAGCCTCATTTTATATAAAAATTCTATGAAGTTGAAGTATATAAATCTTATGTTTGTTGTCACTATAAAGGGAGTATAAATATCTCTTTAGGCCCTATTCCCACAACTTTCTTAAAGTTCTTAGCTTTGGTTATGCCATGGATGTAAAAAAGATACATAATTTTGCACTGGACGCCGACGAGGAAACTCTTTCCCAGTTTAAAACATGCTATTTAGAGCCGTATGTTGTAAAAGCAGCGTTAATGCCAGATGCCCATGTGGGCTATGTTGCTCCAATCGGCGCTGTTTTGGTAACTAAAAATTATTTTGTTCCTGCCTGGGTCGGCTATGACATTGGGTGTGGAATGACAGCTGTAAAACTACCAAAAAATCTTCTGCCTATTTTGCAGAAAAATTCAAAAGAGATTTACAGAGAAGTAAAAAAGAGAATTCCAATGGGTCTTGGAGAAATTCATAAAACAGAAAACAAAATAACAGAGGAAACAAAAAAAGAATTCAAAAAAATACTTGAAAAATTCAAAAAAAAGCCCTATGACAAAAAAGTCCTTGATTTTTTGCAATCTGGAAACCCAATTAGGAATCTTGGAACACTCGGCTCTGGAAATCATTTTATAGAAATGGATTTTGATGAGGAAAACAACCCATATATAGTCATTCATTCTGGTTCTAGGGGAGTTGGCTATAGGTTTGCAACGCTTTATATGAAAAAATCCTCTGGAAAAAGCCAGGGTTTTGAAGAAACCCATGCAATTCTCTCAACATCCCAGGAAGGAAAAGAATATTTGAACATTCTTGATTTTTGCCTTGAGTTTGCAGAGCTAAACAGGCTTGAGATAACAAGGCAGGCAGTTCTTGCAATTGAAAAAGTTCTTGGAAAAAAGATAAAATACATTATCTGGACAAACAAGAATCATAATCACGCGCTTAAAGAATCAGGACTTTTTGTTCATAGAAAAGGTGCTACTCCTGCAAAGAAAGGAGAGAAAGGAATCATACCTGCAAACATGAGGGAAGGCTCTTTTCTTGTTGTTGGAAAAGGAAACAAGGATTTTATTTCCTCATCTTCACATGGTGCAGGAAGATTGATGAGCAGGCAAGAGGCAAGAAAGAGAATAAGCCCTGAATTTTTCAAAAATGAAATGCAGGAAGCAAATGTTACAGGTAATTTTTCTCAAAGCATTGTCGATGAAGCTCCTGAAGCATACAAGGACATTTACAAGGTTCTTGATTTGCAAAAAGATTCAATAAAAGTTTTAAATCATCTCAAGCCGTTCATAAACTGGAAAGGAGATTAAAAATGCCAAAAGTTATTTTCAAATTTGATATTGAAAAAGATGCAGAAAATTATTACAAGGCTGCTAATTCTAGCTCAAAATGGGGCTATGACTTTTCAAAAATCATGAGACCAGAAGTAGTAAAAAAAGTTCGCGGCAAAACGTGGAAAAAAAGCAGAACATATCTTCTTAATATGCTAAAAAGAGGTTATCCTAAAGATAAAAAAAGATTTCAAAAACATTCTAAATTAATAAAATCTGCTTGGAAAAAGATAGAAAAAAGATATTTTAAGAAACTTGAAAAAATCACCAAAAGGAAAATTTATACAAAAAAATTTACATGTTATTTTACTACAATAGGAAGATGTCCCTATAGCATAAAAAATATCTCTTTCATGGCTAATATCTTCACTAATGATGCCTCTCTAGTGATTGCTCATGAAGTAATGCATCTACAATTTCATTATTATTTTGAAGATGAAATAAGAAAAACATTAAGCGAAGGAAAATTTCAGGATTTAAAAGAAGCGCTTACAGTCTTACTGAATGTGGAATTTAAAGATATTCTAAAAGAAAAAGATAAAGGTTATCCTTCTCATGTAAAGATTAGACAATTTATAGTAAAACAATGGAAAAAAGAAAAAGATTTTGATGTTTTGATTGATAAATGTGTTGAATACCTAAAAAATAATTAATTTTTACCAGCAGAAAATCTTCAGAAGCAGTGGATTATAGCTCGTTAGGTTTGCAGTTATTACAACATCTGAGGCATAAACTGTTTTGCTTGGCGTGTTTACTCCTTCTAATAGACAAGGGTCGCTGGTTGAGCAAATTCTTCCTTGGCATTGCATAGAGCTTGGGGCATTTTGTGTTATTATTGTTTTTGTGTTTGCTGGAAAATTAGCCCATGCAACAGGAACAGAGCTAGCACTTAATATTTCTGCTCTTGCACTATCATTAAACTGTATTTCCTTCAATGTGTTTGCCTCAACTGCATAAATTTTCTGAGAAATATCCTGGTCTAGCCTTTGATTTGAACTTATAGCTATCAAAACAACAGCTGCTATCAAAAGTATAGCCATCATTGCCTCGACAATTCTTATCCATCCTTGTTTTTTCATTTTTTACCAAACATCAACTTCAAGAGAGCCAAATTGCATTAGTCCTGAGTTTTGATTTACATATTGAATTGGAATATTGTCTGCGAAAATGCTTATTGATGAATTTGTCATAGCTGTTTTTATTACTGTGCCGTTTTGGTATGTGAATTTCATTCCAAAATCATCTCCAGGGAAAACCTGAATTGCTTTTTTCATTGCAGTATAATTTGAAGTGTAATTTGAAAATGCCTCAAGAATTTTTGTTTCAAAAATAGCAGACTGGTTTTTTGAAAGTCCTATTGTGTACCCTGTTCCTTCAGCTAAAGGTGGTGTACATCCCAAACTTCCAGGTGAAGGTGGAAATTCAGGAGAATTATAAATTGTAAAAAATGTTGATGGAGAATCAATTGAAATACTTGTTCCATCAGAATATGCAGAAACATTTGCTCCAGAACTATTTTGTGCCATAATATTATTACTTAACCCTAAAGTGCTTGCCAAACCAGTAAATGTAAAACAGCTTCCTGAGCCACTATTTACACTTACAGAAGTCACTGCCAGGTTTCCAGTAACAATGTTCAAAATTCCGGTTTCAGCATTGTCAAGGGAATTTTTTTTGCCTTGCCCAAAATCTATCTTTGAGCTAAGAAGAAGATATACAAAAATTATGAACGTCACAAAAAGGACAAAAGAAACAACAAACTCGACCTGGGAACCACGCTTGTTGCGCCTGTTCTTTTTTAATTTCAAAACCATTTAAGCACCCCCAAACAAAACATTTGCTCCTGCTGAAATCAAGAATGCAATTGCCATAAGGATGAAAGAGTGCTTTATTCCCGGCTTCATGCTGCCTTCAGAAAGCATTCCTATTGTCAAGCCTGTGAAAAATGCCTGAATAAGAAGCAGATAAAGGAAAGCATTTGCTATTTGCGTTTTGTCTATTGGCTGTCCTCCGCCCCCGCCAATTCCGCCAAGGCCTCCTATTCCTCCTAATCCTAAAGATGAACCAGAAGGAACTATGTTTGTAATCATTGGAAGAATCTGGAATTGAAGGACAAGAATAATAACTATGAACACAAGGAAAATTATGTATCCCTCGACAACAAGGCTTGAGATTGCTGCCTTCCTTTCTTTTTTCAGCCTGTCAGAAGTGCTGACAGCTTCTGTAACAGATTCAAGAATTCCTCCAATTTCTCCGCCGCTTTTTTCTGCCTGCCCTATTAATGTTAGCGCCCTCGAAATAGTTTTGTTGTTTACATCTTTTGAAAATGTTTGAAGCGCAGAGTTCAATGGTATTCCCATTGAAATTTGGTTTGCAAGCTTTTTTATGTTCTCGCTCAAGACGCCATATGGCTTGTCCTTTACATTGACAATGCTCTTGCTTATTGGCGTTCCTGTTTTCACGCTTTCAACAAGATTTCTTGCAAATTCAAGGAACATGTCTTCTTTCTCAGTTGCTGCATTTGTTTCATTTATTGTTGCCAGCACAAAAGGCGCAGCTATTGTCAAAATCCCTATACCAATTATGAAAAGGAAAAATCTTGTTCCTATGAAAGCAAGAGAGGCAAGTACAATTAGGAATCCGAATGCAATTCCGACCCAATATCCTTTTTTTAGTTCCATTTTTTATCTTTTATTTTTATTCTCCTCCTGGCTGTTTTAGGTGTAAAAATACGAGGAATAAAACATTCATCAAGGTGACTGCCAAAACCATAATCAGGCTTATCATTGAAGTGCTCAGGCTTAATCCAAGGCCGCTTGCGCTCATCATTACAAGCAAAAGCATAAGAATCATTGGAGAAGCTATGACAACGCTTATGTAAATATCCATGAATGTTTCTGCAGCTTTTGCATGCTTTTCTGTTTCAAGACGATGGTCAAAAAGAAGAGTCTGCGCCCTTTTATCAAAAAATTCCGGAAGATCTCCGCCAGAAGTTATTGTTGTTGCAAGCCCATTGTACAAATCAGAAAGCTTTCTGCTTGGGCTGTTGAATGCCATATCCCTTAATGCAGTAACAAGGTCATAGCCGTAAATGTTGACATCATTGAAAAGTTTTGTAAATTCTTTTTCAAGATGAGGATATTCTCCTGTAGCAATAATAATCGAGAAAATCTTGCTTGGCTCAATCATTGACCTTGAAACAGAGGACATGTGGATTACTGCAAAAGGAAGCTCTTCATTTATTCTTGTTTCCAGGGATCTTTTCTCCAGCGTCGGGTAAAAATATGCAAAAATAAAAACAATAGCAGGAAGAACAATAAGAATCCAGAAAGTTTCCAAAAATCTTGTTGTGATTGCTGTCTTTGTTGCAACCAGGAATGGCGGCGTGGCAATAAGGTCAAAGAAAAGGAAAAAAATCATTACAAAAATAGATGCAATGAATGAAATCAGGGTTGTAAAATAAATCACAGAAATATAGCTTTCAGGAACAAAATCAAGGTTGCCTTTTATTAAATCCCTTCTTAAATTGTAAAAACTTCCTTTCTTAATCTGCTTTTCAGCTCTTTTGTAAAAAAGGTTGCTTGCAAATTTTACATAAACACTTGGAGTTTTTTCTTTTTTCTTTGCAACAACAACTTCTTTTTTCTTTAGTCTTTTTATTGTGTCTTTTTCAAGACTAGACACTTTTTGCTTTCTTAATGTAAATGCAGGAAACAAATCCTCAACTTTTCCTGTGAACACTGGTTTTCCTGTCTGTGCTGCTGCAGGTTTTGCTTTAACAACAGGCAATGCAGTTTTTGTCTGTGTTGGCAGCGGATTTGGCATTGAAATGTTTTCCGCAGCATTGACAACGCCTTGACTTGATTTTCTTAGCGATGATTTCAGTATGTTTATCTGCGATGAAATCATTCTTCTTTCTTCATCGCTTTCGGAATTGTTCAGCTCCTGAGTTAAGGAACTTATTTGGTCAGCTATTTTCTTCTCTCTTTCAAAATTAGCTTTCAGTTCGTCTATTGCCATTTTATATAAGAGTGTGTATCTTTTTTTGTATCTGAATAATCTCTTTTTTGATTATATTGAATTCCCTATGGTCTTTCTTTTTGTAAGCTTCCTCAAGCTTTTGTACATGCATACCCAGCATTCTTATAAGGTAATTTATTGAGGAGATTTCGCCCTCTACAGCAGAATTCCTTTCACCTTTTTTCATATATCAAAGAAGGAAAAAGTGTTATTAAATACTTTCGTTTATAACCATTAAGAAGTCTATCCAATATTAAATTTAGCCAAAGTTTCTTTTGGTTTCTTGTAATACTGTGTTACAACGTCTTGGAATTCCTGGAAACCAAACACTTTATGTTCATACAGGGTGTAAAGGAGTTTGACTCTTGTCCTGAATTCTTCATCAAGTTCCTTTGGATCAATTCCATATCTTTTTGATATTTTCTCGAAAATCTTGCTGTTTTTCTTGAAGTAGAAGCTGTCATCGCTTGGATTCCAGATAAAAGGAGTGTTTGTCAAAGCAACGCCATCAGGAGTTACATTTATTATTTCAACAATTTCCTTTAGCTTCCTTGTTTCCTGCTTTTTTGCGATTGCATGCGTCATGATGCATACGCAATCAAGTACATTGAGAAGAGTAGGCGAAAGGTTGATTGGTGGAGTTTCCAATCTTTGTATAACAGTGTCTACAGAATCTGCGTGGATAGTGCTTATTGATGAGTGCCCTGATGCCATTCCCTGGAAGAGAACATATGCCTCTTCTCCCCTGACTTCACCCACAATTACATAATCCGGATTTTGCCTGAAAGAGCTTTTCAGCAATGTGAAAAGGTCGATTTCACCAACATTTCCAGCCCCTGTTGCACTACGCACAACGCTTGGAAGCCAGTTTTCCCTTGGCAAATTAAGTTCACGCGTATCTTCAATTGAAACAACCCTTGCCTCTGGCGGAATAAAGAATGCAATTGCATTAAGCAAAGTTGTTTTTCCCGACGATGTTCCTCCTGTTATTAGAATATTCATTTTATATTGAACTAAAATCCACAAATATGCGAGCATTTCAGGGCTTAAGGTCTGGAAAGCCAAAAGTTGAGGAGGTGTCCATGGAGTTTTTGTGAATTTCCTGATTGTAAATGTTGGTCCCCTGCTTGTTATATCTTTTGTGTATGTTGCATTTACCCTGCTTCCGTCAGGCAATGTTGAATCAAGTATCGGGGAGGCATATGAAATGTATTTTCCGCTTCTTTGCGCCAGTTTCTCTACAAAATTTTCTAATCTATCAATGCTTTTGAAAATCAGATTTGTTTTAAGGTTCCTGAAAATTCTGTGGACAATGTAAACAGGGCTGTCAGCACCATTGCACTCTATATCTTCAACAAAATAATCTCTTAGCAAAGGCTCAACTTCATTGAAGCCGATGAAATCCCTTACAAGATAGTAATATATTTTTTTGTAAGCTTCATATGAAATGTTCAGTCCAAGCTCAAACGCTATTATTTTAAATCTCTTGTCAATGTATTCAAGAAGCTTTTCATTGTCTTTCTCGACGATGACGTCAAAATCAATCATGTCTCGCATTGCATTAAGAATCTGGTCTGCATATGCCTGCTCTTCTGCATTAAGTATTGGCTCTTCAATTTCGTACATAACTTCAAACTCTTTTGGGTCCCAATGAATGTGTATAAATGCAAAAGGAGCAAGAACGCTGTAACGGACATCTATTTTTGTTTTATCCTTAGATATCTTTAAGGGAGGAACTTCTGGATTGAAATTTATTTTGACTCTTGGATAGTCTTTTATCGTTGCCATTTTTTTATTTTTAGCTTACCTGAAAGTTTATTATTGCATTTCCTGATGGATCCTGACCTTGGTCAGATATTGTGACAGTGTATGGCGTTGAGGCACTTGTTAATGTCTTTGATATTTCCTGCCCATTGTAGCTTAGATTATACAATCCGGAGTAATCCAATGCCATATTTATTACATCAATATTGTTTTCTTTTTCATCCTGCACGACCAAGTTTCCTACTGTGACATTTTCTCCCGGCTGGCTGTATTGGTAATTGCTTTCAATGTTGAAAATTATCTGGTCACTTGTGGCATTTATTGTCAAAGAGCCTTTTTGTATGCTTAATTGTATAACTCTCTGGTTTCCCGGGCTCCCAAGATTTCTTATGGTTGTATCAATGTTGTTCATTATTCCAACTGACTGCTGTATGATTCCTTTGTCTTGCGTTTCCTGAACTTTTGGAACAACAAATGCAAGAACAAGCCCCATTAATGCAAAAGCAACAAGGGTATAGATAACCGTTTCTACCCAAACCTGCCCCTGGATATAATTTTTTCCGCGCGTTTTTCCAAATAAAAACCTCTTTTTCAGATTCATATACCTACTAGCGAGGGATAGTTTATAATATTTTCTTTGAGAATATTTTTGTTTTATCCAGAAGCGAGCAATGTGCAACTGTCTATTTGTGTTATAGGAGCAGGTCCTGTGCATGTGTTCCCGTTGATAATTGGCGCAATTTCAACTTGGTCTGGAAATTGAACAATAGGCGAGTTCATTGGATAAATATATGTTAATCCTGAATTTGGTCCTGGAATTTGCATAGGTCCTGACCAGTTAAAATACTTCAAACCGTCAGTGGCGTTGTCTGTATTTATCTTAAAACTTTTGCTCTGCCCGCCTTGTGTTATAGAAACTAAAATGTCCTGAAGATTTTTTATGTCGCCAACATTAATTGCAAGTCTAAGTTGGTCAGAGCTTTCATTATAGCAAGTATATCTCTGGTCAATTGTGACTTTGTCAACAACATTTGCGCAAGAGCTTGCTGTATTCAATTGCGTGTTTATTGTATTGTTTATGACGACCCAGATTATTGAAACAGCTGCAATTACAAGAGCAATCATAATCATAGTTTCCACAACAGCTGATAATCCTTTTTTTGATTTCATTTTCATACAGTTAATTGCTTCCCGTACTGGCTAGAACAAACATGAGTTTTTATTCCGCTGCTTGAAGTTCCCCTCAAGACAGGAATTACAGTTATCGTGCTTGCGCCGCTTGCATCTGTGCTGTCAATTGCTCCGGAGTAAACTCCATTTACAGGCAATCCGATTTTTGGCCAGTCTGCAACAGCACTTGTCATATCAATTGTCTGCTGGCTTCCTGATTTTTGTATCTGAAGGCTGAAACTGTATACAGGAACATTCCCTGAATTTTGAATTGACAATGTATCTGAACTAGAATCATAATTTGCGTCAAACTGGACTTGCTGGCATACAATATCTATGTTTGTTCCGCCGAATTTTGTGATTGCTTCCTGATTGAAGCTTCGGAACCACAAGAAAACAATAAGAGCAAGAGCAATTGTCATTGCAACAAGAAGCATTGTCGCAATAACAGGAGACAAACCTCTTTTTTTCATCCTCTTCATCATTTTTATTCAACGCTTTTGCAATTTATAAATTTATTTTAAAAACAACAGCATGTTCCTGTAGGCGATAGAGACGAACCAAGAGGGCAATATGGGTTTCCTCCTGATTCATAAGTCCCACCATTAGTTTGACATTGGTCTGAACTAGAAAGGCAGCTGCCGCTTGTGTATCTAGGATTATGATTAACTAAACTTATGCAGTAATTTGTGCATGTGCTTCCACCGCCTATTGGTTGACATGAACCTGAAATACAAACATTTCCTGATGTACATGCTGCTTGATAACCCTGGCATGCTGGTTCTGCACAAGTTTCTCCGGGATCACAGACACCATTTCCATAAGTTGTTGTGCATGCACTCCATGCAGTACATTGAGAATTACATGTTTGTGTTCCTGGGTACCCATTTATAGTACATGATTGGGAACCTCCGCTGCTGCAAACTTGATCAGGGGTTCCGCAAAGAGAAGATACACACTGCCCTGTTGAATTACAAAGATTATTTGTTCCACTACATGTTCCACAAAGAGTATTTACTCCACAAACTGTATGGGTTCCGCATTGAAATCCTAAGTTTGTACATGTGTCTATGCATTGTGATTGAGAAACACATTGCCCTGTTGAGTTGCATACATTCCCACCTGTACAAGTTCCGCAACTAATAGAACCGCATGTCCCATTCTGTTGTGTTCCACAAACTCTTATTCCACAAATTGCGTTTAAATTATCATTTATTGCGGGAATACAACCAACTGTACATTGAATGTCGCTTTCAGTTTGGATTGCATTTGAGCATCTTGCTAAAATATTTCTGTTGTTCTGGACTTCATAAACTGCAGGAACTATTTGTATAGAAGAGATATTTCCTAATGATGATGAAATAGTGTACACATGCATTGTCTGATTTCCTGCTGTAAAAGAGTTATTGTTTGCAGGAGAAAACATAATTAAGTTTCCATTTGGGAATCCGCCGTAAGTGCTGTTTAAAGAAGAAGAAAGGTCAATAATTGGGATTGTTTGGCTTGATGAATTTGTTGCCCTGATATAATAGCCAGCAACATCAAATCTTCCATTGTTTCTTATCGTAAGATTTAGCTGGTTTCCGCAGTAGTTTGAATCCTGAACAAAAAGTGAAACTCCATCAGGACATGACAATGGTTGTGTTGGAACATATGTTCTTAGGTAGTTGTAAACAATTGCTCCAGTCACAACTGCAAAGGCAACAAGAAGAATATAGCCGATTATGACGCTGACACCTAATTTATTCTTCTTCCATTTACCAACTGACAACATCTGTTTCACCTCCTGTTTGCTGAGAAATTACAAAAAAGAAATTTTGCCCATCGCTTAAGTTAAAATCATAGTCTGTTTGATTTATTGTTAATATTACTAAATTAGGGTTTGCAGGCACTTCACTATACAAAAATGCACTATTGCTGTTTGAAGTAACTGCAGCATTATCTAAAAGAACATTATTATTTGTATTTTGAAAACCATTCAAAGTCATGTTTGTTTTTGTGCCGAAAATGAAGTAAAGATTTTTGTCCCTTGATTCAGAATTTATGTATTGCTGGGTGAAATCAGTAAGAAGATTGAACATCCCGTTTTGGTCTAATGGTTTGTTTATGCCATAATCAATTGTTTTTGTGCTTTCTGTTTGTATTTGCTCTTTTAATGCTTCAACATTTGTCGGTTCTGATTTTATTGAATAATTTGAAATGGCAGCAATTCCCATGACAATAACTGTGATGATTATTGCAGCAACAAGATAAAATTGCCCTCTTTTTTCCATCAAAATCATAAAGAAAAAAGAGTTTATTAAATTAGCGTTGAAAAAATTAATTTGTAGACTCGGAAGGTAGCTTCAGTGTTGCTGAAAAGTTAACCCTTAATCTTTCTCGGCTCTGCGACCTGCCAAGCACCTTAACAAATGTTTAGGGCTGCTCCGATCAAGGCCTGACCCATTTCGCATCTGCAAGATCGAGACAGACAAAGCGTCAACGTCGGAACAAGGACATTCCAACAGCGTCTGTTACATCCTTCCTTGCAGTTTGCCATAAAGCCCGTTTGCAAATGGCGGAGGGCTATCCCGCCGACCTAGTCTACATCGGAATAGGATTATAATTGTTTATAAAGATTGTGAATACTTAGTCTTCCTCAATATCTCTGAGCAATTTCTGCATCTCTTTTGTAACATATGACATTATTTCTGATTCAGTAGCATTAGGATGTTTCTCTTTGTAGGTTAAAGCAGAGCCCGCGCCAGCAATAAATGCCTGTTTTATCATCTCTTCTTTTGCCATATACTACAGCACAAAGAGCAGTTTAAAAATTTTATTATAAAAAATCATAATAATTAATAATTTAATTGTGGGTGACAGGATTCGAACCTGCGAAGGCACTAAGCCACAGGATCTTAAGTCCTGCCCATTTGACCACTCTGGCACACCCACATATCACGCATTTCCAAGAGGTTTTTCGCTTAAAAAACTTCTTGTTTCAAAATCTTTATTAAGTTATTTTCCATCGGATTGTCATGAAAGAGGACGCTGCAAAACTTATCCAGCAAGCCCTGAAAAATATAAAAATTGACATTAAAATTCAGGATATAGAAAAAATTATTGAGATTCCTCCAAATTCAGACATGGGGGATTTTGCATTTCCCTGTTTTTTTCTTGTAGGAAGGCTGAAAACCAATCCCCATGATATAGCAATTCAAATAAGGGAAGAAATTGGTGAAATCAATCAAACAAATTTCAAAGATATTCAGGTTTCTGGACCTTACATTAACTTTTTTATTGACAGAAATGCACTTACAAAAAATCTTATCAGAGAAATTCTGAAAAAAAAGTTAGATTTCGGGAAAACATACACGGGCAGAGGAAAAAAAGCTCTTATTGAGCATACTTCGATAAACCCAAATGCAGCCCCCCATGTGGGGAGGGCGAGAAATGCAATAATAGGTGATAGCCTTGTGCGTATTTTAAAATTCCATGGATTTAACACAGAAACTCATTATTTTGTGAATGATGTTTCAAAACAAATAGCAATGCTTGTTCTTGCAAAAGCAGAGAAAATGAAATTTGAGAATATGCTGCAAAAATATGTTAATATTGCATCAAAAGTCAAGAAATCAAAAAAGCTCGAAAAAGAAGTTTTTGACCTTCTTTACAAGTTTGAGCATAATGACAAAAAAGTTGCTGCAAAATTCAATTCAATAACAAAGACATGCGTTGAAGGCCAGAGAAAAATTCTTTCAGAGATGGGAATTCATTATGATGTTTTTGATTATGAATCATCTTATCTTAGCAAAACAATGGATATCTTGGAAGATTTGAAAACAACAGGCAAACTTTTCGAAGACAAGGATGGAAGAATGGTTCTTGATATGAAAGGAACAAAAATTCAAGGGCAAATGAAATCTCCGGTTCTTGTTCTTACGCGTTCAGATGGCACGGGGCTTTATCCGTTGCGTGATTTGGCTTACACAATTGACAAGATGAAGAAATCAGAACTAAATATTATTGTTCTTGGAGAAGACCAGAAACTTTATTTTCAACAGCTTGAGGAAACACTAAAACTTCTGCATATTACGCCTCCCTCTGTTGTTCATTATTCTTTCATACTTCTGGCAAAAAAAGGAAAATCAAAGAAAATGTCGACGCGAAGCGGTGATGTAGTTTTGCTTGAAGATTTTATTTCAGAAGCAATAAAAAAAGCGCAGAAAAAATCAAAAAACAAGAAAATTGCGGAAAAGGTTGCTATTGGAGCAGTTAAGTATGCAATAATAAAAAATGGACCAAACAAAATAATCAATTTTAATTTAGATGAAGCACTTAATTTTGAAGGCGATACAGGTCCATATTTGATGTACAGTTATGCAAGGGCAAGTTCAATAATAAAGAAAAGCAAAAAATCCCTGAAAGATTTTGAAATTGGCGAGTTAGAGGAAAAAGAGACAGAACTTGTAAAAAAATTGTCTGAATTTTCTGAAGTTGTCCATAATTCTTACAAAAATTTGAATCCATCGTTAATCGCAAATTATGCACTTCAGCTTTCCCAGACTTTCAATGAATTTTATCATACTTGCAAGGTCATTGGCTCTGAAGAAAAAGAATCTTTCAGAATTGCGCTTGTTGAATCCTTCAGGAATGTTTTGAAAAATGCGCTCTGGCTGTTAGGAATAGAAACTCTGGAAGAAATGTAAAATTTATTCTTAATGCACTGACTTCATGTCTTTCCATGCCAACTCAAATAATGCTTCAAGTGCCTGTGCGAAGAATTCTGTGTTTATCCAGACACCGACATCGTAATTTGGATGGAATTTTTCATCATCAAGAAGCATGAACATAATCTGGTTTGAATCAATTATTACAAGTCTTGCCTTGAGCTTGTCGAGATTTCTTATTTCTCCGACTTTCTTGAACTCTTTTGCGACCTTAAGATTATTTTTTGTTATTGGTGCAGCAATTCTTATCCTAACACCCCGTTTTTTGCATTTTTCAAGGCTAGGCATAAGAACTTCCATCTTTCTGTTAAGGCCTTCTTCTGTTGTTATGATTGTTATTGTTTTCTCTGCGTCACGTACCATCATATCCATGTGGTTGTAAAGATTCTGTCTTCCTTTTATGCTGCCTGAAAGATCAGATGGCTCAACAAACTTTACTCCTTTTGTGAACAATGAAGTAAGCTCATCAAGAACCTCATCCCCTCTTAATGTTTCAAGCCTCTTTGATTTCTCCTTTGCATCTACCAGAAGATTTTTCTTAACCCTTTCAACAACTTCTGCAGGCTTCAAAGCCACGAATTTTATTGGCTTTCCCAATTTCATGACAATAAATCCTTTTTTTTCAAGGCTTTCAAGAATATCATATGTCCTTGAACGTGGAACATCAGAAATACTGCTCAATTCTCCTGCAGTTGAAGTACCACGAGAAAGAAGAGCTGTCCAAACCTTAACTTCGTATTGATTCAAATCAAAAATCTTTCGAAGGCGACTTAAAAATTCTTCTTTGACTATCATTTTGTTTTGTTGTATTTAATTGTGCGATTTGATTTTTAAATATTGTTATGGTAAAAGGGTAACTGTTATGGACTTACCTATCAGTAACAATTATTGCCATATCTCCCCTTTTATCTTTTATTGAAAAGTTCAATTTGTTTTTAAATGTTTCCTTGAACTTTTGCCCGATTTCAATTTTTTTTGAATTTGTCCTTTCTTTCAGAAAGTTTTTCTGTTTTTCCAGCATTTTCGCAAAACTGCCGTCGGTGATTATGAAGAGCTTAATCATGTCTTTTTTCTTCAGCCCGAGCTTTTTCCTGAAATCCTGAACTTGCCTGCTGAGTTCTCGTGCATATCCCTCTGCTTCAAGCTCTGGCGTTGTTTTTGTATCAAGTTTTATTTTAAACTCTTTTCCTGTTTTTGTCTCAATTTTTTTGACGTTAAGTTGCGTTTTTATTATCTCTTTCATATCTTTGTCTATGTCAAAATTAGAGGTAATATCTACTGATTTCATTGGCCATCTAAGATTTACTTTAGCAACTTCTCTTTCATACATCCCTTTTTCAATTATTTTGAATAAACTTTCAAATTTTTCTTCGAGTTTTTTGTTAATTTTTTTCTTATCAGTTTTTGGCCATGCAGAAAGATGAACAGATTTTTTGCTGAATTGCGAATGCACATGCTCTGTTATGTATGGAGCAAAGGGCGCAAGGAGCAACGAAATCTTTTCCAAAACTTCACTTATTATTCCTTTTGTATCTTCCCTATCTCTTGTCATTTTTATATATCCGCGCGAAAAATCATTCATAACAAAATTCTGAATTTTCAGAAATGGGGAGCTTATCTGATAGTTTTCAAGATCTTTTGTGACATTTTCTATTAATGAATTTAGCTTGCTTAAAATCCACTTGTCTTCTCCCTGCATCTTATTTTTCTTGTTTTCAAGCTGTGAACAATAATTGCCCGCATTATATAGGACGTTAAGGAAAGGAAGAACAGATTCTTTCATCAATGAATAAGAAAATCTTTTCTGATTTCCTGCATCGCTTGTGCAGAATTGAAGCCTTATCGCATCAACACCTGCTTGGTCAATTATTTCCCTTATCTTTATTATATTACCTTTAGATTTTGACATTTTCTCTCCTTTTTCATCGACAACATGTCCTGCACATATTACATTTTTGTAAGCTGGCTTATCAAACATGATAGTTGATATTACGTGCAGAGTGTAAAACCACCCTCTTGTCTGGTCTATGGCTTCTGCAATAAAATCATATGGGAACCTTTTTTCAAACTCTTTTTTATTCTCGAATGGGTAATGGAATTGTGCAAAGCTTGCAGATCCTGAATCATACCAACAATCAATTACATCTGGAATTCTTGCCATTTCTTTTCCGCATTTGCATTTTAATTTTATGCTGTCAATCCAAGGCTTGTGCAAATCTATTTTTCCAGTTATTTTTTTTAAAGATTGTTTTTTCAGTTCTTCAATGCTTCCAATGACTTTTTTCTCTCCACATTCGCATTCCCATATCGGCAAAGGAGTTCCCCAGAACTTGAATCTTGACAATGCCCAATCTTTTGCGCCTTCAAGCCATTTTCCAAATCTTCCATCTCTTATGTGGTCTGGCTCCCAGTTTATTTTTTTGTTCAGCTCCATCATTCTTTCCCTTACGCTGCTTACTCTGATGAACCATGAATCAACTGCATAATAAAGCAAGGGAGTTTCACATCTCCAGCAAAATGGATAGCTATGTACAATTTTTTCTGTTTTGAATAAAAGCTTTCTATTCTTTAAATCAGAGATTATATCTTTTTCAGCTTCCTTTACATATCTGCCTCTTAAGAATTCAGGTGCAATGTCTAGGAATTTTCCGTCTTCACCAACAATGTGAACAGCAGGCAGATCTGCTTTCATTCCAAGTTCGTAATCATCCTCTCCATACATTACTGCAGTATGAACAATTCCTGTTCCTTCTTCTGTTGATACAAAATCAGCAGCAATTATCTTATGGGAGTTTTCATTCTGCGTCTGGGGAATGTTATAAAGAGGTTCATATTCTATTCCTATCAAATCCTTTCCCTTAAGGCGCTCAATTATTTTGTAATTTCCTTTAATCAGGTTTAATTTATCTTCTCCTAAAATTATTTCATCACCATCAGGAATTTTTACCTTTACATAGTCTATGTTTTTTCCAACTGCAAGAGCCACATTTCCAGGCAAAGTCCATGGCGTTGTAGTCCATGCAAGAATGTATAGTTTTTTCTCTCCTTTTACCCTGAATGCAATATAAACAGATTCTTCTGTCACATCTTTGTATCCCTGAGCAACTTCATGGCTTGACAAAGGAGTTCCGCATCTTGTGCAAAATGGAACAACTTTATGCCCTTCATACAAAAGACCTTTTTCATACATCTCTTTAAGGCTCCACCATACACTTTCTATATAATTGTTGTCAAGAGTTATGTAAGGATTCTCAAGGTCAATCCAGTAGTTTAACTCTTTTGTAGAATCTTCCCACTCTTTTATGTAAGAAAAAACGCTGTCCCGTGCATGTTGAATAAATTTATTTACTCCATATTTAAGAACATCTTTTTTTGATTTCAATCCAAGCTGCTTTTCAACCTGAACTTCTACAGGGAGCCCATGGCAATCCCAGCCTCCTTTTCTTGGTACAGAAAAACCCTGCATATACCTGAATTTGTTTATGAGGTCTTTGTAAGTCCTGACTTCAAGATGATGCAATCCCGGCGGCGCATTTGCAGTTGGAGGCCCCTCAAGGAAACTAAAGAGTTTTTTCCCCTTTTCTTCATGCACAGCTTTTCCTATATCTTTCTGATGTTTTTTCCAAAAAGCACGTGATTCTTCTTCTATTTTTTTAAAATCATACATCTTGTTCCTCAATAGAATTTAATATTTTTAAACTATTCACTTACTCTATTTTCTCTCAGGTTCAGGTAGCTCATCATGCCTTCCAAACTGCTTCCACTCTGTCAGTTTTCCTGCTTCTATCTCAATTTCATCGGCTTTTCGCAGACCTGCTATTTGCTTTCTGTTAAGAATGTTATAGTGTTTGATTTTTGCAAGATAATCAGGTATTTCCCAAACATCATCTTCTCTTGTGACCCAGTTTATTTTGTCAAATTTAGAAAGGTCAACAGGTGCAGAATAAGACCTGAGGTTTTTTCTTCCATTATCATCGAAATATTCATGAAAAAAGCTCATAACTAACTCACGAATGTCTTTGTAAATTGGCTCCCTGTATCTTAAAACAGCATGATTTGTTTTTCCTATTGCTCCCCATTTGCCATTTTTCTTGAAAACACAAATGACATGGTCGAAATCTCTGTCTGCTGCAGTTAAATCAACAACAAGTGGTTTTTCTCCATGCAATCTTAAAGCGAGTGCAGCTAACATTGCTCCTTCAATGCAGTGTGCCTTGTTATTTTTCAAAACCATTATTGGAGACATGCATGTATCTCCTTTTTCTTCGAAATTTATTGGAATTTTGTTAAGAAAATCCTGAATTTTTTTCGGTGTATCCAAATCTTTCAAAATTTTCATCTCTTTTTCATTTAATTCAAACATGATTTATTATAGAAAACTTAATACTTAAAATTTTCCAGAACTTCTGCTTCCATGAAATGCAGCTTTGACGGAATTATGAAGCAGAATGGAGTAGCAACACCTCTTAAACTCCAAACCTCGCTGAATTTTCCATAAACAATTCTTTGCCTATCTGTTCCCAATGCCTGGCAGAGAACTATATTTCCTATTTCAAGATTGTTTTTCTTCATTGCATCTTCAAGTTCTTTCAAAGCATCGCGAAAACGCAATCCGATATCAACAAGAATTAGGCTATGCGCTTTCATTGAAAGATTGTGCTGGATTATTTCAATAAAACTATCTGGCTCGAAATTCTTCTGCCATTTAGGCATGCTTGCTATTTTCCCGAATTTGTATAATTGTAATCCTGTTTCTGCAACAGCATCAAATACAGAGGAACTGTAAATAACTTTCGTGGGGATTTCACTTTTTTTTGCTTCTTCAAGCAATGCTATGTGGGTTGTTGCAGTTAGTGGGCTTCCATAAATCAGCAAAGCAATGTCTGTCCTTTCTGATTCATCAACTATTTCAAGACTCTCTATGAATTTTCTGTCTGCCAAAAAAACCTTTTTCCCAACTAAATCTGAAACATCTTCTGTAGTGTAGGGCAATTCAACTGTATAATTTTCAAGATAAACTTTTTTGCACCTTTTTGCGATTTCAAGCCCTTCTTTTGTTATGCCCTTGATGTTTAATCCAAGACCAATCAGATATAACATTTTATTTCTTCAGGCCTCCTAAACTCCTGCTTGTAACAATTGCTATAAAAGCAAATGTGAAAATCAAAACATCATTTCCAATTACAAGTCCCGCAAGCATTCCGACAAGGCAAACAATGACAAGTCGCCTAAACCATTTTTTTCCTGCCTTGAGCTCTTCTTTTGTCGTTTTTGCGAGCCAGTTTCCCAGAGGAATACCTAGCAAAAGGACAACAATTCCTATAAGCCATTTGATGATTTCCTGCATAATAATATTTAAGAAAGATGGTTTTTATAATTAAGCATGCCATATCCAAAGATTTTAGTCGTGGCGAGCAAGCTTGACAAGGCAGGCATAAAAATAACAACCCAGTTGAGCCAGTTTGGGCAGTTCAAGTTCTATCTTTGCGACAAGGATGTAATTCACACTGAAAATATTGACCTTGAAAAAATAAGCCAGTATGACTTCATAATTTTTGCATCAAAGCACAAGTCAGAAAGCAAGCAAAAAACGCTTTCTGTCCATGCTCCAGGAAATTGGCGTTTGGCAGAATATGGCGGCGAAAAAAACAAAGTCTGCAAATCTTCTGCTTTGTTCTCCAAGTTTCTTTTTGAGAAATTGAATGCAAATGCAAAGAAATTCAATCTTGATGATTATCAAGTTACAATGGAGGCAACTCATCACGGCCCGTTAATTGAGAAGCCATGCATATTCATTGAAGTAGGTCCGTCTGAAACAGAATGGAATGATACAAAAGCAGCGTTCGTTGTTGCAAGAACAATTTCAGAAGCAATTTCCGATTTCAAGGAAAATCCTTACAGGGAAATTGCAATTGCAATAGGTGGAGGCCATTACTGCCCAGGCTTCAACAAGATTCAGGCAAAATCAAACATGGCAATCTCTCATGTGATTCCGCAATATGTTTTTCCTCTTACAGAAGAAATGATTAAAGAAGCAATCGAGAAAACAGAAGAAGAGCTCGACTGGGTCTTGCTTGATTGGAAAGGCCTTGGAACTTCAGAACAAAGGCAGGAAATTACAAACATTCTTGACAAGCTTTATGTTAATTACAAAAAGACGAGCGATATAGTTAAAGAATAATTTTTTATTGCTTATTATCTTTTCTTCTTCCAAGCAACTATTCCTATTATAATTCCATATGCAAGGAATCCGAATCCATGACCCAAAACACTCAGAAGAGGCGAAAGACCAAGCCACCCTGGATATTTCAATTTCTCAAAGACTTTCCATGTTGATATTAAGAATAAAACAAAGACTGCAATCCATCCTGCTATAGGAATAATCATAAGGAAAATCCATGCCCATGAAAATCCACCCATTTGAAGCCACATTGCTATGTTTGCAACAGGAACCCATGCAAGCCATGGATGCTTGTATCCTCTTTTTCTTGCTATTGCTCTCCATGCAAGTGCAAAATAAATGTATAAAGCAATGAAGAATATTACAGCGAATATAAACAATGCAGCAATTAATGCCCCTAAGCTTCCTCCTAGTATAAAATCCCTGTAATTTGTGACATTCATCCAATTATTCCAGCTTCCATTCATCATTTGACCAGACCAATTGTACATAATTTATACAGGGAGAAATCATTTATAAATCTTAATAAGAAAGCTTTATTAAATAAAAATTGTTAAATTGCTAATGAGTAAGAAAGCAGCATTTGGAAAAGATTTCAGGGAAAAAATAGAAAAACTCTTCAAAAGCGTTAAGCCTTCTGATAAAAAATATGTTTCTTGGCTTTATGAAATTGCAACTCATGACGAAAAAACCGGATTGTATAACATGAAGTTCTTTGACAATGTTTTTAACATGGAAATAGAGAAGGCAAGGAGAAATCAGGAACATCTTTCTCTTTTCATGATAGATGTTGACTTCTTCAAAAAAATAAATGACAAATACGGGCATATGAAAGCAGATGAATTTCTTGTAAGGCTTTCAAAAATGCTTGTGAACCAGCTAAGAACTCCTGATGTCATTGCAAGATTTGGTGGAGAAGAGTTTATGATTCTCCTTCCACAAACAGATCTTGAAAAAGCAAAAACGATAACTTCAAGGCTTAGAGACGCAATAAAATCAGATACTATATTCAAGAAATATGGCTTGACTGTTTCTGGCGGTTTAACAGAATACAGAAGAGATGACTCAGAGAAAAAAATAAAAGAGCGTGTTGACCAAGCTCTTTACAAGGCAAAACAGACAGGCAGGGATAAGTTTGTTGCCTTGGATTAATTTTATATCTCTAACCTCCAGATAATTATTTTTTCAAAGAATAATTTTTTATCTGCTAACTCAGCAGCTCTATAACCTAACTTCTTGAAATCAACATCTTGAGATAAACTACTGGTTATTATCAGAATTTCCCCTTCTTTTGCTAAATATTTCTTTGCCTGGTTCAGAAATTTAATAATTATTTCATTTCCTTTTTTTCCACCTGTTGTTTCCTGCCTTGATTCTTCTGGCTCATTTTTGTCCAACGGCAAATATGGGGGATTGAAAACAATTATGTCAAATTTTCCCTTGATCTTGTCAAACAAATCAGATAATATGCAATTAAATCCTAAACTTTTACAATGCCTGACAGCTTCTTCATTAATGTCTGTGCCAAGAATATTTTGTTTTTTTATTCCAGAATCAAGTGCAACCCGCAAATTTATTCCAGAACCACAGCCTATTTCCAAAAAAATTGGATTTTTATTTTTGCTTAATATATTTGAGATTTCCTCTGCTATTTTCTCAGACATCAAATAAGAATCTTCTTCTGGCTGGTAAATTTCAGGCATGTTGAAAACGCCACAGCCAGGAATCGAACCTGGGAGCCCCGAAGGGCGCGGATTAGCAATCCGCTGCAATACCGCTATGCGACTGTGGCATATTGAAATTTTGAATTATTTAGCACTTATAAGGTTTTTTATAAAAAAATAGCGGGGGCGGGATTTGAACCACGCGATCTCAGGGTTATGGGCCCTGCGAGGACTCCAGGCTCCTCTACCCCGCTATCCAAAAACAACCTGCAGAACACTTATAAACTTTTTGAAATAAAACTAAACTTAATCATCCTAAAGAAGTTATAAATGCTTAAAAACAAAAACAATTTTTCCCTTGAATGCCGGAACTTATTTTAGGTATTGATGATGCAGGAAGAGGTCCTGTAATTGGTCCAATGATTCTTGCCGGTTGCCTAATAAAAGCTGAAGCAGAAAAAGAGCTGAAGAGGCTCGGGGTTCGGGACAGCAAGCAACTTTCAAAAACAAGGCGTGCTTTTTTGGAAACAGCAATCAAGGAAAAAGCAGAAGCATTCTTTGTCGTGAAGACACAAGCATCAGAAATTGATGGAAAAAACAAAGACGGTATTAACTTAAATGACCTTGAAGCCCACATGGCTGCCCAGATTATTAATGAAATAAACAAGGGCTCTGGAAAAATGAAAGTTGTTATTGATTGCCCCTCAACAAACAGGACATCATGGACAGAAACAGTAAAAACGTATATAGACAATCTCTCAAACCTTGAAATTTCATGCGAGCACAAGGCAGATGTAAATCATGTTGCGGTTTCTGCAGCTTCAATACTTGCAAAAGAGGAAAGAGAGCGCGAGATGGATATCTTGAAGGGAAAATATGGACCAGCTATTGGCTCAGGTTATGCATCTGACCCAAAGACAAAAAAATTCCTGAAAAAAAACTTAAAAAAACTTGATGACCACGGCATTTTCAGAAAAAGTTGGAGCACTTGGAAAAAAGCGCACTCTGATTCAAATCAGAAAAAGTTATTCTCTTAATTTCATTATCTTGAACTTGTTTCCTGCTTTAGTAACTCTGTTCAATTCTTTTGAAAGCCCCTTTGCTTCGTCTCCTGAAAGCTCAAATATTCCAGAACAATGCTCTCCACGAAAGCATACCTGAACTATTTGATTCTTCTGCTCAAACAAATCAGCACTTCCAAGAACTTCCTTGATTTCTGCAGTTCCATTGACTCTGTGAACTTCGTGCCCATTTCTCTTTTTAACCTTTAATTCCATGAAAAACACGGGAAAATGAAAGTTATAAATATTAATTTACTACAATATATATTTCATTTATCGCTAAATAATCTTTAAAAATAAGCCTTGTCTACTTTTCATATGTCTTATATCAAAAAGCTGGTGATGCACGGTTTCAAAAGTTTTCCCCAAAAGACAGAAATATTATTTACTCCCGGAATCAATGTCATTCTAGGCCCGAACGGAAGCGGAAAAAGCAATGTTTCTGACGCAATATGCTTTGTTCTTGGAAGAATGAGCATGAAATCGTTGCGTGCTGCACGCGCAGGAAATCTTATTTTCCTTGGAAGCAAGTCTGTCGCTCCGGCGAAAGAAGCAAGCGTTGAAATCTTTTTTGACAATTCGCAGAAAACATTTTCTCTTGATACACAAGAAATCTCAATAAAAAGAATTCTCAGGAAAAACGGGCAGAGCATTTACAAAATAAATGATGAAACAAAAACAAGACAGGAAGTTCTCTCCCTTCTGGCACAGGCAGGAATTGACCCACAGGGATTTAATATAATTCTTCAGGGTGAGATTCAAAATTTTGTAAGAATGCAATCAGAAGAAAGGCGAGGAATTTTGGAGGAAGTATCTGGAATATCTGTTTATGAAACAAGAAAGGAAAAATCAATCCACGAACTTGAAAAAACAGATGAAAGGCTTAAGGAAATAACATCTATTTTGAGGGAAAGAACAGCTTATCTTAACAATCTTGAAAAAGAAAGGCAGCAGGCATTGAAATACAAAAAATTAGAGGAAGACATAAAGAAACTCAAGGCAAGCATAATCTCTTATGATTTGTCAAAAAAGAAAAAAGAAGCAGAAGTAATAAATTCAGACATAGAAGAAAAGAACAGGATTGTTGAAAAATTTAGAAAAACAATCGTTGGTTTTGAAACAGAAATAAAAAACACAGAGTTGAAAATTTCTGCGATAAATAGGCAGATTCAGGAATCAACAGGACTTGAACAAGAGAAACTTAACCAGGAAATTGCAGATTTAAGGGCAGAGCTTGCAGGTCTGAATGTGAGAAAGGAAAATTACAATTCAAAGCTTAATGAATCTCTTCACCAGAAAAAAGAAATTCAGGAATCTCTTGATTCAATTGAAGCAACGGTAAAAAATCTGAAAAAGGAAACCCCTACTTCTGCGACAAAATCAAAAGAAATGGAAAAAAAGAAGCTTGAGCTTGAAAAACTTGAAAGTTTAAGGAAAAAATTCTATACATCAAAGGCAGAATTAAAAAACACCAAGGAAAGGCTTGAAGACAAGAATTCCCTTTTCCAGAATTACACAAATGAGTCTGACTTTCTTTTAAGGCAGATAGAGAATATTTCAATAGCGCTTTCTGACAAACATTCTTCTCAAAACAAGCTTGATGAATTAAGGCACCAGCTTGCAGAAAAGCAAGATTCAATGAATAACATCCTCAAAAGGGAAACAGAGATTGAAAAAATAATTTATGCAAATGAATCAGAGATAGAGCATCACAGAGAAACGCTTGAGAAGATTTCAAGCATGGATATTTGCCCTGTCTGCAAAAGCAAGATAACAAAAGAGCATCTTGGAATGATAAAAAAAGAAATGGCTCCAATAATTGACAACCTGAAAAAAAGAGTTGAGTCAATGGACAAGGAGCTTAAGGAAATCTCCCAGAAAAAGCAGCTTCTTTCAAAAGATATAGAGCAAATAACCTCTGATATTTCAAAAACAGAAGTTGACATTGGAAAACTTTTCTCAATAGAGGAAAAGAAAGAGCAGATAAAGACAATGCAGATTAAGGCAGATGATTTGAAAAAGGAAATTGCAGAGCTTGTTAAAAAAGGAAAGAATCTTGAAGAAGAAGTTGGGAACAATTCAAACATTGATGAAAAATACGAAAACTTAAGGATTGAGTTGCAGGAAATTTCAACAAGGACAAAAGAAAATCTTGATTCAGAAGTTGAATTCAAGGAGCGGGAAGCAGAAAGGATGCGCGCTTCAATAAAACAGGTATTGAGAAATGAGGAAGACATTAATGAAGAGATAAATTCCCTTACAGATGTTTTGATGGAAAAAGAAGAAATCCTAGAAAAGAAAAAAGTTCAGGAAGAAAAACTCAGCGAGAAATTCCAAAAGCTTATTTCAGACCGCGATGCACTTCAGAAGAAAAACAGGGATACAGAACTGGAAATTTCAAAAAAGCAGACAGAAATCCGCGCAGAAGAACAAGAAATCAATGAAGTCAAAATAACAAAAGCAAGAATTGACGCAGAAGCAGAAAACCTTGAAACAGAGCTTGCAGGTTTCGGTGAAATTGAAATAATAAAAACATCGCGCGATCTTTTGACAGAAAGACTTGCCCGCAACCAGGAAACATTTGCAAGCATCGGAACAGTAAACCTCCGTTCTCTTGAAGTTTACGATTCAATAAAGAAAGAATATGATGCTGTAAAGGAAAAAGCAGAAATAATTGAGAAAGAAAAAGAAGGCATAATGAAAATCATTCATGAAATAGATGTCAAGAAAAAGAAAGTTTTCATGCAAACATTAAACACGCTTAATGAACTCTTTTCCAGAAATTTCTCAGAACTTAGCACAAAAGGCCAGGTTTATCTTGAGCTTGAAAATCCTCAAGACCCATTTGCAGAAGGCGCTGGAGTTTTGATAACTGTAAAAACGGGCCATGGAAGATACTTTGATGTAAAATCCCTTTCAGGCGGAGAGCAGACACTTGTTGCACTTTCCCTTATCTTCGCAATTCAGGAGTACAGGCCATATTATTTTTATCTTGTTGATGAAATAGATGCAGCTCTTGACAAAAGAAATTCAGAACGTCTTGCCGGTCTTCTTAACAAATACATGCAGAAAGGACAGTATATTGTCATAACACACAATGATGAAGTCATTTCCAAGGCAACAAATCTTTACGGCGTCAGCATGCATGAAGGAATTTCAAAAATAATTAGCTTGAAGGTTTAAAATTGTTTTATCAACCAGATGCAGCTTCGCTATGTTTTTTATCAATTATTTTTCTTAAACTATTAGAATTAAGCGTCTCGCCACCAATCCAGACATCACGTCCGTCTCTTATAGCATGTATATTAACACTATATCCAAATAGGCATGGCATTATTCCTGCATGATCTCCTGGATGGACTTCTATTCTCCTCTCAAGTCTATCAGCATTTGCTATTTCTTCTGGTTTAATTAAGGGAATTTCTACCGCACTAAGCATCTCTCTTTCAGATCTGAGTTGTTCCGTTCCCCCATCAGGCAAATCCCTCTGATAACCCAAATTGTATTTTACTATTTTTTCCATAAAAAATTATACTCCTCTTAAATCACTAGAACGATATTCTGCCTCACCAACCTTAATTGGTCTTTGGCCATTTGGTAATATATCATCAACAGAATACCCTAAATTAGGACTAGAGGAATCATAATGCACCAATATTTGCCTTTCAGGAACAGGATTCCCGGCCTGCTCAATTAACTTCCGGTTACGTTTAATTTTTTTACTTTCAATTTTTCTTGCTTCAGATAGTATTCTTTCCAAATCTTCTATTGGCATTGAAGGCCCACTTCCTATCTGAACTTTTGTTCCCATAATAAAAATTAACTTTATTTTTTCTTTATAACCTTTATTGTGATGATTAAGATATTTAAACCAGGAAAACTTTTTTTGATTATGAACAAGAAAGAGCTGCTATGGAGCCTCAGGGAAAGAGGAGCACCAGAGAAAATAATAGATGCTTTTTCAAAAGTTAACAGGGAGAACTTCATATCAAATAATCTGAAGAAAATGGCTTATGAAGACACCCCTTTGCCACTTACAAAAGGCCAGACAACTTCACAGCCTTATACAATTGCCCTTATGCTTTCAAATCTTCACCTTAAGCCAGGGCAGAAAGTTCTTGAGATAGGATCAGGCTCAGGTTATGTTCTTGCTCTTATTTCAGAGCTTATCGGAAAAACAGGAAAAGTTATCGGTCTTGAAATTATTCCAGAGCTTGTGAAAAAATCAAAAGAAAACATTGAAGATGCAGGATACAAAAACATTAAAATTTACAAAAGAAACGGCTCAAATGGATTTCCAGATGAGGCAAAGTTTGACAGGATCCTTATCAGCGCTGCATTGCGAGATGTTCCCGAGAAAATAATGGCTCAGCTCAAAACTCATGGAGGAATTCTTGTCGCTCCAAAAGGCTCGCGCTTTGAGCAGGAAATAATTGTTATTGAAAGGCATTCAGAGGCAGAGTTTGAGATAAAAAAACGGCTGCCTGGTTTTGTCTTTGTGCCTTTTGTTGAAGGGGATTAATACAGCTAAAGCTAATTCTTAATTATTTAGAATAAAATGAGGAGGGAGAAAGACTAAATAAAAAAATAAAAAGAAAAAATAAATTTAGTAGTAACTTTCTCCGAATTCCTCGGATTTTTCAGGTTTCTTTCCAATCAAGACTATAAGAACAACAAGCAATACAATAAAGATTATTGCAAGGATTATTGTTAATACAATTACTGGACTGGATGCGCCTACTGATGGTGCAGTGAAGCCAACTCTCTGAACAAGACTTCCGTCAGATGAAAAAACATCGACGTTGTAAGTCTGTCCTGCTGCAAGTCCAGAAACTTGTGTAGTAACTGTCTTGCTTGCGCCAGCTGGAACAGCAACAACATTGTCGCTTACGCTGACTGTAGCAGAATTTGTTGATTCAGGAACAAGCCTGTAAACAACCACACTATTTGTAGGGTTAACGATAAGCATCTGATTGCCTGAAACAATGAAATTTCCTGTGGAAAAATCATTTGTTATACTGACCTGTGCTGTCTGACTTGAACTTGTGTCCCCGTTGAAAGCATTCAACTGAAGCGCATATGTTCCTGTCTGGACGCTGTATGGTAACTGAAGGAAAACTCTTCCGCTTACTGTTTCCTGTCCGTTTTCATTGCATTTTCTTGTAATATTAACACCATAGTCTGAGACAGTGGTATCATGGGTATTACATGTCAATGCAACAAGGTCTCCAACAAAAGTTGTCTGTGTGACGCCCAATGCTGGTATGCTTGCAGTTACATAGAGGCTAGTAAGATCGTTGTAGCCTTCATTCTGAATAACAAAGTCAACTGGGAAAAGTTGTCCTGCTTTAACTTGCTGAGGAGTAATTACAGATTGTATATCTGCAACAAAAGAACTTCTCTGCACTTTCAAAGGATAATCAGCTTCTGTACTGAAGCCGTTTCCGCTTATCCTTATGTGAAGATTCACGCTATCACTAAGTGAATTCTTCAAGTCAAATGGAACATTGATGTTAAGACTCTTTGTGTACAAAGAACCTGATTCAACATCAAATACATTTGTTTCAGCCTGAGTATTTTGGCTATTTCCTTCCAATGTTGCCTGAAGTGTAATGCCCTGCACATTTGCAAGACCACTAAAATCAACTCTGACAGTTACAGTATCTCCAACATTTATTGCTGGATTTGAACTTGCACTGACACCGTTGACTTCAACGTTTGTTATTGTTGCAATTGATGAAGTAGCACTAACACTAGCAAGAAAGAATAAAACGCTCACCGCTAGTAGGAAAGAAACCATTAATTTCTTTTCCATATTTTGTATCATTTTTAATTTATTTTTATATCCTGGAAACTAAGTTTCCGTTAACTTACCTGACTTGGTTTTCGTTTATAAAGTTTATGGTGTTGTCGTAATTATCCAGTTACACTAGTACTGTATGTGAGTAACATAAAGTGAACGAGCTTTTATCAAGGGTAAAATTTATTTAAGAAAAAACGTAAAATCCCTTTTCATTTCTCTTAAATCCTGCTTTTTCTGGATTAATTACATTACTCTCTGAAAATGCAATATCCCCTTTTTTACCAAGGCGTTTCATTTCATCATAAACTGCAGATAAATATCTTTCAAAATCTTTATTAGAATGTGCATCAATTCCATAAGAGAAGAAAACAGTTCCATCACTAGCACTTCTCCTTGCTAAGAAAGATAATATATCTCCTTTAACAGCATAAGCAGGCATAGCTCTTTCTGTTATTTTAAATGGTTTTAGCGGAACATTCTTATCTATACCAATATATTTTTTAGCTCCGAGTTTTTCAGCTGCAGCTGAAACTTGATATGGGATTCCACAACCAAGGTCCAAAAAAGTCTTTCCTGTAACATGTTTAGCAACTTCTTTACCAAACTTAGAGAGATTTCCACCATATACCTCATTTTCATAAATTACATTCAACCAAAAATCAGAATAAGGTGTGTCAATTCCTATAAATGGATTAATAGCGACTACTTGTTCTATACCCAAAGGTAGCTCACGCTGGAATTCTGGTATTAAATCTTCATGTAAATCTAACTTTGTATTATCCATAAAAAATCGTTAATTAAATTACTTATAAAACTTATGATATTTATCTCTTTAGAATGCCTAAAAGCTCATCAATTCGAGATTTGTGTCTGTAGTCGTGAAATTCTTCGCAGCAAGAACCCTTGCTCTTGCCTCTTCCGCGACTTCTATTGTTGATTTTGTTGCTGTTCCGTCAAGAATTATCACGCTTGGATTGCTTCTTGTTTTTCTTAAAAAACTTACCAAGCTTTTTGCAGGAATATCTTTTATGTCTTCAAGAGAATCATTTAACAGGACTGCTTTTCCAGTTCCTTCATTTTTCTTTGCTATTTCTTTGATTATTAATTTGTTTTTTTCATTCAAAAAAGAAGAGGAAGCAGAGCTGCCAGATTTTGATTCTGAAGTTCTGCTGTTATATCTGCTTGAAGAAAAATCTTCTGCAGGTATTTTTTTTCTCAGGCACATGAGTATCTCTTTGCCTGCGAGTTCTTCTACTTCTTTTCCATCAGGAGCAACTGCAATATATTTTATTCTTGCATTTTCCACAACGTTCTGAGCTATGAGCTTTCCGCCACGGTCACCATCAATGAAAAGAGTTATCTCTTTTTCCTGTGAAAGTGCCTTTATTGCTTCTGGAAGTTTTGTTCCGTTCATAGCGATAACATTGCTGACTCCTGCCCTCATTAAGTTAAGAACATCTGCTCTTCCTTCTACAACGATGACTTCGTTGCCAGAAATATCTCCGTGAGGAAGTTTTTCATCCCCATATTCTTTTACTCCTGCTGTTCTCGCAGAATCTTTGATTTCCTTTGAGATTTCCCTTGAGTCTGTTGTGCCTTTCAATTCTCCCATAAGTTTCTTTGCTCTTTCAATGATATAGTCTCTTTTGGAGCCTCTTACATCCTCGATTCTTTCGACTTCTATCTGGGAGTCGCAAGGTCCTATTTTCTCAATGGTTTCGACAGCAGCAGCAATAAGTGTGGTTTCTGACTGGTCAAGTGCAGTTGGAATCATTATTTTTCCTGTTGTAATCTTGTCCTTTCTTTCAAGCTCGACTTCAATCCTTCCGATTTTGCCTTCTTTCTGAAGCTCTCTCATTTCTAAGTCAGCTCCCAAAAGACCTTCTGTCTGCCCGAATATGGCTCCGATTACGTCAGGTTTTTCCAAAGCGCCCTCGACCCTGAAGTTTGCATGTATCATGTATTTTATCGATACAGGGCTTATTTTTGCCATTTTCTTATTTTTACCTCCGTAAAAATTTAATTCATAGAAAAATACTGCACACTTTGTTCTTCCCTGTGTACAAGGGGTTCTTTCAAAACTAAACAATGAAAGTGAAGACGAACGCAGTGCGAACGTCATTCGGTGAATGTGATTATCTTATGATAATTACTTACTGTACTTTTCTACAAAAACTAGATGTTTTTTCCCCTTTTAAAACTTGTGAAATAAAGAAATAAATTACTTGTACATCTTTTCCAGATTGGAATATTCCCTTACTCTTCCAAGCTGCTTGTACAATTCAAGGAGCTTTTCCTTTATTATCCTTCTTTCCTGGTCAGAAATCTTCATTTCAAGCAGCTTTTCATAATATCTTGTTGCCTGGTTTCTTTTTGAGTCTGTCTCATTCAACTGAGCCTGCTGCTCGAAGAACATTTTAACAGAAGACTGTATCATTTCCTTATCTTTTGAATTTCCCTGTGCCATTGCCTTTTTCATTGCATTTTCTACACGGTCAAAGCTGCCTGCCTTTGTGTAAAGTTCCGCCTCTTTTAGATAATTCTTTATTTTTTCTGCAAATACAATTGAAAGGTCTGCTGCATTGTTGTACATTTTTGCTGCATCCTGATTCATGTTGGCTTTTTCATAGAGAACTGCAAGTTTCAAGAAAACAAATTTCTTTGTGTCCATAGGAATCTGCTCTTTTATGAATCTGCTCAAATGATCTATTTGCACATAATCTCCTTTTCCCTGAAGAAATTGGTCGATTTCCGACTTGCTCATTTTTGGGTCTAGTTTTAGCATATAAAAAATAACAATTTGGGGTTTTTAAGAATTGTTATTCAGAATTTTATTATTTTGGGCGGACAACATAGCCTTCTACAACACAATCTCGTCTGTCAATATGCCCTGAGCTAAGCACTTTTTGCTGATGATGATATGTATATTTTATTTCTCTTGCAGAAATCACATCCCCAAGAGTATCTCCTTCATCTTCAAGTCTTTGCATTAACAAAGATTCTGCATTTATCCTTGAATCCGCCGCAACAAAAGCTACAGCTTTTTCTTCATCTAAAGACCAATATGTTAATCTAAAGACAGGATATTTTGTCTCTGGAATCATCTTTTTTAGAAAAGGCACTTGTTTAAAAGATTAATCATTAGCACAAAACTAGAAATAAATCTACTTTTTCTTTACTATCTCAGTGCACATTCCGGCAGCAACAGTTGAACCAGCATCCCTTACTGCGAATCTGCTCATGTAAGAATTTTCCTTCTGAGTTTCAAGGCAAAGATTTCCCTGAGGCCTTATTCTGACTTTTGCTGTGTCTCCGTTTTTCAAGAAGTCAGGATTTTTCTTTATTACCTCGCCTGTTCTTGGGTCAATCTGTTCTATAAGTTCAACAAATTGGCATGGAACCTGAGCTGTGTGAACATGGAATACAGGAGTGTATCCTTTTGCAAGAACTGTTGGGTGATTTATGACAGTGATTGTTGCAATGAATTCTTCAACAACACTTGAAGGCCTTGCAGCGTCGCAGATAACATCTCCACGAGCAATGTCTTTCTTTCCAACTCCCCTTATGTTTATCCCCACATTATCCCCAGCAAGAGCTTCTGACATAGATTCATGATGCATTTCTATTGTTTTTACTTCACCACTAATTCCGCCACCTGTTCTTCCAGGCAAAACAATTACTTTCTGACCGACTTTCATTGTTCCTGTTTCTATTTTTCCTACAGGAACTGTTCCAATACCTGTAATTTCATAAACATCCTGCACAGGCATTCTCATTGGTAATTCAGTAGGCAACTGTGGTTGAGGGAACAAATCAAATTGCTCGAAAATTGTTGGTCCTTTGTACCATGACATATTTGTTGATTTCTTGTGAACATTATCTCCCTTTAATCCAGAGCATGCAATGAATGGAGTTGTTGCAGCGTTTATTCCAACACCCTGAAGCAATTTTCCAACTTCTTCTTTTACTTTGTTGAAATTTTCTTCTTTGTATCCAACAGCGTCCATTTTGTTGATTGCTACTGCAATGTTTTTGACACCCATTGTTCTAAGAAGCCACAAGTGCTCTGTTGTCTGAGGTTGAACTCCTTGAGGAGCAGCAATTACGAGGAAAGCGCAGTCTGCTTGGGAGGCACCTGTAATCATGTTCTTGACAAAATCTCTGTGACCTGGTGCGTCAATGATTGTGATTTGATATTTAGGAGTCATAATTTTTCTGTAAGCAAGGTCAATAGTAACTCCTCTTTCTCTTTCTTCCTTGATTTTATCCATGACATAAGCGAATTCAAATCCGATTTTTCCGTGCTTTTCAGCTTCCTGTTTCAACTTTGCCATTTCCTGCTCTGAAACAAGACCGGAATCGAAAAGAAGTCTTCCAACTACAGTTGATTTTCCTGCGTCGACGTGTCCAACGAACACGACGTTCATGTTTGGTTTTTCTTTTGCCATTGTATTAGATTATATGTGATAAAAAATTAGGTTTATAAAGTTTTTGTTTAAAGAGATGACTAAAAATGGATAGATTTAAATTCTTATTCACATTTACGATTCAATGACAGACTTTCCAAGGATAATTACAGGACTTGTTCTTCTATTTTTTGGATTGTACATCTGTTTTGTTTATTTTTCACAACTTATTGTATTAATCTTTGGGATTATTGTCGCTATTATAGGGATTGTAATATTACTCAATAAAAAAGAAAATAAAATTGAAGAAGTCAGAAAGAGATAAAAATGGCACAAGATAGCAAAGGTATCACTGCTGTGACAATGAATGATATTCCAGGCAGAAAAGTTAAAAAAATTCTTGGAGTTGTTAGGGGAAATACTGTAAGAAGCAGAAATCTTGGAAGAGATATCATGGCATGGCTTAAGAGTCTTGTCGGCGGAGAAATAGAGACATTTACAGAATTGATAAACCAGTCACGTGATGAGGCATATAACAGAATGATAAACAATGCAATCAAGATGGGAGCAGATGGAATAATTGCAATGAGATTTGATGCTTCCTCAATAATGCGCGGCTCATCAGAAATTCTTGCCTACGGCACTGCTGTAAAACTGAATTAAAAATTTTTTATTGATTTTATTATTTACTCAAACCAAAAAAAATATATAGTGAAAACACTTAAAAATAAAATGGTAGACGAACATATCTTGAAAGCTTTTGAATCAGTAGGCATCCCTAAAATGCAGACTACTGTTTACCTTGATTTGCTAAAAAACAAGGAATCTACTGCAACACAGATTTCAAAAAGAACAGGCATGCATAGGGCTAATGTATATGACACCTTAACAAAGCTTAAGGAAAGAAATCTGGTTTATTTGTCCAACAAAGAAGGAAAGCAGGTATTTGCCGCTTTAGCAACAGACTTGATTATTAATGAAGAAAAAGATAAATTGGAAAATCTAAAAACAGCAATGGAATTCATAAAAACAACTTTTGTGTCTGGTCATACGCCCAAAGTTTATACTTTAGAAGGATTAAATGCCGTAAAAAGCATTTTATTCGGTCTCTTGGAAAAAAAATCAGATATCTGGATTTATGGTCTTGCAGAAAATGAGAGCATAATCAATGTTCTTAATGATAGATTAATGAATTCTTTCCATCTTGAAAGAATAAAAAATCATATTGAGCTTAAACTTCTTTTTTATAAGCTTCCTCATGAAGAAGTTAAAACGCTCAGCAACTTAAAATTTACAGAAGCAAGGCTTTTACCTAAAACTCAGCAGGCTAAAACTTCCCAAATAACCCATGTAGTCTGCAATGGCTCTGTTTATATCACTCTTTGGATTGATCCTATTTATACAATTGTAATAGAAAATGATGTTATTGCAAAAGAATATCTTGATTTTTATGGCATTCTTTGGGATTATTCTAAAAAAGTAGTATAAATTTTTACACGATAAAGTATTTTCTCATACAACAATTATGTCTTGCTACAGCGCCAGCATATATACTCTTTTGATTATGATATAATGCAATGGAGGAAAGAAAAAAATGACAAATACGCAAAGAATGAAGAATGATGTGGTAACTACGGACAAAAGAGAAACGGCAGACAAGACAATGAAAGATAGTCGATTTAGAAATGACGAATTAACTGCAGAAAGAAGATCCAAAGCAGATAGAACTATGGGAGAGAACAGATTAAGAAATGATGATATAACCGACAATAGAAGAGAAGTGAAAGACAGAAATACGAATATGGTCTTAGTCGTAGTTTTAGGACTGCTGATTGTTTTGGCAGTTGAAGCCCTTTTTATTTTCACCTAAAAAATATTTTTATCCAAGAAAATGATAAAACTAAAAAATAACGTAGAAAAATTGAATGCTTTAATTAGGGACGGCAAGCTTTTGGAAGCATTTGAAAAATATTACGGAGATGAAGTAATTACACAGGTAAATGGAAATCTTCCCATAAACGGAAAAGAAAATAACAGAAAGAGAGAAACCATATTTCTTAAGGAAATAGAAAAATTAAACAGCGCTGAAATAAAATCTGTTACTTTTGGGGGAGTTGATGATAATATTTCAATGACAGAATGGGCTATAAACATTGAAGATAAAAATAAAAAAGAGAAAATAATTCACAGGGTAAATGTTCAGCACTGGAAAGATAATAAAATAATAAATGAAAGATTATATTTTTGCGGTGATGAAAAGTTTTAATTAATTTTTTTAATTATAATTATTTTTTAGAACTTAACATTCAGATTAAGAGTATGGGTTCATACAGCGCGACTATATATATCATAACAGATTTAACATAAAGTATAAAAAATGAATAAAATGAACAAACAAGGAACAGTTGGTTGGTTGGCTTGGGCAGTTATATTCTTAATTATAGCAATAGTCTCTGCAATATTTGGATTCGGGCTTATTTCAGGAGTTTCATTAACAATAGCAAAGTGGCTAGCAATAATTTTTGTAATACTGTTCATAATTTCGGTAATAGCTCATACAATAAAAGCAGCTTAGAAATATCACACTTCATAATTTTAAATAAAATGAAAAAACAAGAAAGGAGAACAAAATGAAAGCAAGCCTGATTATATTTGGAGTAATTTTTCTAGTTCTTGGAGGATTGTTCTATTTTGTACCTTTCCAGAATATTCAAGCCGGTGTAAATTCAAATAGTTCATCTGCTAATGTAACTATTCCTGTAGGATGGGCATATGCATCTGCAATTATTGGTTTCCTATTATTAGTTATTGGTTTAGCAAGTTCCGGTCCAACAAGAGTAGTCCAAGGACCTAGAGGACCAAGAGGAAGAACTGCATATCATAGGCGTTCAACACGGAGAAGATCAAGAAGAGCAGCATTGCCGAGTGGAACTTCAGTAACAACTACAACAACAAGAACAAGGTAATTATAAATTAAATAATCATAATCTAAAAATTAAACAGGAGTAAAAAACAAAAAATGGCAAAAAAAAGCAGAGGCGGAAGAATGAAGGCAGCAAAGGCAAGAGCTAGAAAGGGAAAGGGCGGAAAAGGTCATGTAAAAAACAGGCCCGCTGGAAGAAATATAATGAGGACTTAAACAATAAAAAATGAAAAACGAAAATAAAACTTTAATGATTATATTAATAGTTGTTTTAGTTTTACTATTATTTGGAGGCTTCGGATTTGGAATGATGGGTGGATATGGATTTGGTCTGTTATTTATGATTATAGCAGTTATAGCAGCAATATGGGTTATTTATGATGTACTTGTAAATAACAAGAGACTATCTGACGGAATGAAAGTTCTTTGGGTTGTATTAGCCATATTTTTTAGCATAATAACAGCAATAATTTATTATTTGGTTGGTAGAAATAAAAAAAATGACTTATTTAAAAAATAAAATGAACAAACAAGGATCTGTTGGAGGCGTAATATTTTTCATACTTGCATTAATCGGTGGATTTGTTTTGCTTAAATATTTCGGAGTAATATAATGGAACAGACAAAAGAAGACAAAATAGATGAAATAACAAACTGCATAAATGAAAAAGACAGCTTGTACTATATACATAGGAAGAATGCAGAAGCCTTTGAAAAAGCCAGTGAGGCAGAAGGGAAAGGTACAATACCTATAATGACCTACGGAGACTACATAATATATCTCAAAGCCAATATCTCAGATATTCCAAACATACCTTTGTCTAAATTTAATTACACTTCAGGAACATTCGAGAAAAAATGGGGACCCGACCACAAAACAATTGTTTTAACACCAAACCACTCAAGCGTCAGAAAAGTTGAGATAGAAATTCAGGGAATAGATATTAACAATATGAGCTTACTGCCTGACAAATCAGGGGACGTTATTGAAGATACTGCCAAAATAAAAATAACAAGGCACTATAGATTTTCAGAAGGGGACTCAGAAAATAAAGGAGACTCAATTTTAGCATCTCCTGGTGAAACCCAGGCAAGGTAAATTCTCGTTACCATTTACACAATGGCAATCCAAAACCAGTATCAAAAAGTAGTCCCGTTCATAATGTTTGTGCTGGCATTAATTCTGTTATTCTTCCTTGTCAGGCCTATGATAACTATTCTTTTAAGCAGCACAATTCTCTCTTATATTGCTTTTCCTCTGTATACTAAAATAAATAAAAAGATACCCTATAAATCTCTTTCAATTATTTTATCTCTGTTCATTATTGTAATTATTGTATTAATTCCATTCGCTTTCTTAGCATTCGAAGTTACACAGCAAGGATCTGCTCTTTACAGTTCATTATCAAATAATATTGCGAAGGGACAACTCTTTGGTATCGGATGCACTAGTGCAAACTCAACATTATGTTCTGTTATTAACCACATAGAAAAATTTAGCTTAGACCGATTGTCAGCATTTGGATTTAACACGCAACTGCAGAAACTACTTCCTATTTTGGAGGAAAAAATAGCAACCTTTATTCTTACTATACCTATCATAATCGCAGAAATTATTCTTGCATTAGTTATGTCATTCTTTATCCTAAAAGACTGGGAGAATATATTAAAAAAAATAGAGAATATACTCCCAATGAGAAAAAAGACAACAAAAAGACTTATCACGGAATTCGGAGATATAACCCATACAGTAGTTTATGCACAATTATTTGTTGCATTCGTCCAGGGAGTCTTAGGAACTATAGGATTTTACATATTTGGTGTTCCTCTTCCGATAATCTTAGGACTTGTGATGGCTTTCGCTGCTTTGATTCCAACTATTGGAACAGCAATTTTATGGGTACCTATCTCGCTATTTATGGTTATAAGTGGTTATCTTTCTCATGATTATGGGCTCATGTATAGAGGAATAGGACTATTCTTCTACTGCCTTGTTATAATAGGTACCATTGATAGTATTCTACTTGCGAAGATAGTGCATTCAAAAACAAAAACCAAGGTAAGTCAAATAGTTGTAATCATAGGTGTCATAGGCGGAGCCACCATGTTTGGGGTTCCTGGAATATTCATCGGACCTATATTATTACCATTACTCTTAACCTATTTTGAAACCTTTAAACAAAGGCACGATAAAATAGAGAAATTTCATAAACCTGAAAAACCAAAAATAACAGTACCCATAATCAGCAAAGTATTCACTTCTTTAAAGCAAAGAATGATAAAAGAGAAGTAATAAGATATACAACAAAAAGTATTTAAATATAAAAATTTATTAATAAATAATATGAATAAAAGAGGTTTATGGGGCTGGGTTATTTTGATTGTAGTAGTTATAGTTTTAGGTTATTTAATATATTCAAATTATAGTACACCTTCTGTTTCAACAGGTACTCCTACAACAGGAACTCCTTCAACAGGAGGAACTGGAACTACTGGAAATTCAGGAGGAACAAGTTCTGGCGGAACATCAGGTGGGACTTCTGGAGGAACAAGTAGTGGTGGAAGTAGCGGAGGAAGTTCTGGTTCGTCTGGAGGAACTTCAGGTAACGCAACAACTGGTGCATCAGGTCCTGCAGCAGTAAATCTTGGAACAGCAGGTAATTTTGTTATATTAGCAAAAACAGGAATATCAACAACTGGAACAACTTCAATCACTGGAAACATTGGAGTTAGTCCAATCACCTCAACTGCTATTACTGGATTTGGATTAACAATGGATTCTTCTAATACATTTTCAACATCATCTTTAGTTACTGGAAAAGTATATGCATCAGATTATTCACCCCCTACTCCTATTAATATAGGTACAGCTATAAGCGATATGCAAACAGCATATACTGACGCAGCTGGAAGGACAAACCCTACTGCTACTGAACTTGGAGCTGGAAATATTGATGGGATGACACTAACACCTGGACTATACAAATGGAGTACTGGATTGACAATACCAACTGGTGTTACTCTTAACTGTGGAGGCAATACGAATGCTGTCTTTATTTTCCAAATAGCACAAACTCTTACTGTAGGTAATGGCGCAATGATTGCTTTAAGTGGTAGTTGCCGACCAAAGAACATTTTCTGGCAGGTTGCTGGAACAACAACACTTGGAACAACATCTAACTTCCAAGGGAATATTTTAGATCAAACAAATATTGCACTAAACACTGGCGCAATACTGAATGGTAGAGCATTGGCACAAACAGCTGTTACATTGCAATACAACGCTGTAACAATATCAAACTAAGATTTCTTATTCTTTATTTTTTATACAAAGAGAAGTACTAGCATATACAACAATTATGTATGGCTACCGCGCCAGCATATATACTCCCTTATTCTCTTTAATTTAATCAAAAAAACAAAATGACAAATAATAAATCAAAGTTTTTAATTTTCGCATTGCTCTCTGTAGCAATTCTTTTATCTGCATTTTCTGTTACAGCAGCTGGTCCAGCACTACCTAGTCTTGGAGCATCAGGTAATTTTGCTGTTTTTGCAGATACAGGTATTTCAGCTGCTGGAATCACTTCAATTGTTGGAAATATTGGATTAGGTCAAGGAGTCACTAGTACTGCTTTTACAGGGTTTAGCCAAACAATGGATTCTTCACTTAACTTTGCGACATCATCTTTAGTGTCTGAAAAGATGTATGCATATGATTATACAGGAATAGCAGGTGGAGGTGCAACTCCTGCTCTAGTAACTAATGCAGCAGGTGATATGCAAACTGCTTATAATACAGCATCAGGTACAGGTGAGGGAACTCCTACCGCTACTGAATTAGGAGCTGGAGATATTAGTGGGATGACATTAACACCTGGTCTTTACAAATGGTCAAATGGACTATTAATAAATGCTGGTAATCCTCACAATATTGCTAATGGGGATGTGAAGGGTGTTACACTTTATTGTCCAGATTCTTCTGATACATTTATCTTCCAAATAGCAGGTGACCTCACTGTAGGAAGCAATACTCAGATTACATTAACTGGAGCTTGTCAGTCTCAAAACATATTCTGGACTGTTGCAGGTGCATATGCTGAACTTCAGAGTACTTCAGTTTTTGAGGGAGTAATATTAGCAGGACCATCAACCTATATTAATTTGAATGGTGCAACACTAAATGGAATGGCTCTGTCTCAGACTGCTGTTACATTCACTGGAACTGGTGGAATTGTAAACTCACCAACAGTACCAACACCAATATTAACATCCGCAACTATTACCAGCAACGCCGTATCAATTGGTACTCTTTCTGGAGCCACTCTTGCAACAACTGATTCTGGTTCTTGCAGTGGAACGAATAATGGTACTAATGCTTGCTACACATTAAATGTTAGTAATGTAATAGTTACCAATGGTCCATTACCAAATAATAAATACGCATTTTCTCTAGCAGCTAACAGCACACAGCAAACAACCTTAACAAATTACTTTGCAGCTAAATCAGGTTGGATTCCAGCTATGCAAACTCAAATTGGCAATGAGATTATAGGAACTTCACCCTTCTTCTACTTGACTTCTGATGGTGCAGGAAATTATGCTTTAATTGATGGATTTCAGTATGCTCTTGGATTAGGGAGTAAATCTTTAGTTATTGATGACAACTATCCAGCAGGAACATACACATACACAGGAACAGTCAGCGGACAAACAGTAACTGTAATTTTGAATGTGACAAAACCTTATTATGAGTATAATAGTGCTGCTAATAGTTGTACTCTTTTACAATTAACTTCTCAAGGTTCTAATGATTATTTAACTTCAGATTTATGTAATGCTCAAATAACATCCCCTCCTCCTTCAAATGGTGGTGGCGGTGGAAATGCTTATGGAGGAACATATGTAACAGCACCTGTAGCAACAACACCAACAACTAATCCTGCAACAACAGCAGCCGGCGGTGGAGCTCCAATAACAGGAGCTGCAACTAATACTCCAGCACCAATAACAGGTGGAGTAATCGGAGCATTGGGAAGTCCTGTAGGAATTATAATAATAATTCTAGTTGCAATTGGTCTTATTGCAGGTGTAATAGCAGTAATGAGGCCTAAAATTAGACCTAAGTAAGAATATAAGTTTAAACTTTTTTCTTTTCTTTTAGTACTTATTAATATCTTGTGACTACTGGTTCTCAGCTAAACCCTTTCTTTGTCTGATTTTTCTTACTACATCTGGCTGAAGGTTCTGAGGCATTTTTTCAAAACTTTGATCCAGTAGTGAGCTTGTTCCTCTTCCTTCTGTTGCAGACCTTAAGTCCGAGCTCCAACCAATCATTTCGGCAACAGGAAGCTTTGCCTCAACTTCTGTTCCGCTGTCTGTGTGTCTGATTTCAAGCATTTGCCCTCTTTTTCCTCCGACGAGTTTTGTGACTTCTCCGAGGAATTTTTCAGGGATATCAATAACATGAATTTGCATTGGCTCAAGAAGGAAAGCTCCACCTTTCTTCATTGCCTCTGTTATTGCTTCTCTTACAGCAGGATAAACCTGTGCAGGACCTCTGTGGATTGCGTCTTCATGAAGCTTTATGTCTGTTAATGATACTTTCATCTTCATGCATGGTTCTCTTGCTATAGGACCTTGGTCCATAACCATTTCAAAAGCATCAAGAACCATATCAATTACTTCTCCAATATGAACTTCTCCTCTTGTTTCATCTGTGAAAATATTTCCCTTGTAAACATCCCTTATCGCTCTTATCTGGTCTCCGTCCCATCCAAGTTTTGAAAGAACCTTTGCAAGCTCATCGCTCTTTTTCTTGACTCTTCCTTCACGCAACTCGCCTGATTTTATTGCCTCGTAAATTTTGTCTTCAAGAGGCTCAACACTTATGAAAAAGCTGTTATGCTTGTTAGGACTTCTTCCTTCAACAGAAGGAGATTCTTTTCCTGTTGTTTCCCTGTAAACAACAATTGGCTGTGAAGTTTTTACTTCAAGTCCTTTCTCTGTTCTTATTCTGTTTTCTATGATTTCAAGATGCAATTCTCCCATTCCGCTCATCAATGATTCTCCTGTCTGCTCGTTAATTTCAATTTTTATAGAAGGATCCTCTTTAGCAACTTTTTTCAAAATATCAACGAGTTTAGGAAGATCTGCAGTTTTTGTAACTTCAATAGCTTTTGTAATAACAGGCTCAAATATGTGCTTTAATTCTTCAAATGGAGTTTCTGGCTCAAGAGTTACTGTTTCTCCAGCTTCTCCTGTAACCCCAGAGATTGCAAGAACATTTCCAGGTCCTATATGCTCTATTTGCTCTGGTTTTACTCCATCATAAATGAAAAGCTGCTGTATTTTTTGTTTTTTCTTTGCAAGGTTAAGATAAACTTCCTGACCTGTCTGCAATGTTCCTGAAAAAAGTCTTCCTGCTGAAATTTCTTTTCCGCTTCTTGGATCGATGACAATTCTTGTTATGACAAAAGCGACTTTTCCTTTTGGGTCGCAGTGAATTAATCCTTTTCCAAAATCAGAATCAATTTCTCCGTGCCAGATTTTTGGTATCCTATATTTTTGCGCTTCCAATGGATCTGGAAGATGCTTTACTACCATATCAAGAAGAACTTCATAAAGAGGCGCATTTTTCCAAACCCATTCTTTTTTATGCTCTTCATCCATTTCATAAAGTTTGAAAATATCCTTGAATGTGATTCCTTTTTTCTCCATGAATGGTACTGAGAGAGCCCAGTTTTCCCTAGCTGATCCAAATGCAACGCTCCCATCTTTGATATCAACCTGCCATTTTTCCTTAAAATCTTCGTCAGCTATTTTTCTTATAAGATCATTGAACTCATGGAAAATATCAACAAATCTTTTCTGCATTTGTTCTGGATTTAATTTCAATTCTTTGATTAAACGGTCAACTTTGTTTATGAAAAGAACAGGCCTTACTCTTTCTCTCAATGCTTGCTTGATTACTGTCTCTGTTTGCGGCATTATTCCCTCGACAGCGCATACAAGAACAATTGTTCCGTCAATAGCCCTCATAGCTCTTGTAACATTTCCTGAGAAATCAACATGCCCTGGAGTGTCGATAAGATTGATTAAATATTCATCTCCATGGAAATTGTGAACCATTGAAACGTTTGCAGAATCAACTGTCATAAGCCTTTCCTGTTCATCTAAGTGCTGCCATGTTGCCATTCCTGCCTCAAGGTCTCCTGCAGATTTTGCAGCCATATGCCCTGAAGCTGCCAAAAGATTATCTGTCAATGCAGTTTTCCCGTGGTGAATGTGCGCAGAAGTTGCAATGTTACGAATATGTTTTTGCTGACTGCTAATTCTTTTTATTTTTTCAAACTGTGTTTCTTTGTCTGCCATGTGAAAATGAAATTAATTTATTTACCTTGCAGAATCAGCTTGCTTCTCTGATTCATTTTTCTTCTTGAATGCAAAACTATCGCCGTTTTCTTCTGAAGCAAGGATTATTTCTTCTGCCAATGCCTGTGCAATGTCTTTTTTCTTTCCGAAAGCTTTGTCTGAAGCACCCTGAACAATGTGCTTTATTGCAAGATTGACACGCCTTAAAGGAGAGACATCAACTGCCTGAGGATATCTTGCCCCGCCATATTCAATAACAGTTACTTCGTCCCTTGGTGCTGATTTCTCAACAGCTTTAAGGAAAACTGCAACAGGATTTTTTCCTGTTTTCTTAGCAACTTGTTCAAATGCATTTAAAACTATTCTTGCATTTCTTGAATATTTTCCTGTTGATGTGCCAAGAATTATTTTGTGTTTTTTTCCCCTGTGGCCTGCAACTCCCAAATGATTTATCAGTCTTTCAACAAGGTTTACTTTTGTCTGCCCGAATTTCTGGAAATTTCTTCCACTGGTTTTTAAAATTAATTTTGGCTTCAGATTTATGACATTTTTCAATCCAGGGTCTTCCACAACAAGATTGTCTGTTTCATACAAGTCAAAAATCTTGAAAATTTGTGCCTGTTCTGCCATTTTACCTTCTACCCTTCTCTATCTTTCCAAGCCAAAGCAAATGCAATGGTTGGTCATTTACTTGTATAACCTGGAAACGAACGCCTGGAATATCTCCTTTTGTTCTTCCCTGCTTTCCACCAATTCTTTCTATAAGAACTTCATCGTGCTCATCAATGAACCTTTGGGCCAAATTTCCTGGAATAAATGCTGTTACAATCTTGGAATTTTTCTTAAGTTGTACCTTGCAGCATTTTCTCATCGCTGAGTTTGGCTGCTTTGCTTCTTTTTGAACTTTTTGAAGCACAATTCCCTTGGCCTGGCTTGCGCCTTCCAATGGATCTGCCTTTTCATAAAGACCGAGAGTTCTCACTTTGAAATTTCTGTCTTTCCATCTGAATTTCTTCCTGTTTTTCTTTAATTTAGCTGCGTTTTTTAATCCCATTTAAATTATGATAAAAAAATAGTTTATAAAGGTTTTTAGAGGGAAAATTACCAAAAAATCAGGCAATCCTGAAATCTCTCTCGAAAAAATCACGAACTATTTTCTGCATTTCAAGCAATCTTCTTTTATTTCTGCCTATGAGCGCCGCCTTGTTTTTTCCTCCGCCGGCAATTATTTCCGTGTCAGTTATTTCAAAATCTTTGAGTGTTAATGGCGAGATTATGGTCTTTATGAAATCTCCGGAATCAGAAAGCCCGCGCGGAGCTGCAATTACTCTTATTCTTTTTCCAAGAATTTCGCTCATTCTTCTTATGTTTCTTCCGCCCAGCCCGACTGCTTTTGCAACAAGCGGCTTTGGCACACAAAAAATTATATTTTCATTGTATCGAAAGCAGAAACGCGTTCTCACACCTGTCAATTGCTCGAAAAGATTCAGATAGCGAATCTCCTGCATGTCTATAGTTTGCATTTTGTTTATTGAATTTTTAACCTCTTGATATGAATTTTAAAATTATTTGTCTTATAAATCTTTGTTAATTTATTTTTACACAAAAATTAAATAAAAGCTCCTAGTATAATCAAGACAGTTCCTAAACCCAATAATTCTTTGTTTTTGACTATTCCACCAAAGACAAAAACACATATTCCGATAATAGTAATTATATTTGTCATTTTATACTATCCTCCCTGTTGCGAGGAGATAACCCACAAGTGCCATTGTTACATATTCAACTAGCTTCCAGACTACATCTGTATGTTTTTTATTCAACTCTTTCCATGACATGAACACACCAATAAGTAATAGAACCGCATCTAAAATTACAATACCTAAAATAGTGTCCATAAAATAATTTAATCCCTCTCCTTTTTAAAATTAATGTTATACTCAGTATACTAGGTTTACTTGGCAACCTCGTCTACAACTTCTTTTTTTGCAAACTTCTTCTTGGATTCTTCCTTTACGAGAGGTCCGACAACCTTTACTAAAAGTCCTGGTAGTCCTGTTCCAACAGGAATTGGCTGGTTGAGAATGACATTTTCAATTACGCTTGTAAGCTGGTCCTTGTTTCCCTTTATCGTCGCATTTACAAATTGCTTTACAGGTGTTTCGAATGTTGCTCTTGCAAGTATCGAGGATTTTTGCGCGATTATTCCTATTCTTGTCACACCTTTTACTTCTCCGGTGTTTGTCATAGCATCAGAGACAAGTTTCAAGTGCCTCTTGTCTATATCAAGGCCCTGTGTGTTCAAAACTTCCTGTATTTCATTTATTATCAATTGCCTTGCAGCCTCGATGCCAAGAACATCTGCAACTTCATGAAGGTCATTTGAAATTGTTCTTTGAGTGTTTACTTCTTTCAGTTCCAATATTCTCTTTAAGTTTGTTCCCAATGTCATGACAATGTAATCTTCTGCTCTTTTTACGATGAGAATCTGCTTTACTCCCTTTATATCTGAAATAATTGTTTTTTTCAATTTTTCTTTTAGCTTGTAAAGTTCCTTGAAACTGATCTCTCCCGGCGCTTTGATAGATATTGAATCTGTTTTTTCATTGCATGAGAATCCAAGTTCCTTAAGCCTTTCAACAATTTTCTTTACAGAAGTATGACTTTGATGCAATCCTTCCTTGTCAATCTTGACTTCGATTTTTTTGTCAGTGAAATCAATGTTTATTTCAGATGCAAAATCGCTGACAGTGACTTCCTTTATTTTTTCTGCGAATACTCTTGCGTCTTTTTCATTGTTGAATTCTTTTTTCAGATAGATTTCCATTTTAGGGCTTGATGGCTTTTTTCTTGCATCAAATATTTCAATAAGCCTTGGAAGTCCTTGCGTAACCTGCATTTCAGAGACACCTGCAAAGTGGAATGTTCTCAATACCATTTGCGTTGATGGTTCCCCAAAGCTCTGAGCAGTAATTATTCCTATTGCTTCACCAGGGTCGAGTTTTCCTCCAAGATGAAGCTTTGAAACATCTATTCCATCGTCGCCGTAAATAAACTGAATTATGTTGTTGTTGCTGTCTCTAACAGTGCTGTCATATTCCATCCTTAAGTCCTGAAGTGCATTTGCAAGCCTTCTGTACAAATAACCAGACCTTGGCGTTCTAAGAGCAGTATCCATAAGTGAAGATCTTCCTGTTATTGCCTGGAAGAAAAATTCTTCTGGCTTCAAACCTTTCATGAATGCGCTTCTTATGAAACCCTTTGCTTTTGGATTCAAATCCCCTTTCTTGAAAAATGAAAGTGTTCTATCATTGTATCCCAAATCAATTCTTCTTCCTTCCAAGTCCTGTTGCCCTACACAGCAAGCCATTTGTGTTATGTTAAGCATGTTTCCTCCGCCTCCGGATTTTATCATGTAAGTGACAGGACTGTCCTTTGGGAATTCTTCCTTAACAATTTCTCCTATTTTTGTTCTTACTTCATTAAGAACCTTAAGAATTTTTATTTCCCTTGATTCTTCAAGACTTTTTCCTTGTATGATTTCAAGAGTCCCTTTGTTGTATTCGTCGATTATCTCTGTTGTTTTTTCCTCTGCTTTTTTGACAATTTCTTCAGACATATCAAATATTTTTTGGTCAACATCGAAATCATCTACAGAGAAGCTTATTCCCCTTCCTGTAAGATAATTCTTGCCAATATTGAACGCTTTTCTTATTGATTCAAATGCAACATTTCTTCCGAATTTCTTGTCTATATCCTTTATCAAGACACCATCTTCATCGCCGAAAAGAGTCTTGTCAGGAATACCCTTTGTTATCTGTCCGTCCTTTATTTTTACTGTTTCGCCTGAGAAATCAATTTTAGGAAGTATTTTTGAAAATAATTCTATTCCACTGATTGTTTTCTTTGAAACTTCTCCATCGATTCCAGAGCTGTAAAGAAGCTGGTTTGCATCTTCTCTTGAAAATTCTTCTAAACCCATGAGATAATCTCCTGTTATTGCATCCCCAAGACAACCAATCCAGTTTGTATTATTCTTCGGAGAAATGAGATTTTTCTTTACTTCAAGCAAAATCTTTGCCTCTGCTCTTGCTTCCTCTGTCTGTGGGCTGTGAATGTTCATTTCATCACCGTCGAAATCAGCATTGTAAGGTGTTTTTGCAGCAGGGTGAAGCCTGAATGTTCTTCCAGGAAGGACTTTTACATAATGCGCCATCAAGCTTCCTTTGTGAAGGCTAGGATGACGGTTGAAAAGAACAATGTCTCCGTTTTCAAGATGCCTTTCAACCTGATATCCAGGAACAAGCTCGTTGATTATTTCTTCTTTCAATTCTGGCGTTATTTTTTTACGTTTTCCATCAGGTCTTATTACATAATTTGCTCCAGGATAAACTTCTGCACTTTCTACCTTTTTTTTCAGCCTGTCAATGTTTAGGTCAGTTACTGTTTCAGCGACTGTTACAATTTTTGCAATTTCAAAAGGAATTCCAACTTCATTTATCTGCATTGATGGATCAGGAGAGATAACAGTTCTTCCAGAATAATTAACTCTTTTACCTGCAAGATTTTTCCTGATTCTTCCTTCCTTACCCTTTATTCTTTCTGTGATTGTTTTCAATGGCTGTCCTGACCTGTGCCTTGCAGGAGGAATTCTTGTAACAGTGTTATCAAAGAATGTTGTTACATGGAATTGAAGCAAATCCCACAAATCCTCGATAATAACCTCTGGCGCTCCAGCATTAAGATTTTCCCAAAGTCTCTGATTTGCTCTTATTATATCTGAAAGCTTGTGAGTTAAATCATCCTCACTTCTTTCTCCTGATTCAAGAATAATTGAAGGCCTTACTGTTACAGGAGGAACAAGAAGAATTGTGAGTACACCCCATTCTGGCCTGAAATTGTGAGGATTCATTCCTATTTTTTTAAGTTCTTCATCTGGAATATTAACAAGGGTATCTCTTATCTCTGTTGGGAATATTCTTGTTTTTCCTCTGTAGAATGTTGTTGGCTTGTCAAGCTTTATTTTTTCCTGAACAGTATTGCAGTGTGGGCATTTCTTTACATCCTTTGCTTTCTTTATTCTCTGGCTTGGCGTGTATTTTGCAAGGTCTTTTTCAGAAAGCATTAATTTTCCGCATTGTTTGCAGAAACAACGTAATCCGAGCTCAATCATTGGAACATATTTTAAATGTATTAAAGATCTTGCGAGGTCAATACTTCCGGGGTGTCCAAGGCATTCTTTCAGTCTTCCACCACATGTTCTACATCTTACACCCGGATCAATTGCTCCCAATCTTAAATCCATCAAACCACCGTCGACAGGATAACCATCTATATCATAAAGTTCTGGCGTAACTATTTTCGCAACAGAGAGCTTTTTTATTTTCTCAGGGCTAAGCAATGAAAAGCTTATTGATTTTATTTTTTTTCTGATTGTTTTTGCCATTTTTGTTTTTAAGCAGCTAGGTCAGGTCCCCTTATTTCCGTTTTTAGTATATATTCAATAGTTCCTTTTTGGTCTGTATCAACATCTTTTGATAATTCTATTGTTCTTTCAGATGGATTAACCCTTACAACTTGTGTTTGTTCTCTATTAAGTGCATAATAATCAAAATCTCCAGAAAATCCAACAAAAGGAGATTGTAAACCAACCCATGCTGTTACTTCATCCATAACTTTGCCATTAGCAGCAGTGTATTTTCTATCGTAAACTAATGTCGAAACCATTCTCATATCCTTAATTCTTTCTGTTTTGTTCATTTTTTATTTATTCATACTTATTTTTCAGGTCAAAGTTTGTGTGAATGTGAAGTCCTTGGAGTTCTTCAATTAAAAGCTTGAATGCATATGATACTTCAACAGGCTCGACTTCCTCTGAATTGCAAATAGGGCAGACTGTTTTGTCCCTGATATTGTCTTCTATTGCCAAAGCTCCACATTTTGTGCAGATATGAAGAACAACTTTGTCAGAATCATATCTTTCTTTCAAAAGAAGAGAGGCTCCATGTGCAACCATTGCCTGTTGCTCCATCTCTCCAAGCCTCAATGCTCCACCACGAGAACGACCTTCAACAGGCTGTCTTGTAAGTAAAGCAATTTTACCAGAAGCTCTTCCATGAAGCTTATTTCCAACCATATATTTAAGCTTCAAGTAATATAAATTACCGACGAAGATTTTTGTCTGCATTTTCTTTCCAGTTATTCCAGAATACATTGTTTCTTTTCCATCATACCTGAATCCAAGCTCTTTCAAAGCTTCTTCAAGTTCTTTTTTGCTTGTTCCAGAGAAGGCTGTTCCGTCCATGACTTCTCCCTTCAAACATCCTACTTTTCCTGCAAGCAATTCAAGAAGATAACCAACTGTCATTCTGCTTGGAAGACCATGTGGATTAAACATTACATCTGGCCTTATTCCTTTTGAAGTGAATGGAACATCTTCTTCATCAACAATTAATCCAATAACTCCTTTTTGTCCGTGAGATGTTGCGAATTTGTCTCCAAGCTCTGGAATTCTTTGGTCTCTTGTTTTAACCTGGACAATTTTGTTTCCATCGTCGTCTTCTGTTATGAAAACACCTTCAACAATTCCTTTTTCTTCCTGCTTCATTGCAACACTGGACTCTTTCTTTGTCCTTACAGAAATTTCTCTTGCCTCTGAAAGGAATTTTGGTGGAGAAACTTTTCCAATCATGACTTCTCCCTCGTCAATTTCTGCTTCAGGAGAAACAATTCCATCTGATTCAAGATGCTTGTAGCTTTCCTCTGTCCTGTAACCTGAAGAATCTTTTTCAGGAATGACTATTTCATCTTTTAATCCACCTGCATAATTCATTTCAACAGCGCTGTAAGGCCTAAAATAAAAACTTCTTCCCACTCCACGATCAAGACTACCTTTGTTGAAAACAAGTGCATCTTCCATGTTGTAACCTTCATGAGTCATCACAGCAACGACAAGATTTTGTCCTGCAGGATATGCCTGCAATGTATCATAAACAAAACTTCTTACAATTGGTTTTTGGGGATATTGAAGAATGGAAACATCTGTGTCAAGCCTTGTCAAATAATTTGCAGCATAAAGACCAAGAGCCTGTTTTTGTGTCTTACTTCCTCTGTTAAGTCTGGAACTTTGATCGTGATTTGAATATGGAACAAGGCTTGTTATGACACCGAACAAGTCTGTTGGGTCAATTTCAAGGTGAGTGTGCTCGTGAGTTAATTCTTCTTCATGCAATGCAACAAGCGCTTCTTCTTCCTCTGCAGCATCTATATATTCAATAACTCCTTCTCTTAAAAGGTCTTTCCATCCTATTTCATTGCTTTCGACTCTTACCATGTGCTCATTCTTCAATCTTGAAACACCATTGTCGACAATTATCAAGGGTCTTAAAACTCTTCCAGGTTCTGTGTAAACATTTACTGTCTGGAAATTTTCATCATGCCTTATGTTCATTTCAATAGGCAATTCCCCTTTCCTTCTTTTTTCCCTTATTGCCATTGTGAACTCTTTTGGATTTTTTACCATCCCAATGAAAATACCGTTAAGGAAAACTTCTGTTCCGTCTGTTCCTTCAACCTCAAGACCATGAATAGAAAGGTCTTTCAGGAATTTTTCCTCGCTAAGGTCTGTTCTTGTTGAAACTCTACTGAGAATTGCAAGATTTTTTCTGAGTCCGATTTCTGTTCCTTCAGGAGTTTCAATAGGGCAGAATCTTCCGTAATGAGTTGGATGCAATGTTCTTGCAGCGAAATTTTCCTGGTCACTTGCAAGCATAGATGAAACACGCTGAAGCTGTGAAATAGTTGCAAGATAATTTGTCTTATCCATGTTCTGTGTTATTCCGCTTCTTTCTCCTGTCCAGCTTCCTGTTGCAATTGCTGATTCTACTCTATGCGAAAAGAGAGTTGATTTTGCAATTATTTTTATTGAAAAGAATTTTTTTCTCTTCGCTGATTTTTGCAATGAGTATTGGATATCTCTTATCAAAATTCCTAGATTAACCCTGAACAAAGTTGCAAGAAGGTCTCCAGAAAGCCTGACCCTTTTATTTGCATAATGGTCCTTATCTGTTCTTAATTTTGGATTTTCCTTTGAAATAAGGAATTGCTTTATGAGCTTGCATAAAGTTATAGCTTTTTTTATCCTGTCTTCTTTCTTTTGCCCTATGTGTGGGAAAAGATATGAATCAATTCTCTGCTTAACTCTGTCAAGAATTTCTTTCTTTGTTCCTTGAAGGCTTGTTTTCTCTGAAATGTAAAGCATTGCATCTTCTTTTGTTGCAATGTGCGCAAATTCATACAAATTGACAATTACGGCGTCTGTTTCCTTTCCGATGTATTTTGCAATGTCTGACTCTTTTATCAGTCCAAGAGCTTTAAGGATTACGACAGCAGGAACATCTTTGAATTTGCTGAATGAAACATCAATTATTCCTTCCTTGTTTTCAGAAATAAGGACAGGAATTCTGTAAGTTCCCTTTGATGAGAACAATTTTAGTGTTAAATCTCCTTTTGAATTATCTTCTATAAATGGCTGGTTTTCTGCAAGGTCTTCTGCCATTACCATGACACGCTCATTTCCCTTTATGACAAAATATCCACCAGGGTCCAATGGGTCGTGATATGTTTCTATAAGCTGATCTTTTGTCATTCCATATGTGTTGCAGAATTTACTCCTTACCATTATAGGAATTTTTCCGATTTCAACTGTTTCTGAGTCAACTTGGTCGTCTTTTTTTACTGTCAATTCAAGGCTTACAGGAGCAGCATATGTTAAATCCCTTAATTTTGCTTCCTGAGGCGTTATAAGCGAGGAACTTCCGTCAGCTTCTATGACTTTTGGTTTCCCAATTTCTATTTTTCCAAGTGTTATTTCAAAATCTTCGTTGTTTATTGTTCCTGCAATTTCATCGACGATTTCCTGCATTCTTTTTTCAACGAAATTATTGAAAGAAATAATATTACTTTCTACCAGAGAGTGTTCTTCAAGATACTTTTTCACAATTAGGTGTTTTCCTGGTTTCATTTTGGCTTTTTATGCAAATTTTACTTAATTTCGCTTGGACTTTCTTTAAACAACAACTCTGTAATATGGGGTTGTTTTATCGCTGTCATGCTCTTTCCTTTCTATCTTTATGACATCGCCAACAGCACATTCTTCAGGCAATGCAGGGTCTGTTGAAAGTATTTTTGGCAGCTGAGCTTTAGAAATATTGAGTTTTGCAAGTAATTCCTGGGACTCTTTCTCTTTTAGTTTGGTATGTTTTGGTTGTAGAATATGCATATTTTTGGCAGTTTTAGACAGTTACCGACGGTGAATTTAATTTTTCTGGCAGGGGGTTTTAGGCACTTTCCAGAAGAGTTTTGACAACTCATCAATAATAAAAGATATCAAAATTTGGTTTAAAAATGTTTCTGTCCCGTGGTTCTGTCAAATCTTCGGTTGGTGAAAATTGAATAAAAGTTTAAAAGGAATGGAAAATTAATATTTTTAAGAAGGCATTAAGGGATTTACTTGCTTGGAAAGAACAAGCAACCCCTTAATGTTTTTTCCTTGTGTCACGTGACTATTAGAATTTTAAGAGGGTTTGTTGCGTTTGTGAAGATGGGATAACCATTCTGTCTAAGAATACACTCCAACCAGTATAATTTTTCATAAATTTCAAAACATCTTGCTGATTCAATATTAAAGCATTAATTAAATCTAAATCATCTTGTTGTTTAATGTGACTTAAACATTTTATTACTTGATAACCACTTAATCCGTGAAGAACTGAAACGTTAGCCATAGAACTTTTGGTTAAATCAACACCATACCATTCTTTCTGAGGCAAGGATTTATTGAATTTCTTTTCTTTAGAATCATAAAAAGAATATTCTTCTGGCTTTCTGTCAAACATAAGATTAACAGATTCTCTTTTCATTCCTTGTGGGAAACTTGCTCTTTCAGAAAAAATATCTCCTGCAAAGCAAGTAAATGCAAAAGAACCAGCGATATTTGATAATCTTGTAAGGATTCTTGGATAATTGAAATTTACAAATAAAGAAGTTTTATCACCTGTTTTTGTATCGCTGTTTATTGCTCTCAAATATGAAAGGTTTGTTCTTTCTGTTATGTCACTCAATTCATAAGAATTTATCCCTATAAGATTATCTTTTCCTTTTTCATATTTTATTATTGTTGGAAAATGTGAAACATTATGCTTTGATGAGATTATAGGAATTAATGTTTGATTTTGGTTTAATATTGAAATAGCGTTTGCCCTGTATTTTTTCCAATCATTAAGGGTTGCATAAAGAGGCAGGACAAATGGAACATTATCAACCTTTCCAACCATAGTATTGAAATCGCTAACAGAATTTTCCCATTTCATTTGGGATAGCTGTTCTTCATTTCTTTGTTTGTAAGGCAAAAATATACGATTGTTTTTCTGTGCGTGTTTTTTGGAGTTTTCAAGCCCAAGATAATCCCAGTCATTAAGAATCCTATCAAATCTGATATGACACGTTTGGAAAATTCCATTAAATAATGGTTGTCCATATTTCATCCTGTCCCTTTCACAATTATACATAAAGTTTGTAATAGCAAGTTTTCTGTTTGAAAAATCTCCTTCAGAAGTTTTTATTCTTTTCAAAACCAGTCTTGAATCTTTATCAACTGCCTCAGTAATAACATCGTGTATTATCATTTTTCTTCCTTTTTTATTTCCAACATAACCACGCTTGGAGATTTTAAAATATATATTTTCTTTCTTGCGTCTGATTCATTTGATTTAACTTCTATCCATCCTGCTGTTTTGAGTTCATTCAAAAAAGCATTTATTGTATTTTTATCATCCATAGTCAAAGTTTTTTCTATATTTTCATATGTTATGTCTTTCCCCTCATATTTTTTCCAAAGTCTTGACAATCTTTCTTGTACCCACTTTGGTATTGCCTTTGCCATATAGAAAGGTTAGTAAATGACTACTTTTAAATCTTTTGTAAAAACACAAGTTTTTTATAGTCAAATGTATATTTAATCTTGTTAAAAAAGGTTTAAGATATATTATGGAAACTGAAAGCCAATTTGACGCAAAAATCAGGGATGGGGGTAGTTCCAAAGTAATTACGATTCCAATAGAAACAATAGAAAAATTGGGCTTGGAACTTGGAGATATTCTTGAAGTAAAAATCAGGAAAACAGAAAAGGAGAAAAAGAAAAAATGAACTGGAAAGAAAATGACTTGAAGGTTGTAGAAATGAGGGAAAAAATTATTGAACTTACTAATGAATTTGATAAAAAGTACGGCATAGATATTCCAAACTATCAGAAAAAACTTGATAAATTTCTTAATAAAAAATTAAGGAAAGAATCTGACGAGATTTTTGCCGAACAGATATTTATGACACTTTCTCCCCTTGTTGTAGTGCCTAATAATAGTGAATTGTAGTGCCTAATTACTTCTCATAGAAACATTTAAATAGATTAGTTATTTACTAATCTAATATTTATACAAATAAATATGACTGCCCCGAAGGGCAGGTTACCCATCGCAAAATGAATAACGAAAATCAGAAGACACAGAACTATAAATTAGTTTCGGTTATCAAGCCGAAGGTTTGTCCTTATTGTAAATCTGAAGAAGTTATTAAGTGGGGTTTCAGATTCAACCATACCACAAAAAAGCAAAGATGGAAATGTAATTCCTGTTCTGAATGTTTTGTGGTTGATGATGGTTTCTTCAAAACAAAGCACAAAAGAGAAGTAATAACCCAGTGCGTTTCTCTTTATATGAATGGGTTGAGTTTAAGAAAAGTCAAAGAGCATTTTAACCAGTTTTCAGATTATCAAGTAAGCCATCAAGCTGTTCTAAACTGGATAAGAAGATATGCTATATTGTTAAAAGATTTTCAGAGAAAATTTGACTTAAATCTTTCAAGAATTTATCACGCAGATGAGATTTTTGTTAAATGTAAGAATGAACAGCATTATTTTTGGGATATGATAGATAAGGAAACAAGAGTTTTGGTTTCTTCTCATTACTCAACAAAAAGAGATACAAAGAGTGCTAAAATGCTTTTCTTCAAAGCACAGAATAAACCATTATCATTATTCACAGATTCAGCTTTTGCTTATAAGAAAGCATATAGAAAAGTTTGGGGTTCAAGAAACAGAAAATTAGATAGAGAAGTTTATACAAGATTAAAAGCAAGTGAAGACAGAAGAAATAACATAATAGAAAGAATACAAGGTACTATCAGGGCAAGAATCAAGGTTATGAGAAATTTCAAAAGCCCTGAAAGTGCAGAAGCTATTTTGTCTTTGTTTGTTGTTTATTACAATTTTATAAGAATCCATCAAGGCATAAATAAAACTCCTATTGAACAAGCAGGGGTTAATCTTAATCTTGGGAAAAATAAATGGCTTGACTTGATATACTTAGCAAGTCAAAAGAGTTAAAAAATGTCAAAGCATAAAATAGATATGGGCGATAAGAAATTTGTTTGGGGACAATATTTCACTAAAAGAAATGTTGTTGATAGAGTAATTAGACTTCTTTTAGAATATAAAGATTACAATAGAGATATAAATGTTTTAGAACCATCAGCAGGGACAAGAAACTTTGTAAAGGGAATGCAAGAGCAGGGTTTTAACAATATTCAAGAGTGTGAAATAGATGAGAATCTGACAAGTAAGCCCTGTGATTTCTTTTTGTTTGATTTAGATAAAAAGTTTGATTTGATTATAGGAAATCCACCATTTACAAAATATAATGTCAAAGACAGCTATTTTTTCCCAAAGAAGTATAAGAATAATGAAGATTATTTAACAGAATCCTTCAAGAAAAAAGAGAAAGTTCAAATAGAAAATGCTTTTATTTTGAAATCTATAAAACATCTTAAAGATGAAAATTCAAGTATAGCTTTTGTTTTGCCTATCTCCTTTTTCATAGCAAAGAAAAATAAAGAAGTTAAGAAAGAAATCATAAACAGATTTAGCACAATAATAATTTATCAGAATAGTAAGAATATGGTTGAAGAACCTATACCTTGCTGTTTTGCTATCTTTACAAATATAGATAAATTCAGAGATAAAATAATAATCCTTTATGAAGATGGACAGAATGTTAAAGAAGTTTTAGACAAAAATCTATTACTAACAGAAGAATTAATCCCAAAAACATTTTTATACAAAATAAAAAACCATCAAGAAGGAAAACCTTTATTTGATTTCTTATCTAATGAAAAAGCCCATTATCAAAGAGATTATACAAAAAACAATATTTCAGGGGCTAACATTTTACAACACCAAGAAATACCAAAAGAAAAAGATGTTAAGGATTATGCTCTTGCAGTTACAAGAGTGGGTAATGTAAGCGTGGGAAAATCAGGGTTAATTAATGTCAAAGAAGATGTTTTGAATGATATGTTTTTTGTCTTTAAATTTAAAGATGAGTTCAATAGCAATAAAAAGATAAAAGAATCTGTTTGTAAAGCCCTTAATAAGAATTTAGAACATTTTAGAAACATAACCCATAGAGTAGGCAGTAAGTCAATAAAGAAAAATGATGTTTTGGATTTCAGGATTCAAGAACTTTAATCAAATCATTTCTATGATTACTTGAAGCGTGAGCAAGTGTTAATATTATCTCTTTAAGTTCTTCTTCTGTCAAATTTAGTTCTGCAAAACACTTTTTTCCAAGAGGTTCTCCTATCTTAACATTCCCAGAGATATTTTTTATTTTTAATGTCTTAAAATTGAATGGGACAAGAACATACATATGAGGATGGGATGTAACACCATAATCTCCTAACTTAAATGTTAATCTTACTTTTAATGTAGAACCAAGAACTTTCTCAAAAGAATTAAAATCATCTGTATAATGATATATCTTAAAGCCCTCAAATTCAGCAATAACTTTTTCTCCTCTATCTGATTCTCTTTTAGAATATTTCGTTGCTTCTGCAAACTTATTTATTCTTTGTAACACTTTTATCAAATCTCCTATATTTTTCTTGGGGATAAGTTTTGACAACAATTTAATTTCATCATTAGTTATCATCCATTCAATATACAATTCCTTATCCATAATTTGCTGTGTTGGTTTTTGAAAGTGATTTCCTTTATTGTCTGCTACCCTAATACTGCCTTGAGAAAAACTAAGGGGTAGTTTTATTACATCTCCGTTCAGTTTTGCCTTTGCTTTACTTTCACTCATTTTAATAATCCAATTTCTTTCAGTTTATTTAGTCTTTCTTGATGTTCTTCTTGAGATATTGATTTAGAACTTCTTTCTCTCCAAGACTTATTTTCTTCGTTTTCTGCCTGTTTTTCTTTGGCTATCATTCCGTGCTTATGCCTTAATTTGTTCATCCTAACCCTGCTCGGCGTAACCATAAAATTCTAAAGAATCCCAACTTTTAACCTTTTCTACCAACCGATAACTTTACAGAACCCTGTCCCGTCGCGATTTAGAGGAATTTGCCAAAAATCATGAAAAAACTCCCTTAAGGGGATACCAGTTCAGGAACTGCATCATAAATTACTCTTTTGTCTTTGTCATCATCTTCTTTTCCCGGAAAGAAAGGGTCATCTCCAACCATCGCGGCCCTTAAATTATCACCCTTTATTGTGTAGCCTTTCTTGCTTTTTTCACATACATAAAATTTTCTGCCAATTAATGCTGAGTAGTTCCCGCCATTTTGAGAAATAGGGGCATACAACTTCATACCATTAACAACAATACTTTCAAGCAAAACCCTCATTTTTTTATAATGGATTTACCAAAAAATCCGATAGAGAACATAAGGGAATTTTATTTAAAAGCATTATGCGACTAAATTATACTATTAAGAAAAAAATCAGCAGACAACATAATTTATTACGTTGTTGATTCCGATTTTGTTTATTACAGGCGCAGGATATGTGCTGTTGCAGAATGTTATTTTGTTGTTTGTTCCGCTCAGTGTTACTTGTGAAATTTCTGTCTGGCTGCTTATATTTATCGCGTTGTAATTTCCTGAAATAGAAATTGAAACAATATTATTCGGCTTGTCAATATAATCTTTTTGCCAGTCAAGATTATAATATAATGCTAAATTTGTTTTTGGTGTGCTTGCAGAAGATGGAGCATTTTGATTTGGAGCAGAAGCATTCTCATTGTTATTATTTACATTTGTTCCTGTTTGTGGACTTTTTAATACAAAGTATAATATGACAATCGCTGCAACAATCACAATGACAGAAATCCACACCTTTTTTTTCTTATGCATAAATTAGTATCGAATAAGTTACTTTTAAGTTTTGCTATGGCTTCCAGATAAAACAGCTTCTTCTTTTATTTTTTCTTCCAACAATTCTTCCGCTTTGCGCCAGAGACTTGTATCAGCAACGTTTCTTTCATTTAACCCCAAATCTCTAAAATTTCCATGAGACAGACCATTATTCCAGCTTAAAACATAACGATTGTCTATAATTTCTGCAAAAACATAAGACTCTGTCCATGCACCATTATCTGCTCTCACCACTCTGTAACCAAAACCTTTACCATTACCAAATGGTTTTATTTCAAAAGACATTATTTTATTTACTTTTTTTTATTTAAAAGTATTTGTATACCTAAGAGAAAACAAAGAAAAACAGAATGGCCCCGATGGGATTTGAACCCACGACACCCGGATTAAAAGTCCGGTGCTCTATCCATGCTGAGCTACGGAGCCGTTAGCTCAATAAATAAAATGATGTTTAAAAAAGCTTTCTACTAAGAATAATTACAGATGCCTTTTCAGCTTTTCCTCGAAATCTTCCATCGGCATTGAGCCTATAAACTGGTCAATTGGCTTGCCGTCCTTGAAAAGAATGAAATTTGGTATTGACATGACCTTGAATTTGTGTGAAATCTGCTGGTTCTCATCAACATTTATTTTTGCGAATTTTATCTTTCCTGTGAATTTTTCAGAAAGTTCTTCCATTACAGGAGCCATCATGAGGCATGGCATGCACCAGTCTGCAAAAAAATCAACAAGAACAGTGCCTTTTTTTGTGAAATCAGGAAATTCATTTCCTGACAGCTCTGTAACACCCTTTGTTTTGACTTTTGCTGTTTTCATAAACTCTAAGAATTATCTGGATTTATAAAATTTGTCTTACTATCTTCTATGCTCTTTCATATCTCTGAAAAGAATAAGGTATGCCTGTCCTGCTTACTCCATCTTCATCTTTTCCAACTTTTTTCCACACTGTAAGATCAATTCTTGGAAAAAAGGCGTCCCCTTCGTATTTCCTTTCCACTCTTGTTAATTCTATCCTTGATGTAATATTAAAAAATTCTCTATAAACTTGTGCACCGCCCATTACATATGCATCCTGCCCATCTACAAGTTCTATTGCTTCTTTCATGCTTCTTGCAATATAAATTTCTGGAATTTCCTCAAGAGAAGATGAAAGCACGATGTTCTTTCTTTGCGGAAGAGGCCTGAATCTTGGAGGAATTGACTCATAAGTTTTTCTTCCCATTATCACAGGATGATTTAAAGTAAGATTTTTGAAATGTTGCCTGTCTTCAGGAATATCCCAAGGAGTATTGCCATCCTTTCCAATTACATCATTCAAAGATGCAGCAACGATTATTATCAATTCAGGGTCTTTCATTTTATACAGCCATTTTTCTTTCTATTTTTGGCCAGGGGTCATAACTTTCTAATTTGAAATCTTCTCTTTTTAATTCATAAAAAGGCTTGTCTGCAATTGTCATTTTTGGTAATGGTCTTGTTGGTCTAGCAAGTTGTTCTATAATTGCAGTAACATGATCATAACCTTCTTGCCCTTCTGCTTCAGGAGGGAGATTTCTTTCCAACCAGAAACGCGCTTCATTATAATCATCTGGAAACATACACTGTCCAACTTTTTGCCTGAATTCATCAAGATGTTCTCCATACCATCTTCCTCTTTCGCCTGTTCCACAGTAAAAATGCGCACTTCCAAAACTATGAATAAATCTTCTTGTCTCAAATCCTGCTTGTTGCGCAATAACTTTAGTAAACATTGCATAGCTTGCAATATTAAATGGAACTCCCAAAAATTGGTCACAGCTTCTCTGATGCATAAATAAGTCCATTACATTTGAGTCAGAATCAACCTGAACAAACATATGGCAAGGTTCAAGAGCCATTCTTGACAATTCCCCTGGATTCCAGGCAGTCATAATTATTTTTTTGCTTGTTGGCTTTTTTTCTAAACTTTCAATAAGTTTTCCAAGCTGATCTACAACAACTACTTTCCCATCTTCGCCAACAGATTTCCAATTTCTCCATTGCTGACCATATACAGGTCCTAAATTTCCCCACCTCTTTGCAAAATCTGAATCTTCTCTTACTCTTTGTTCATATTCAGACAATGCTTTTTGCCAATCGGGGGAATATTTTGCCAGTTGTCCTGGAAAAACTCCTTCTCTTGCCATTGCTTCCAAGTTGAAATTAAATGCATCCCTTGTCCATATTGGAACTTTATTGTCGACAAGATATTTGATATTTGTGTCTCCGCTCATAAACCATAGAAGCTCATGAATCAATGAAATTATTGCCATTTTTTTTGTCGTAAGAAGAGGAAAACCATCGCGAAGGTCATATTCATTCTGGTAGCCGAATAAAGAAATAATAGGGACCTCCTTGCTTCCGCCCTTGAACAAACTTTTAGGGGAAGTTAATATTTCTCTAGAATGCTCAAGATACTGCTTCACCATTTTTTATTTAATTTTATGGCGCCTCGTTTTATAAATATGATTGTGATAAAAAGATTATTTTAAGGGTAAAACAATACCGTCGTTGAATCTGACGACTTGAATATAATTTGTGTCAAGCTGCCTAAAACCTATTTCTGCTTCTGCAAACATTTCCAATGTTCTTTTGTTCCTTTCAGTCCATTCGGCGGTATTTGTAGGCCATTTTTTATCAACAACAACTTCTTTTGGTCTTTTTTGGACAATTTGTATTGCACATTTATCACTGCAAGGAATAGCATTAGTATACAATGTGCATCCTTCTAAGGTTAGTCTCCCGGAATTGAGTATTGCATTTTCTTCAGCATGTAATATCCAATATTTTTTCTCATTCTTTTCCTGTCTTTCAGCTTTTTTATCATCAATATGCCTTGGGAAACTATTATACCCTGTAGACACAATAAAATGATTTTGATCGACAATAACAGCGCCCATATGTGTTCTCCAATCTTTGCTTCTGGAAGCCACCATATAGACTAAGGTCATAAAATAATCATCCCAAGAAGGTATTTCTATTGAGGAACTCATAATTTTCTATACTTGTTAAGGTTTATAAAAATCATTGTGATAAAGTAAAACTCTGAAATTAAAGTCCACAACCACCTCTTTTTTCTGCACAAACAGGACACTCATAACAATTTGAAGAAGTTTTTCTCATGATATTTCCACAATGATCACATGTAACTCCTCTTTCATTGATTAGTATTGTATGATTATTTCCATTAATCAATTCTTCTTCTGTTGGAGCTACAAATCCTCCAAGTTCAGCATCATTAAGAACAGCATTAACATCCCAAGAATCCAGATTCATTCTTGAAAATGTTCTAAATGCTCCATTTTGGAATCCTCTTAATTGTTTTCTGTTAACTTTATCTGGTTCTCCTGCAAATTCAGTCCTTCCCATATATTCTAATAAAAGCAGTTTGGATGCAAAATCAAGGGCAGAAGATGCCTCCTTAATATATGGGTGTGGTTCAATTTTACCCTCTGAATTAGAAATTTTTACAAATCCATGGGGTTCAAATCCTTGCCCCAGCCAACCTTTTACTACATCTTCAAGAGATACCCCTCTCTTTAATGCCTTTGAAGCTGTAATTCCTTCTATTGTGAATAATGATTTAAGAGCTCCTCCTTCTTTGTAGGCCGCAAACAAAATTTGACCAGGTCTACCATCAGGGTATTCACTTACTATTATATGAAATGGAGAACCTCCAATTTCAACTTCTTGCTCAAATGCATTTCTTTTATATACCAAATCTTCTTTTTCTCCTCTTTTAAATTCTACAGAATTTTTTCTCCCGAAATTCATAGCACTTATAGGCTTACTGTTTGTTCTGAATGTTGTCAAACCTTTCAATCCTAATTTATGTCCAAGAATAAATCCTTCATAATGGTCTTTTACAGTTGCTCTTTCAGGAAGATTGTTTGTCTTAGAAATTCCTCCAGAAACAAAAGGCTGCACAGCCCCCATCATTCTTACATGTCCCTCGAAAGAAATGCTCCCCTTTCCTTCATAATTTCCAAGAGCTGTATCAAATATAGAATAATGATCTGGACTCAAGTGTGGAGCTCCTATAACTGTTCCTCTGCTTAATTCAGGAGAAACCTGTTTTTCTACATATGCTATAATATCTTTTATCTGTTTTTCATCATATCCAAGATTTTTAAGAGCATTTGGAACTTCTGCATTTGCTATTCTTATTGAACCTCCCCCTGCCAAATCTTTGTTTATTATTAAAGAAATAGGAGGTTCTATCCCTGTTGAATCCTGCGCACCCATTAAATAAGAAATAGTTCCGGTAGGAGCAATGACTGTTGTCTGCGCATTTCTGAATCCGTTTTTGATTCCATTCAGAATGACATTCCTCCAAGTCTGATAAGCTGTTTCTTTAAATCCTTGTTCAGGAATTTTATCCCATAAAATATCATCAAGACTTCTTTTGTGAGTGTCCATAACGCCAAGCATCTCTGTTCTGTTAAAATTGAAATGCGTAAATGTTCCAAGTCCTCCTGCCATTTCTGCTGAAGTTTCATAAGCAACCCCTGTAATTAGGGACATTATCCCCCCTGCAAGCGCTCTTCCTTCGTCAGAGTTATAAGCAAGTCCTCTTCTCATTAACAAACTCCCAAGATTAGCAAATCCAAGTCCGATTGTCCTAAATTCAGGACTTATTTCTGCAATTTGCTCTACAGGGTAAGATGCTGCATCATTTGCTATGTCTTGCGCAATTGCAAAGATTCTTGCAGCCCTTATCATTGATTTATAATCAAAATTTCCTTTGTCATCACTGAAAGAAAGAAGGTTCAGCGAGGCCAAATTACAAGAAGTATCATTCAAAAACATGTATTCTCCGCACGGATTTGTTGAGTTTTGTCTTCCTGAATTAGGAACAGTATGCATCTCTTGAATTTTAGATTCATATTGAACTCCCGGATCTCCTATTCTCCAGCTTCCAAAAGCAATTTCCTTGAGCATCCTGTCAGCAGAAACCCTTTCAACAACTTCTCCTGTTTTTATTCTTTTTAATTCAACATCCCCTCCTTTTTCTAGTTGTTCGAAGAAATAATCATCAAGTCTTACAGAAACATTTGTATTTTGGAGTGTAACTGTTCTGTAAGCTTCACCATCCATTCCCCCTTCATAGCCATTTCTTATTAAAGTAAGAGCCTTTTTGTCCTCTTTCAATTTCGCTTCGATGAATTTCATAATGTCTGGATGGTAATATCTCATTGTTGTCATTCTTGCAGCTCTTCTGCTTTTGCCTCCTGATTTTATTGTTCCTGCATTATCATCCATTGTTTTTAAGAAACTCAATGGTCCTGAAGATTTTCCACCGCCAGATAAAGGAGCCCCTTCTTCTCTTAATGCTCCAATATCTTGCCCAACACCAGAACCTGCGCTAAAAATTGCTCCTTCATTAACAGTATGTTGAAGAATGCTTTCCAAATCATCTCTTGGTCCTGTAATAAAACAGGCATGAGCCTGAGGATGCATGAACTCTTGATTTTCCATTTTAATAACTTCTCCTGTTTCTGGGTTTCTGTAAAAATTTATGCTATGGCTCCCCCTTATTCCGTATTCATTAAAAATTCCTGCATTGAACTGTACTGGAGAATTGAATGCGCCCCTTCTATGAAGCTGTAACCACAATAGCTCATCCCTAAATGCACTTTTGTCTTCAGGAGTTGCAAAATAGCCTCTTTTTTCTCCTTCATCCGCAAAAAAATTTGTAACTCTGGAAATTAAGTGCTTCAATGAGTTTTCCCCAGGAAAGCCAGTTTTATTTTTTATTCTTTCCTGCCATTCTGATTCTACGGGTCTGAAGAAATATTTCTGAGCAACTATTCTTGCAGAATTTTCATCCCATGATTCAGGGAACTCTGCATCAATTTCAAAAATAACTTTTCCATCCTTGGTCTTTATTTCTAAATGTTTTTGTGAATATTTTTCTGTTTCTAAAGGACTTTCTCCTTGTCTTGTAAAAAATCTTTCTATAGAAAGACCTTTTTTTTCTGTGACAGGTTTCTCATAAACCCTACCTATATCAAGTCTGTCAAGGTATTTGCCACCATTGAATTTATATATTCTTATCAACCCAGTTTCCATTGCTGTTTTTAATAATTCTGGAGACAAATCATTTTTTCCTAATAATTCATTTGCTTCTTCAACAGAAACATGCCTTTCTTTGTCATATACTCTTATTTCTTGGCGAGAATAGTTAATAGTTCCCATTTTACAGTTCCTTCAGCTCCTTTTTGAAATCTTTTATGTCCTGAAAATCACGGTAAACAGAAGCAAATCTGATGTAGGCAACATTGTCAAGCTTTTTTATTTTTTTCATGACTAACTCGCCAATGAACGCACTCTTAACCTCTTTTTTTCCAAGTTTTCCAAGCTGCTCTTCAATCTCGTTTATCATTTTTGTTATCTTTTCCTTTGCAACAGGCCGCTTTTCAAACGCCCTTTCAACTCCGGTTTCAAGCTTTTCCCTTGAATATTTCTCCCTGCGCCCATCTTTCTTAATTATAAAAAAATCGCCGTGGCTCAATCTTTCGTAAGTGGTAAACCTCTTTTTACATCTCAAGCACTCACGACGCCTTCTCGTTCCCTCAGGAGAGCCTCTCTTGTCCGTAACCTTGGAATCTCCACCGCAATATGGGCAGTTCATTGTATACAACCTATTGTATATGCAACACTCTTTTATCCCAAGAGCTTGTATAATTGAAGACCAGAACTTCGGGAAGTATTTAAAGATTTATACTTACTGATATATAATAACATGAATATACAATTGTAAAGACATTTTCTCAATATATTTTTTGCAAAGTTTATAAACTCGGGCAGCTTATTCTGTCTATGGCTACAACATTAGACATGATTGCATCCAATATTGGGATGTCTGTTGGAATGCTTGTGCTTCTTTTCGTGCTTGTTGTAATATGGACAGTTGTCTGGAAAGCTCTTGCATTATGGAGATCTGCCAGAATGAATCATATTGTGTGGTTTATTGTATTTTTAATAGTGAATCTTCTTGGAATTCCAGAAATAATTTACCTTATCGTGACTGAAAAGGCATATTACAAGAGAAAAAGAAGGTAATTTTATCCCAAAATCTGTCGTGCATAAGTTATTTAATATCATATTATTAATATCATTCCTAGCTTGTTTGAAAAAATAAAACATGACAAAAATAATCGAAGCTAAGCAGAACACTGTTGCTGAAATAAAGGAAATTCTTCATCCCCTTGTTACTGAATGGTTTTTTTCAAAATTCTGGGAGTTTTCATTAACACAAAAATATGGCGTTCTCAACATTTGGAAAAGAAAAAACATTCTTATTTCTGCAGAAACGGGCGGAACAAAAACACTTACAGCTTTTCTTTCTATTCTTAATCATTTGATAATTCTTGCAGAAAAAAACGAGCTGAAGAACAAGATCTACGCTGTTTATACAAGCCCATTGAAAGCATTGAGCAATGATATTCACAAAAATCTTATTGAACCTTTGCATGATATCGAAGCACTCGCTGAAAAAAAGGGAATAAAATTCCAGAAAATCAGGATTGCACTCAGAACAGGAGATACAACAGCTGCAGAAAAGTCAAAAATGCTGAAAAATCCGCCTCATATTCTTGTAACAACTCCTGAATCTCTTGCAATAATTCTTACCAGCAAGAATTTCATAGAAAATCTTCGCGAAGTTGAGTTCTGCATTGTAGATGAAATTCATTCTCTTGACAACAAGCGTGGAGCATATCTTAGCATTACGCTTGAAAGGCTGAATGAAGTAAGCACAAGCTGGCCTGTTAAAATTGGTCTCAGCGCAACAATAGAACCAATGCCAGAAGTTGCACGATTTCTCGTCGGTATTTCAGATGATCGTGAAGTTTCAATTGCAAAAATAAATCTTGAAAAAAAGATTGATATCCAGGTCCTTTCTCCTGTAAAAAACGTTGTTGAAGATGAAGGACTTAGTCTTAAGATGTATGATCTTGTATCAAAGCTTGTTCAGGAACATAAAACAACATTGATTTTCACAAACACGCGTTCTGCAACAGAGCGTGTTGTTAATTTTCTGAAAGAAAGATATCCAACAGTTTATGGAGATGAAAACATAGCTGCGCATCACTCTTCGCTCAGCAAGGCGCACAGATATGATATTGAAGAACGCCTTAGACAAGGAAAACTGAAAGTTGTCGTATGCTCAACATCTCTTGAACTGGGAATTGATATTGGTTTTATTGATTTGGTTATAATGTTAGGTTCTCCAAAAAGCAGTTCGCGTGCATTGCAGCGTCTCGGACGTGCAGGTCATCAGCTTCACAGCATGGCGAAAGGAAGATTCATTATTCTTGACCGAGATGATCTTGTTGAATGCGCCGTTATTCAGAAAGAAATGGTTGAAAGAAAAATAAACAAAATCCGTTTTCCAAGAAACTGCCTTGATGTTCTCTCCCAGCAAATATTTGGAATGGCAATCTATAAAGTTTGGAAAGAGCAGGAGCTTTTCAATTTGCTAAGAAAAAGCTATTGTTACTCAGACTTGACACGTTCTGATTTTATGGATGTCATAAGTTATTTGTCAGGAGAATATGCGCTTGAAAAAAATCATGTTTATGCAAAAATCTGGTATGACAAGGAGACAAAGGAAATAGGAAAAAGAGGAATGATGGCTCGTGTGCTTTACTTAACAAACATTGGAACAATTCCTGAAGAGTCTTTTATCAAAGTAAAAGTAGCTGGAACAGATGAAGTTGTTGGGATGATTGATGAAACATTTCTTTCCAGGATGAGGGCAGGAGATGTTTTTGTCCTTGGAGGAAAAAAATATCTTAACAGATATACAAGAGGAATGAATCTTTATGTTGCTTCAGAAGTAAGAAAGAGTCCAACAATTCCATCTTGGTTTTCAGAGATGCTTCCTTTAAGCTTTGATTCTGCCCTTGAAATAAACCAATTTCGTACGCTCATGAACAAAAAGCTGAAATCAAAGCAGCCAAAAAAACAAATTCTTGAATTTATCAGAGGATATCTTTATGTTCCTGAAGAAACAGCAGAATCAATTTACAATTATTTTCTAGAACAGTATAGTTTCCTTGAAATTCCAGATGAAAGCACAATAATTGTTGAAAAATTTGTAGATAATGACAAAAAATATCTTTTATTCCACACTCTTTATGGCAGAAGAGTAAATGATGCTCTCTCAAGGGCTATAGGATACATGATAGGGGCTTTAGGAGGCAGGGACATCCAAGTTGGCATCTCTGATAATGGATTCTTCCTTTCAGGGGAAAACATGATCATAACTCGTGCTTTAGCTGAATTAAAGGAAAAAAATCTTGAAAAATATCTTAAAGAAGCAATCGACAGGACAGATGTTTTGGCAAGGCGTTTTCGTCACTGTGCAACCCGTGCTTTAATGATCCTGCGAAATTACAAAGGAGTAAGAAGAACAGTTGGAAAGCAGCAGATGAAATCCCATTTCCTTCTTGCAGCTGTGAAGAAAATCAGCAATGAATTTCCCATTTTGCGAGAAGCAAGGCGTGAGATTTTCGAGGATTTGATGGATGTTGAAAGCGCAAAACTAATTCTTCATTGGATAGAGCAAGGAAAAGTAAAAATAAAGATGATTGAAACTCCTATTCCTTCTCCGTTTGCTCTTAATCTTATCCTTCAGGGCCATTCTGATTTAATAAGGATTGAAGACAAACAGGCATTTTTGCGAAGAATGCATCAGCTTCACATGCAGAATGTGATAAAGAAGGGAGAAATTAATGATTAAACTTTTATAGAAACTCTTTCTCCTGCATCTCCTATATCTTGACTACTAATTATCAAACTCTCTAACTCACCTTCCTTTTCATTAACACAATCTTCTATCATCATTAAATCAATAGGTAAAAGCGCGAAATATAAAACCCCGTTGTAAGAATCAAAGGCAACTGGAGTGTAAAATTCTCCGTCCAAATACATATCCATTAATGATAATAATTCCGATGAGTTTTTAAGGATTTATATTTTAAAAATAAGATAATAAAATGGCACAACTACAATCACGCTACGAGTTAATTGACAAATGCCTTTTCTTCCCAAAAGAAGGCATTCTTGTAATAGGAGATTTGCATATTGGATATGAGGAAGCTCTGATTGAATCAGGAATTCTTGTTCCAGAACAGCAGGTCAAGGAGGTTATAGAGGACTTAAAGAAAATCATAAAAAAAATTGAGGAAAGTTCATGGAAAATCAAGAAAGTGATTTTTATCGGAGATGTCAAACATATGTTCAGCTGGGAATACGCTGAAAAAAAGAACTTCAACAAAATTCTTGAGTTTCTTCATGAATATGTCAATGAAAAAGACATTATAATAATAAAGGGAAACCATGACACTTCGCAGCTTGGTTTGCCCTTGAAAAATTATTACATTGAGGGGGATTTGGCATTTCTTCACGGTCATATTTCTTATCCAGAAGTTTTCGACAAAAAAATAAATATTGTTGTTTCAGGCCATAGGCATCCATCTGTCACGCTTGCAGAAAAGCCAGGGGTTAAAAAAGAGGATTACAAGTGCTTCCTTGTCGGAAAAATTAAAGGAAAAACATTCATTGTTGTTCCAAGTTTTGTTGGCTTCTATGAAGGAACCCCTGTAAATGAGTACAAAGAATCTCATCTTGACTCTTTCTCAATAATTCCCAGAAAAGATATCTTGAAGTTCAAGGTTTATGTCATCGGCGACGACAAGGTTTATGAGTTTGGAAGAGTTGGGAAATTGTAGAATTATTCTTCGTCTTTTTCTGCTTTCTTCTTTGATGGCTTCCTATTCATTACAAATACTGTAATTACTCCGCCAACAATAAAGATAACCACAATAAAGACTACAATGCCTGTTCCTGTGCTGTTAGGAGCTCCCACGACTGCACCAAGTGCCCTGAAGAAGTTGAATCCTGTTGCTGTTGGTGTTGTTGGAGTATTAGCTGTAGGTGTAGTTACAGCCGGAGTTGTTGCTATAGGTGCTGTTACAAATGTTCCTCCATAAACTCCGCCATTATTACCTATTGCTGGCGCTATTGCAATGGGTGCAACTGTTTCAACTATTGCAAATGGTGAGAAGCTTGTTGTTGTTGCATCAAATAAATAATTTTTGCTGCTATCTAAACCGTTATAATGTGTTGATAATTGATTCCAATTTGTTCCATCAAAATGGTATAAAACTATTCTTGTTGGATCAATGTTTTTGTAATTAGGAATTTTAAAGTTAATTATTGCACTTCCAGTTATCCCCTGAGTGAATGTAAAATCTAGATATTTAATAACAGTTCCTGAAATTGATGGATAATTTGAACCATCATCAAATAATGAAACAGTTACTGCTCCATCATTGAATCCTATTATATTATTAAGATAATTCTGAATTTCTGGGTTGCTTGATTCATAAACACCTCCAGTTGAATTATCAGTTCCTATGTTTTTAATTCCCTGCAAAACTAAGTAGATTTTCTTTGTGTAAGCATTTGTCCCATCACTAATTGTAATAGGAACAACATAATTTCCATCCTCTAAATTAACCTTTGAAAGATCAACTGCAGTTACTATGAAATTCAAGTTAGTTCCATTCAATAAACTGTTAAGAGTATCTCCGCTTCCATTTGACAAATTGTTTAACACAGGAATTGCTTTATCAACAATTTGCTGGATTGTCATGCTTTCAACATCATCACTTATTATCTTTCTTATATTATCTTTTGTTGCAGAACCAAGATCCCCATACCCGTCGCTATTCCATAAAATGTAATCTGTCCCCTGTTTTGTGAAAGTTATATTTCTGTCAAAAGTATAATTAAGAGAATGTGCCGCTAGATAATTGTTAATCTCTGTGATGGTCGTTATGTTTGAGAAGTTAATTGACCTTATATCCGGCCAACCAGAACTAATCATTTCAAGAGGAACATTTTCTGAAGTTGATAAATTACTTAATTGAGTTATGTTTGATCCTTTTGTTATTCCTATGGACCAATTAACTCCATTAAGGACATCGGAAATATTAAAAGTTAGACTAAAATTAGTACAATTAAAAGGTAGTTTATTGCATAGAGAAGTTTCTCCTAATTTATTCAGCAAATCTGTAATATTGATATTATTTGAAGTTATTATCTGCCGGTCAAAAGATGTTCCTTTTGTATTTAAGTATAAATTTGCTTGTGCATCATTTTGGTGTATTGTTACTGTAAGATTTGTGACACTTTCCTGAAGAAACTGATTAATATCGCTAGAAGAAATAGCATTTAGAGAAGGGACAAGAGCGACAATAACAAATAAAGATATCATCACTCCAACAAGAAATAATTTGGAGTTGTTCATTTTAATTCTTTTTAAAGAGTTCTTAAACATTTATAAATTTTTGTTGTACATAATAATACTTCTTTTTTACTTAGAGACGCAGCAATTCTTTACCATATAAGACTGGTACCAGCTCCTAATCGTAGTCCTGAATAAGATGGTCCAGAGATACTTGTTATAGAAACATCAACATTTACTCTTGAAATCTTAAGTCCTGTACCTGCTGAAAAAGTTTTGGTTTTATTAAAATCCCATGAAGACCCAATTCTAACTGGTAGAAAACCTAAAATATTGTATTCCAAACCAGCAGAAATAAGTTGTTCCGGTTGTTCATCAAATCCTTTACCCAATCTAAACTGCATTGTACTACCTATAGTAAGATTCTTCTTTTTAAGTGCAAATCCGGTCCGGATTAATCTAGAGAAATTTGAGTTATGCAACAAAGAATCACGAAAAACACGTGCCTGTGAATCGGCATTGATTGATTCTTCTGTTGTTAGTTTTGTTGAATCAGTGCATGTCTTAATAAAATTATCTGATGACATATAATCTATCTGGCATTTTGTGCGCTTATAAACAAAACGATTTTGGTTCCAAGTCATACTACCAAGACCATTGACTAAAACAGCTGAAATTGTTATATCCCTATTTGGAATCTGCAAAGTAACTCCAAAATCTGCACTTATGCCTCTTCCTGCCATACCCCCACAATCACTATTACTAAATGGATTGATACTTTTGCAATCACTACTATAATTTGTATAAATAGCTTGTGCTGCTTCTGTTATATGAAATGAAGGATTTGTGTTTATATTCGAACCAAAATCCTCTACAGAAGCCAGGAAGTGACCAATTGTATACTTGCCTGTAATACCAAAAGATAAGCGATTGTTTCGTAAAGAGAATGGTAATGCAAAACTTACTGCAGCGGTTGTTGCAACTAACCCATTTCCTCTTGATCCGTTAGCAGTAAATAATTGATTTGGATTACTGAGAGTAGAGTTACCATACAATAACAATTGCATAGCATCATTACTAATTGACGCATTACCTTCGCCATATGTGCCAATTGCCATAGCAAATTGACCGATTGATAATCCAAAAGGTACAACACCAAATTCTGTATGGATTCTAAGTGGTAGACCTGGTTCTAGTTTACTCAACAAAGTTTGCTTATCTGAGTCACTTAGGTAATGATTTGCATATTTTCCAAAATCAGAAAAATTATAGATATTACTACCTATTTCTAAATCTCCATGAGGCAGACTAATACTAAATTTAGGTCTACCTTCTGTTGCCAACATTGCTGGGTTCCAAAATGTGGATTCATAACCTTGAGCTATTGAAGTATATGCTCCATCCATTCCAAGAGCACGAGTCGATGGATTTGGGAGTTGTGCATTAAGTACTGTTGGGAGTAGAAGACTAACTAACCCCAGTAAAATCTTCTTCATGGTTTTCCACCACCTCTCTCTGATATAAAAATTCTAGCTGTTATTGATAATTTTGCAGTAATAGAGTCTGAGGCATTTATTGGGATAGAATAACTACTATCATTGCTTACATAACCTCTCATTTGAACCCATAATGGAGACCCATTATATGCTGCATCTTGCAGCATCCTAATTGAAGGCATAGTTAATTGTATAGAATCTGTTACTAAAGTATCATTACTGCCTAGATTTACTGGAAAGACAATATCTTCCAAGCCAGGATTTGTAAGACTTGCAGAATCTTTTGTTATTAATATTGTATCACTTGTTGTTATTGGAGTACTTTTTGATAAGTTTAGGGTCAGAACTGTTCTTGCTCTTGTAGAATTTGTTTCTATATTTTTTAAAGCATCTCTGACTACTCCTGGAAGTTCCTGCTTTTCAGGAGAAAAGCTTACATTTGCTGAAATTCCTGAAGGTATAAATCCAAATTGAAAATAATCCTTGAGATAAATTGCTCTTGTGCTCAAAGGCATGTAAAAATCAGTATCCCATCTTGGCATAAATGGTACATCTTTGCAAGATGCGAAAGCAGTAGCCATAGCAGCAATACCCAGACCAATTACTTTTGACCTTATATTCCTATAATTTTTCATTTCTAATTTTTTTATGATTTAATGAAAAAGTTATTATAGCTAAAAAAATGCCAAGTCCGGCGAATATCCCCAGAATAACTAAAACTCCAGTTATATCAAATGAGCTGTTCTTGCTGTTTAATGGAGCTGTTGCTTGTGCAGTTATTGTTCCTGTTTGGGGGTTTGCATTTTGATTAGGCAAAGAATTGCTAAGAGGTGTATTTACATAAGAACTGTGACCTCCACTACTTCCTCCACCACCGCCTCCACCACCAGAACTTCCTCCATTACTATCTCCTCCAGAAGATCCACCATTATTTCCATTATTACTACTATTACTATTATTATTAGTTCCTATATTATTACTGGAAATTATTGTTGTGTTTATGTTAAAGTTTGTTGTTGTTTGTCCAATATTCCCTGATAAATCTTCTGCATAGAAAATCACAACATAATTTCCATCTGAAAGAGATAAATCATTTTCAAACGAAGTAGGGGAAGTTCTTGTCATAGAAACATTTGTTCCATTCAAATTGTACCACCCACTTGCATCTTCACTTGTATTTATGTCAAGAGTAACATTTGAAACATTAAATAATTCATTATTATTTGGAGAAATTACTGTTATGACTGGTGGAGTTGTATCTGCTATTTGAGTTGTGTTTGAAATGTCCTGAAGTTTTACTAAAATATTTTTTATGATTGAATTAGTTCCATTAGCTATTGTAATAGGAATAGTATAACTACCATTTTTAAAGTTGATTTTTGAGAGATTTATATAACTCACTCTATAATTAGAATTAATTGCACTTAGAAGAAGTTGTGAAACATCTACATTGTAATATGTCAAGTTATTTGTTATCATTGGCAGCATGTCTGATATTATATTTGATATGTTCATTTGCATTATGCTATCAGTTATTATTTGGCTTATACTACTTTGATAACTGCTTATATTATCATAACCATAATCATTTGCGAAACTGTAATTTGTGCTATTTTTTGTGAATATAAGATTTGTTTTTGATGGAATGATTATGTTATCATTAATTAGATATTGGTTGAATATTGAACAGTTGTTTGTTATGCAATCATTGTTTATTTGACTTATTGTTAAGTTATACCCTGAAAGAGCTTCTGGAAGATAAGCATCCCATGGAGAAAGAGGATGAAGATTCATACTTAGGAATTTAGGTATTTGCATACCTTTTTGTATGCTTACTTGCCCGTCAACAGAACCAAGCATACTAGAAACTGTAAATTTTTGTGTTGCACTTCCAGAATTAGTTGAAAAAACAATACTTTGATTATCGAAATAAGAATTTGAAGTATTCATATAAAAATTAGTTATTGAGTTGTTCTGCCCGATTGTTATTGTTATATTTGTTACATTATCATAAAATATCCCTGGGAATATATTTGGGCCTGTTGCACTGACTAATTGAACAATAAACAAAATGCCGAATAAAGAGAAGATTAACCCAATGAAAAACAATTTTAATCTGCACATTTTAATGCTTTTCAGAGGTGTTTAGAGATTTAAAAGCTTTTATTTCTCAGAACTTCATTTCCTTCAGTCTTCTTATTCTTTCAGCAGTAGGTGGATGGGTTGAAAAAAGGTTCAAAAGTGCGCTGCCTTGAAAAGGATTTTCAATAAACAGAGTGCTTGCAGCCTTGTTTCCAAATTTCATTGGCTTTTGTTTTACAGAACTATCTATTTTTTCCAGAGCAATTGCCAAAGGCTTTCCGTCATTGAGAAGTTTTGCCCCGCTTTCGTCTGCCATGTATTCTCTGCTTCTTGAGATTGAAAGCTGAATAATTAAAGCAATAATTGGTGTAAGAATTGCCAGAACAAGAAGCTCAATCATTCCTCCTGAATTATTGTTATTATTGCTGTTTCTTCCCATTCCTCCAAAAATCGCGGCGAACTGCGCCATCTGAGCAAGATAAGAAATAACACCAGCAATTGTTGCTGCAACTGTTGCAATAAGAACATCTCTGTTCTTTGCATGGCTTAATTCATGGCTTAAAACTCCTTTTAGTTCGTCTTTGTCAAGAATTTTAAGAATTCCTTCTGTACATGCTACAACATAGTGCTTTGGCCCGCGACCAGCACAGAAAGCATTTGCTTGTTCAGTAGGTATTATGTAAATTCCCTTTGGCTCGGGTATTCCTGATTTCTTTGCCAAATCTTTCACCATCGCATGAAGCCACGGATATTCTGTTTTCTTCAATAGCTTTGCCCTGTACATCATAAGGGCAATCTTGTCAGAAAAGAAATATGTTATGGAATTCATAAGAACAACTATAATAATAGCTATAGTAAGTCCTGTTGTCCCGAAAAATCCCCCTATTAGTAATAGTATTGCAGTAAGTATTCCTAGCAGCAAGACTGTTTTGATTTGATTCCACATTTTATTTTTTATTTACCATGATTTACTTTTTTTCTCAATTTCACATTCAACACAAACCCATTCTTTATTTATTGTGCAGTATATTGTTGCGATTTCGTGTTTTTCGCATACAAGATGCGAACCATCATAGCTCATTATTATTTATGTTAATCCTCTTTTATTTTTATCTATCGAAAAATGGCTTTAAGAAGTTTATGAATGTTGAATTTGTCAACTGCTTAAATTTGTCCTGTCTGTGCGTATTTTCTCATTGCCTGTTCCAAGATTACCTGAGGTGCCATTCCCTTTCTGCTGCATGTCCTTACAAAGTCATCATAGGCTTTTCTGTCTATGTTGTAGTCTATCTTGACTTTCTGGGGTCCTGGTGGATATGATGCCATAGCTGATTCAAATAAAATTGATTTAAGAACTTTTTGGATACTGAGTTTTTCTTACTAATGCTGTTCTGACAATTTCCATATCAATGTGAGCCATATCATAGAATAATAAATTTCTTGGATCAACCCATGCAATTTTCTGATGCTCCAGGCATCTTGGCTCATTTTTTGGATAGCATAGATAGGCATATAATTCAATCATTGTCTTTCCATCATAAGAGTGAGTATATTTTCCTAAAAACCTTTCAATATCAACTTCAAAACCATCCATTTCTTCTCTTAACTCACGTTTCAATGCTACATTATGAGCTTGACCATCTGTTCTTCCGCCGGGAAATTCCCATTTATTTGGGATAACCGCATGATTTGATGGTTTTTGCGCTACTAAAAATTTTCCATCTTTTTCAATAACAGCTGCAACAACTTCAAGTGTTTTCATTTCTCAAAAATAAAATTGTTACTTATAAGAATTGTTATACTTGTGTTAGAAAATGGGCACGGAGGGAATCGAACCCCCATCTCCTGGGCTGGAGCCAGGTAGTCTACCACTAGCCTACGCACCCTTATTTTTAGAAGAAGTAATTGATTTTTAAAAGCTTTTATCCAATGCTTTTTATCTGCTCGATTTCCTCGCCGGAAATCGAAGCTCCCTTGAATTTCATTGAATAAAGAACAGCATCAAGGATTGTTTTTCCGTCTTTTATTCCAAGAAGGTTATTTTTGTATGCAACATATGCAAGCTCAGGGGAGCGGATGATCTTGAAATTGGTAAACATTTTTGTTTTTTCTGAATCCATTTTTATTTTTGTGTGAAATCTTTCCTCAAAAAGTTCCTTAAGATTGTCGGGCTTTTCAACTAGAAGTCTTGTTGTTCTCTCATCAATTGCTATTATGTTTTTCACTCCTTTTTCATTCAGGATTTTGCTCAATGCAAGGCATGAGGATTCTCCATGGTCCAGAATATGTATGTCCTTTCCATCACCATTGAAAGTTGAGTTTGCGGTATTGAGAAATTCCTGATCTATTTTTTCAATTTCAGAATCCTTGACATCAAGCGAAGTTGGCAGCTCAAAAACCCCTTCATCAAGAAGTCTTTTTATCATCAATGCTTCAAGCTCAAATCTTTTTATCCTTAAGGGAACATCAATTACCTCACTCTTGACTTCATTTGTTATTATGAATTTTCCCCTGAAAATCTTTTTTAATTCGCGAAAAACTCCTGTCATTCCATTCATCGCGAAGCTTATTATTGGTCCAGAGTCAAAAAGAATTGCCTTCTTTGTTATTGGCAGATATTTCGGCTTTTCGATGTTGACTGGTTCGCGGCTCATTTGAAAAAATCCACTGCAAGTTTAATTCTTTCCCTGACATCCATTGTTCTTGCTTGGGGAACATCTCCAAGCTGCTTTGCCCCTGCATATTCTGCGAGCTCAAACATTGAAACTCCCAAAAGCTTTGATGTTTTTTCCATTGAAAGCCCGTGCTCATAAAGTTTTGAGGCCCTGTTGATACTTGTTCTTCTGAATACATCCTGGATGTAATCCCTTAATTTTCCAGAAAGTTTTTCTATTGCGCCTCTTATGACTTTTATGTTTTCCCTGTAAGCACCATCATCCCTGTTCTCTATTGCATCAATTATTTTGTCAATTGTGAGAAGATATGAATCATAGAACTTTTTCCATCCCTGCGCCCTTGAGTAATAATCTTTTCTTTCAACAATATTACTCAAAGCATATACAACAACTGCAGCAGCGATGTTGTCAGGGTCGTTTGTAAGCGCAGCTGTATTGTTTGTCTGATTGCTCAGGCTGTGAATTGCTGCAGAATCATCTCTTTCAACAGCGACCTTGGTCTCCTGAAAAATTCTTAGAATGTTATCCCTCTCTTGCATTATATATGTTGCAGAATTATATTAATAAATGTTAAGATGTTAAGTTTTTATACAATAATCTGCTGAAATATTTATGAAAAATATAATACTTGACACAAGCTTTATTATTACAGCTGTTGCCCAGAAAATAGATTTTTTTGACGAAATACAGGACAAGGGACTTCATATTATTGTTCCAGAACAGACAATAAAAGAGCTGAAAGGCCTTGGAGCAGAGCTTGCGCTCAGAATTCTTAATAAAAATGAATTTGAATTGCTGGAAATGCCAGGAAAAGATGCAGACAATGCAATAATCTCTTTCGCCAGAAAAAACCCGACAGCAATCGTGGCGACTCTTGACAAGGGCTTGCAAAAGAAAATAAGGAATTCAAAGATGATTATTCGAGGAAGAAAAAAACTTGAAATTATATAATAAGCTTTTTAAACCGATTTTTACTATTTCAAACAGGTAAAAAAAGCAAAACAAGCTAAAAATGTTCTATCTTACAGAAGTTGAAGACTATATACGTGTTGAACCAAAGCTATTCGGAATTCCTACTATAGAGGCTGTTGAAAAGCAGTTGAGAGAAAGCTATGCTAATTATTATGACAAGGAATTGGGAAAAGTAATTTCTGTCATAGATGTTTTGCGTGTTGGCGAGGGAATTCTTATTCCTGGCGACGGCGCAGCCTATTACAATTCAACATTCACTCTTTTGACATGGAAGCCTGAACTGCATGAACTTATTTTTGGAACAATATCTGAGATAACAAACTTCGGCGCTTTCATTGATATGGGAAGCATGAGGGGCATGATACATATAAGCCAAACAATGGAAGATTACGTCAGTTTTTCAAAGACAAATACTCTTACTGGAAAATCAAGCAAAAAAGTTCTCAAATCAGGGGATTTGTGCCTAGCAAGAATTGTTGCTATAAGTCACAAAGGCGATGAGCCAAAAATAGGATTGACAATGAGGCAGCCTGGATTGGGAAAGCTTGAATGGATAAAAGAAGATTCTATGAAGAAAGAAAAGGAAAATAAAAAAACAGAAAGAGAAGAAGCAAAAGCTGCAAAGAAAGGGGGAAAGAAGTAAAATGACAGGACTTGAACAGGGAGTCAGATTCTATGCAAGCCAATTGCCTGAAGAAGAAGTTGCAAGATTAAAAAAGTTATATCCAACAGAAGAAGAATGTTTTCCTTATATATTTGAAGCATACACAAAGAGATTTCCAAGTGAAAAAACAGCGTTAAAATTAAATAATCCAACATCTGGTATAGAAGGAGCAGTTCAAGATGCCTAAACAAAAAGCATGTAGAGTTTGCAATTCAATTTATGAAGGAGAAAAATGCCCTAAATGCGGCTCAAAAGAATCAATAGAAGGTTTCAAGGGAAGAATTCAGGTATTGAATCCTGAAAAATCAGAGATTGCAAAAAAACTAAACATAAAGGACAAGGGAAACTTTGCAATTAAGACAAGATAAGCAAACATAAAAATAAAATGGAAATTAAAATTCTTGAAGAAAAAAATAACCCTCTTTTCGGAAGAAAAGAAGTCAAGGGCACTGTAGAATCAGAAATAAACCCAAGCAGAGTCCAGATTCTTGAAGTAATTTCAAAAAAGTTCTCCTCTCCTGTGGAAAATATAAAAATAAAGAATATAAGAGGAAATTTTGGGAAAAAGACATTCACAATAGAGGCAAATGTTTACACTTCTGAGAAAGAAAAAAACATAGTTGAAGTCAAGAAGAAAAAAGAAGGCGCTGTTAAGGAAAAAGCAGCTCCTGCAAAATAAATAATTAACAAAAATAAAAAATGGCAAAAGAAAAAAAGAAAGGAAAAAAACCGCACAAGAACAAGCCAACAAGCAAGAAATATACTAAGTACAAAATTGAAGGCGATGTTGTTAAGCGTGAGCGTTTCTGCCCAAGATGCGGACCAGGAGTTTTCCTTATGATCTCACAAGGAAGAGCTTACTGCGGAAAATGCCATTACTCTGAATTTACGGGGAAGAAGTAAAATCTTCTCTTCTATATTCTTGATAAACAAGAGCGCCAAACCGGTTATTTATATCATGTGCTATCATTCCTACAAGATTAGCAGGATATACTTCACCAACTTTCTTTTTTACATATATTCCTATATCAATTGTACTGTCTATTCTATGTGAATCTGCTTCTATATCTATTCTTTTAACTTCAACTACAGTCTTATCTTCTAGAAAAGCTTTTGCAGTGTTTCTAACTCCTATCATTAGCCCCTTCAATGCATCCTCTTTAATTCTCAATTTCCAATGGGCAACTTCTTCTAAAGAGTCTGACATAGATATAAAGAAAAAATCCAAGCTTAAAAGATTAATTGTTATGAAAGATGTTATTTACGGATATCTACTCTCTCTTCTTTTTTTCCTTACTAAAACAGCGCATTTTCCTTTCATCGTTTTACCTTTAATTAAATTCTCAAAAGCAGTGTTCCCAACAATAAATTCGAGACCATCTGCAACCACTTTTTGTTTAACTTTTTCGAGCTCATCTTTTGTGCAATTAGTATACCACCAATAACCTTGTTTTACTTGTGCAGCATAGCATTTTTCAGTTGCTTCTATTATATTGCTAAAATCTCTGCGTTCTGCTTCAGAATAATGGCTTTCTGTCATTATTATTTTCTAAATTGAATGTATTAAAATTTTGTTGTGATAAAAAATCACGCGGGCAAGCAATCAATAAAAATACTGAATCTTAATAAGCCCGCAATATCAATTTTTTCTAAATCGATTATGAACCCTCGGGAGTGCTTCAGGCCTCTTAAATTAGTGTGGTCTGAAGCGTCTCCTGGGGAAAAAGAGGTGATAAAAACCTGACGTCCTGCTCATATTTAAATGTTTCGTCTCTGTTACTCTTGAAAAATGACATCCATTGATTAACCTAGAGTAGTAATTAATTAATTCTGTATCTGGGTTCTTTAGGTACTACAAATAAACATTTCAGGCACTACACTGAATATATGTAGGTGACTTTGCACGAAATCTAAGCCTATTTCCGTGCAGAGCTATATGTAGGTACTACAACATATTTAAGTTAGGCACTACACAATTATATTTCAGCTTAATAGAATTTATAAGTTCCTGTTTATTATATTGATTACATGGAAAAAAGAGTGCAAAAAGATGGGGAAGTTGAAAAAACTGCCCAGCCTTCTGTAAAGCAGGAGCAAATTCACGACTTGCTTTTCAGCAGGGAAATCGGCTGGCAGGAAATCATTTATGATCTTATCAATACAGAGCAGCTTGACCCATGGAACATAAACATAGTTACCCTCACAGACAAATATCTTGACAAGATAAAGAGCCTTGAAGAGGCTGATTTCTTTGTTTCAAGCAAAGTTCTTCTTGCAGCAGCTCTTCTTTTGAGAATTAAATCAGAAATTCTTCTCAACAAATACATAAAATCAATTGACGACATCTTGTTTGGGAGAAAAGAGGAGAAAAAATATGAAATGGAGAGGATTGAGCTTGATGAATTCATTCCAGAGCTTGTTCCAAAAAGCCCTATGCCAAGATTCAAAAGAGTTACTTTGCAGGAGCTTATGGATTCCCTTAACAAGGCAATTATAACAGAAAACAGAAGAATAAAAAAAGAAATTGTGAACAAGAACGCGCTCAGGGAAGTCGATGTTTCCATGCCCCACAGAAAATTCAATATAACAGACAAAATCCGAGAGCTTTATGAAAAGCTTGTTGATTACTTCAGCAAAGACAACAGCAAGACAAAGATTTCATTCACTGATTTTGTCGGGACAAAAAAAGATGACAGGATTGTTTCATTTTCTCCTTTGCTTCATCTTGACCATCAAAACAAGGTTTGGTTGGAACAACAGAGCCAGTTCAATGATTTTGACATCTGGATGAATGAAACTTATTTTAAAAACAACCCTGACCCTTATGCAGAGCTAAAAAAAGAGCTTGAAGAGCAAATTGAAAACCTTGATGAAGAGCAAGAAGAAAGGCTTTATGAGATTAATGAAAAGTTTGACAAGCCTCTTGGCGACATGGCTGACTAAATATAATATTTTTTATAACAACCTATAAATACTGGAAAAAATTGTAATCCTATGGTATGGCACGAATAATAGGAAAAGGATATTCTTATGATGATGTTCTTATTGTTCCAAAATACAACAAAATTCTTTCGCGAAAAGATGTTTCTTTCAAGACAAGAGTTACAAGAAATTACTCTATAGATATTCCTCTTGTTGCTGCAAATATGGATACTGTTTGCGAGTCAAGAATGGCAATTGCCTTGGGAAAGTTAGGGGGTTTGGGAGTTTTGCATAGGTTCATGACAATAGAGCAGCAAGCAAATGAAGTCAGAAAAGTCAAGGCAGAGAATTTAATCTGTGCAGCTGCAATCGGAGTGAAAGATGTTGAAGAACGTGCAGAGGCGCTAGTTTCTGCAGGAGTAAACATTCTTGTCATAGATATTGCACACGGGCATTCAAAATATGCAGGAAAAACGCTTGAACATCTTAAAGAAAAATATCCAAATGTTGATATTATGGCAGGAAATATCGCAACAAAGGACGCTGCAGAATATTTTTTAAGTAAAGGCGCAGATGCTGTGAAAGTTGGAATAGGGGCAGGCAGTTTATGTACAACAAGATTAAAAGCAGGAGCGGGAATACCCCAAATTACAGCTATAATGGATGTTTATGAGGCAATCAAGGGGGAAATACCTATTTGTGCAGATAGTGGGATAAGAAGACCTGCAGATGTTGTAAAAGCAATTGGTGCTGGTGCAGATACTGTAATGTGCGGAAGCATTTTTGCAGGAACAGATGAAACTCCTGGAGAAATTATTGAAAAAGATGGACAAAAGCTCAAGATTTATAGGGGTTCTGCCAGTTATGATATGACTATAAAAAAGAAAGAATTAGATGGAGAAAAGCCAGAAGTAATAAGTGTTGAAGGGGAAAAAACTCTTGTTCCTTGCAAAGGACCAATAGAACCAATAGTCAGAGATTTTCTCGGAAGTTTTGCTTCTGGAATGACTTATATTGGAGCAAAAGAGATGAACAATCTTATAGGAAAAGCTGATTTTATTGAGATAAGTTCTGCCGGCTTTAATGAAAGCATTGCACACGGAAAAAAGGATTAGCTAGCAAAATACATGAATATCCAATTATACTCTAATCTTATATAGATTTCATATAAATGTTATCACAACACTTATATACCAACACAAAATATCTTAAAAACCAGACTATCTTGTAATTTTCATGAAACTTGGAGTTTTGTTCTCAGGCGGAAAAGATTCAACAATGGCAACTTATCTCGCTAAGAAAGCAGGCCATGACATAGCTTGCCTTATAACAATCCATTCAGAAAATCCTGAAAGCTACATGTTTCATACTGCATCAATAGGAAAAACAGAAAAGCAGGCAGAAGTCATGGGATTGCCTTTGATGGTTGCAACAACAAAGGGAGTTAAGGAAGATGAGCTCAAAGATTTGCAAGATGCAATAAAAAATGCTGTAAAGAAATACAAAATAGAAGGAATAATTACCGGTGCATTACATTCACAATATCAGGCTTCAAGAATCCAGAAAATATGCGACAATCTTGGTATTGCATGTGTCAATCCATTGTGGCATAAGGATGAATTCCAATATTTAAGAGATATAATAAACAGCAAATTCAAAGTTATAATAATTGGAGTGGCAGCTTATCCATTGAATGCATCCTGGTTGGGAAGAGTTGTTGATGAAAAATTTATAGAAGATGTGACAAAAATACATGAGAAGTATAAAATTCATGTTGCAGGTGAAGGCGGGGAATTTGAAAGCTTTGTTCTTGAATGCCCTCTTTTTAAGCGCCCACTGAAGGTTCTTGGCGCTGATTTCACAGGAGAGAATAACACTTGGAGAATGGAAATTGAAGTTGCATGAGAAATTTTGAGATAATTTTTTAAACTAGAGTTGTTTTTTTCCATTTATGCTTGATAAATTATTAAATCAGGATATAAATGCAGAAATTATTGCAGCGCTTATTTTTGCAGTTGCATCAGGTCTTTATTTATTTTTAATAAAAGGTCCAACAATCATGATTGACAACTTATTTGCATGGATGTTTCCTGCTTCTGTCATGATATTTCTTACTTTGGTTCTTGTAAAAATAATAGAACTCTGGCACGGCAGAGTTGCAGGCAGATATCGTTACGTAGATTGGCGAAAAAAAGTTTGAATTTTGTTTTTATATCTTCCAGTCAAGAAATATTTTGTTTCCAATCTTATATATACCATAAGTTATGAAATAAGCACTTGCGATGTCTATTGAATAGTGAACATGCATTAGCAAGCTTGTTATGGCAAGAATTATTGATGAAAAAAGCATAAAATATTTTATTTTCTTGTTGTCAAAAATAAGAAAACCTAAAAATGGAAGTCCTGTATGACCAGAGAAAAACAAATCATTGCTGTATGACAAAAATGCAAGAATTCCTGTAGCAGGAATACTAATTGCTCCTACTGGAGCTTTCAAATGCGTTAGAACAAGAAAACCAGCTCTTATACATAAAAATAAACTCAGCATTCCTACAGCATAATAAATTTTCTTTGGTTTGTAAAGTATGGGGTAAAGGAGAAATACTATTATCACAATCCAGATTCCATATAGAAATATAGGACTTAAATTAATAACCGGAATATGATCCAAAATAAGGTCTGGAACAGAAACAGCCTTTGTTTGGTCCACATAATTTCCAGAAAGAACTGTTAATAGATAAGCTATAATAAGAAATAATATAGACAAAAGTATTTTTCCTTTATTGTCTGATATATCTTTTTTCCACTCTTTTAATGTAAGCGTTTTCATTTTTTATATCTGAATTTTTGAAAACAGTTCGCTTCCAATCCAAAGAACAATTGCAGTCAAAACTATTCCTACTCCTAAATCAAGAGGAATTCCAAATTGTGAAACACCTGTCAAGGCTCCGCGCAATCCGTCAACTCCATATGTTAGTGGATTGAAGTAAGAAACTATTTTCAATGCTTCAGGTGCAGTTGCTAATGGGAAAAGAGCTCCTGAAAGAAAGAATATTGGCATTATCAGAAAGTTCATTATTAACTGGAATCCCTGCATGTCTTCAAGCTTTGAAGCAAGGGCTGTTCCTAGAGAAGTGAAAAACAATCCAATTAAAACCATAAACAGTAATGCAACAGGAAGAAGCAGTAAATCAGGCCTGAATCCTATTATTATTGAAATAACCAAAACAATTATTCCCTGGAAAATTGCAGTTGTTGCTCCTCCAAAAGTTCTTCCAAGCATTATCTTGAATCTTGAAACAGGCGCAATCAGAGTCTCTTTCAAAAAACCAAACTGCCTGTCCCAGATAACTTCTATCCCTGCAAACATAGCTGTGAATAAAATGCTCATTGCTATAATTCCAGGAACTAAAAAATCTATGAAACTTCCGCCTCCAGCTTGCTTGTAAAGACCCCCAAGGCCAAATCCTAATGCAAATAAAAATAAAAGTGGCTGTCCAAGTGAGCCGATTATTCTTGATTTCGAGCGAAGGTATTTCTTTACCTGCCTCAGCCACATTATGTAAACCGGTGAGTTCATCTTCCCCTCCATCTCCTTGCATGACTTTTAAATTGTTCTTTAGCAGAGGCATCCTCATCCCTAATTCCATGACCTGTAAGCTTCAAGAATGCATCTTCCAAATTCTTTGTTTTTGTTTCCTTTTTTAATTGTGAAGAAGTTCCTCTGCTGATTATTTTTCCATGGTCTATCACAGCTATTCTGTCAGCAACCCTGTCTGCTTCATCCATATAATGTGTTGTAAGAAAAACAGTCATTCCTTCATCTTTATTCATTTTTTTTATATATTCCCACAGATGGTTTCTGGTTTGCGGATCAAGTCCTAAAGTTGGCTCATCCAGAAACAAAATTTTAGGGTGGTGTATCAATCCACGTGCGATTTCCAGCCTTCTTTTCATTCCTCCTGAAAATCTTTTGACTAAATCATCTTTCCTTTCCCACAAACCAACGAATTTCAGAAGATATTCTATTCTTTCTTTTCTTATTTTGTCAGGAACTCCGTAAAATATTCCGTGAAATTCCATATTTTCCATGGCAGTCAAGTCATCATCTAAACTAGGATCCTGGAAAACTATTCCGAAAGATTTTCTTGTTTCATCTTTTTGTTTTTCAGGGTTAAATCCATTAACACTTATTGTTCCTGAATTTGGGTCAAGAAGTGTTGTAAGCATCTTTATTGTTGTTGTCTTTCCTGCTCCATTGGGTCCTAGAAAAGCAAAAATCTCGCCATGCTTAACTTCAAAAGATATATTTGCAACCGCAATAAAATCGCCGAATTTCTTCACCAGATTTTTTACTTCAATAATATTATCACCAGATTTTTCAGCCATAGAATATAACAAACAAAAACAGGTTTTTAAATTTTAAGAACGCTTTCCTTGCCTGTCTTCATATTCTTGATTTTGAACTTTTTTTCCTTTATTTCTCTTTCACCAACAAATATAACTTCATTTATTCCATATGAATTTGCATAATCAAGCGCTTTTGATGGCTTTCCATAATAAACAGAGACCATCTTGCCTTTTTCTCTTAATTTCTGCGCAAGTTCTATCGCTTTTCTGTCCTGTTCCAAAGAAATGACCAGCATTTTATTTTTTTCAACATTTATTTTGGCAAGAATTGCAATTCTGTCCAAACCGAAGGCAACTCCTGTTGATTGAACAGCATTAAACATATAGCTTCCTCCTGCGATAAGTGTTTCCTTGACATTTTTTGCCTTAATTTCAAAAACATTTTTGTTGTAATAGCTTAATCCACGGACAAGCGTTGGAGAAAACAGAACTTTCACACCATAAAGTTTGCAGTATTCCATAAGAGAAATTATTTCTTTGTAGGATGAGAATTTTTTAAAATAGGATTCTCCTTGCTTTAATGCCTTGATTACTTTATCTGCATTTAATTTTTTTAAATTAGTAATAACTTCTTTTTCTCCTATTTTTTCAAATTTGTCAATTTCTCTCAAAACCTGCTCTTTATTTTTTGAAATTCCCAAATCGCCGAGTATTTCATTTAACAATTCGCGATTATTTATTAAAATTACAGGATCAATTCCAACTTTTTTCATTATCTCGTTGCATAGTGCAAGAATTTCTGCTTCGTTCTTAACAGTTGAACCAACAACATCAATATCACATTGGGTAAACTGCCTGAATCTATTGCTTGATATTGGCTCGTCCCTGAAAACTTCACCTATCTGGTATCTTTTGTAAGGAAGTTTTTTGTTTTGCATCAATCTTTTCAGCTGGAATGTAAGTTCATATCTCAATGCAAGATTTCTCTTCCCTTTGTCCTGCAGTTTGAATATGTCTGAAACAGCTTCGTCGCTTTTGTTTTCTCCACGAACAAATTCTTCCTGTTCTATTATTGGAGTTTCAGCAGGCTCGAAACCATATTTTTCAAAAGTGTCAACTATAATTTCTTTTATTGCCCTTCTTTTCTCGGCTTCTTCGCCTGAAAAATCCCTGAAGCCCTTTACTGGTTCTGTGTTCATTTTATTCTCTTTATATCAAGGGCGGAAGGAGAGAATCGAACTCTCTTCTTGCGGACCACAACCGCACGTACTGCCATTATACTACAACCGCCATTATTTAATTCAGGTGAAAATGGTATAAAAACCTTGTCAGAAAAATAGCGACAGCTAAAGAAATCTTTTCTAATTATGCCGGTAATCGGACATTGCTGTCATGATTTTATTATAAATAACTGGCTTTTAAAACCTTTCTTTAAGATTCTAGAATTAGTAAAAACTTTATAATATTCGAATAAATCCTCCCCTTTAGGGACTCATCTTTATTATTTTTCTAACTAACAAAAAAACGCAACACAGATATTAAAAAATAAAAAAATTAAAATTGGAATGTCTGTGTTTGTGAGCAGAGCTGTTGATTTCCTGATGGATCAGTAAAGAATGGTGTAAACTCTATTGAGTTTCCATGCGTTACATTAGATCCTAAGCTTGCAGTATTAAGTGACATAGTATTTTGACCTAACTCTGGAAGTGACCCAAAATCCATTGGCCCACTACTTGAACCGTTAGCATTAAGAACGCTAACCTTTATACCACTAAGATTTCCGCCACCAGCTGCTCTATGCAATATAACTGAATAAATTCCTGATCCTGCAGGTGTTTCCTGAACAGAAACAGCATTCAAATTAATAGCAGTACATTCAGCACTGACACTTATCTGACCAGCTCCGTTGGTAACTACGCCTCTTATGACAACCCAAATAATTCCTACAGCAACAAGTGTCAATAGAATTATTATCAAGGTAGCCACAATTTCCGATAAACCTTTTGTGTTTTGCATTTGTCCTCCTTTTTGATTAAGTTAAAGTTATATCAATAACTTGTCTTAGTAAAACAATATTAGTTTAAAAATGTTATTATCCTCGATTAAAATCATCCAAAAGCCTGAAAAATTCATGCTTGTCCATCACTTTGTCATTTTCAGACAGCCCGATTCTCTCTGCAAACTTCCAGAAAGCAGAAGGCTTGTACCCTTTCTTCATGATTGATGCAATTGTTGGAAGCCTTGGGTCATCCCATCCTTTGTATTCTCCTGCGTCAATTGCCTGTCGCATTTTTGTCGCAGAAAGCTCCAAATCTGTGAATTTTATTCTTCCCAAAAATCCTGTCCAGGGAACCTTTGCCTTCAATCCAAGCGCAATGTAAATTCTTTTCTGCCTTTCTGCATTGTCCCTATGATCTTTTGCCCTTATTATATGAGTCATCTTCAAATCAATATCATCTGCAGTTACAGCCAAATTCATCAATGGCCAAACCCTATATTTGATTCCCTGCCTTGCATGTGCTGCTAAATTTATTCTTGCAAGCGGAAAATCACGCATTGCAGGGTTCTTGTCATGCATGTCTGATTTGAATCTTAAAACAGCTTCACCTTCTTTGTAGCCTTTTTTGTCAAGCATTTTCTTCCATCGCTCCATGTTTTCTTTGGGGCTGATTCCTCTGCAAGGGCATTCTTTTTTATTATCTACAAATTTCTTGAATTCTTCTTGTGAGCATGTGCAGACATATGCAACATCTTTTTTTATCAATTTTTCCGCCAGATTGTAATAAATTTTCATTCTGTCTGACTGAATTATTATTTTCAGGAATTTCCCAGGGAAAAGCCACTTTGATTCCTTTTTTATCATGTCATATGCCTGAGGATAAATATTCTCAGGATTTGTGTCTTCAATTCTTACATAAAATATTCCGCCGTATTTCTTCACAAAAAGATATGACAAGCTGCCTGTAAGAGCATGACCAACATGGAATGGACCAGATGGCGATGGAGCAAATCGCATTATTACTTTTCCTTTTTTAGCTCCAGGAAGTTCAGGAAGACCCTCACGCCCTTCTCTGTGGCTGACAACTTTTTGAAACTGTTCAAATTCCTCTTTTTGCTTATCCAAAGGTAATTTATTTACTTCTTCAATAGTCTTATTGATTTCTTTTGCATATTTTTTTACATCTTCTGGTTTCAAGCCGTCGTTGAAAAGCGAAGAAATAACACTGCCTGTCTGTGCTTTCCCATCATGTGCAATTGCATTTTTCAGTGCATATGCCTTTATTTTTTTGTCAAAATCTTTCATTGTCATTTTTTTCCAGTTTTCTTATTTTTTCATTTAATTTCTTCTTAAGTTTTGGAAGATTTCTTTTCCAATCTTCTTTGAAAAGACCATATATATTGACATCTTTTATCTTTCCAGTTGCTCTGGTTCTTGACCCTTTTTTTGAGCAGCCTTCAAATTTATACTCCATACTCTTCTGTGTTCTATTTGAGGCCTTGTTATCTGTATAAACATAGGAATAAAGCTTTCTTAATTTTAACTTGTTAAAAGCAAATTCATTCACAGCAATTTTAGCTTCTGTAACATAACCTTTTCTCCAGTATTTTTTGTTTATCCATGAGCCTGTTCCCGCAGTTCCTACAAATTTATCAACTTTATGTAGTCCTATACCACCAATAATCTTTTTTTCCGATTTTAGTTCTATCATAAAAGTATAAACTTCTTTTTTCTTTTTTTTCCATCTTTCAATCGTTTTTTTTATCCAAATTAATGCATCTTTTTTCTTATATGGATGGGGGATTTCTTCCAAACCCTCTGCAACGCTAACATCCTTTAACCCTTCAACAATGTCCTTCCAGTCAGAAATTTTCGGCTTTCTTAAGATTAATCTTTGGGTTTTTAATATCATAATTGAGATAAAGAATCTTAATTAATAAATCTTAATACTCAGAGCTTGTTATGTTTGCCTTCTTTTCCAAAACTTCAACTCTTTGCTGCAAGTGATAAACCTGGTTTGACAAATCCTCGATTCTTTCTGTCATGTTCAAAATTCTTTTTGCAAGCCTTTTTTTCCTTTCTTCGGGCGTTGCTGCTGTTTCAAAATCGTCTGAGCCTGAACTAGAGTTCATTGCACCTGGAGAATCAAAAACAGAGAAAGGGGTTGTTCCTGAAAAACTGTTTTCTGTAGAACTTGAAGTCATAGCATCTCTTTTTGCCTGGTTTGCTTGCATTACTTTCTCTGCTTGACTGTAACCCTCTGTCAAATCAAGAATCTTTTTCTTTTTTCCAAAACCTAAAAACGACATAATCACTATAGGCTGGACTTATTTTTAAATTTAGTTATTAGAGGCAAAGAACATTTTTTAAATGAGAGTTGTTTATTCTGTATATGGTCGCTACAATCGGGCAGATTATAGGAAAGATAAATCCTGGCAAATATGCTAAAAACGCAAAAGAGCTTCTGAAAGAATATGGTTCTCCTGCAGATATCCCTGCAGACAAGGTTGAAGAACAGCCGCTTTCGCAGCATGGGCTTGTTTATGATTCTTCATCAGAAACTTTGGAACCAATTTATTTCTTCATTCTTGACATGATGAATGATTTCAGGCTTCAGACAGAAAAGCTTGAGGATAATTTTGCATCTTCTCCTGGTTCAGGCCATTTTTCAGAAATGGGGCAAAGGGCAACAATAATGCAGCAGCAAGGAACAAAAATTCTTGGAGATGTCAACACTGTTATGCGAAGCATGCTTAACCTTGTCTATGACTTGAAAGAATTCAGAATAAGGCTCAGTCAATATGATGATTTAAAAACAAAAAATCGCGAGGCTGCAATTCTCGCTTTAAAGCAAGTTTGGATGGACAAAGTAGATATTACAAAAGGAAATTCAAGTATAAAGGCAATGGCTTTGGGTCAAGCAGGATTTCAGACACTTATTGATGCATTCCTTTTTGCAAAAGATGTAAAAGATATAGATAAAATTGATTTGAATGACAGAGTTAAGAGAATTTTAAGACCAAGAATCTTAGAATTTAATGATTGGCTGAATAATTCTGAAAAAGAATTAAGAAAAAGATATGAACTTGAAAAATCATACTTACAAAGTCAGGTTAATTCACTGAAACTTTATGCTCGTTGGGCAAAGCCATATTTGAAAGCAGCTGCCCAGCTTGAAATGAAAGACATGGACAAAGAACCTGCCCTTGTCAAGACATTTAATACAATAATGCTTCAGCTCACTCTTTTCGGAAAGCAACAAATTAAGGCAGATGAAGAAGCTGTTGCTGGAAATCTTCCTAAAGAATTTGAAAAAAAGAAATTGAAAAGAGAGTTTTATGCCTGCACTCTTGTTGAATTCAAGTTCAGAGGAATTCCACAAAGGATTGCTCAGCAGTCTCATTACGCTTTTGGTGGTCGCGCAGATGTTACATTCAAATCTTACGTATTAAACAGCGACGAACTTGCAAAGTTTAAGGAAGAAGTTGAAAATTCAGATGTTGATGATGTCATGAAGCTTATCGAGGGCTCCACAGGACAAAGTTTAGATGCAATTCAGGATGAAATAAAATTCTTCATGGAAGACAAAGATGAGCTACAAGAAGAACAAAATAAAGACACATCAAATCCTTTCGTGGCTCTTGTTGGGGGATATAACAAAAAATCAGGAAAAGAGGAAAGCAAAAAAGAAGGACCAGAAAAAAAAGAAACCTGGTGGCCTGAAAAAGAATCATATGCAGAAGCAAATGTTTTAAGGCCACTTGCAGAGGAAAAAGCAAAAGAGCTAGATTTCAGAATTTTTGATGTCTACAAAAAAGCCCACGGCATGCCAAGCTATACTTAATCAGCTAATTTTATATATTTCTTATGTCTAGAATATTCATGCCAAAAAACAAGAAAGTTGACAAGAAAAATGCTAATAATAGTAAGCGCGATAAGATTAAGTTAGGCGATAAAATAGAAGATTTTGACCTAAATTTGGAAGGCTTGAAATTAGAAGAAGGTCTAGAAACAGAAGAGTCTGACATGACAAATCTTGACCTGAAAAATCTTGAATTTAATCAGTTTATGAAACTTCCTAGTGAACAAGATGAAAAAGGCTCTGTTGCTCTTGAAAGAATGGCTTTGTCTGCCCCAAGACCTATTTTTGTTGGAGGGATTCCGCAGACAACGAATGCAATTTCTGGAGAAGAAAATACGGAAGAAGGAAAATATATGCCATCAACAAATCAGTCGGGAGAAGCAACATATACAGGGTCAACACATGTAGAAACAGATATAGAAAATGTTGACACCTCAAGATTAGGTAGAGAAAGAAGGGAGATAGGTACGACATGGGATGCTGCTGAAAGATTCTCTGCAAGAGAGGATTTTGGTTTTAATTCGGGCTCATTGGAAAGAACAGAAAGAATGAGGCGCTTTGATACTTCCATAGCAGGAACTAACAAAGACAAGGAAGAGATAAAATACCAAAAGTATAATCCAAAAAAACTTCAATCAGGGAGGTAGTATTTCAATTCCCCGTCTAAAAAACTATTTAAAACATATTAACCATAATATTTAGAAAATGGCAGAGGAAAAAAGAGGTTATACAATATCAGATATTTATCAGGGAGGTTATTCTACAATGGTTCCTCCTGACAATGTTTATTCTAGGGCAGGAAGCCTTGGCATGACGACAAAACCAGATACTGCAAATATCTTGCAAAGTATTAATACAACTATTTCCTCTGGTGCAAGAAATGTCGACGTAACCGCTGTTATTCCGGAAGTTTTTGATTCTATGCCCCAGCCTCATTTAAGAGAAGTTAATAGAATGGCAAAACTGACCGGAGTTAATGTTTCCATGCATGGACCTGTAATAGATGTTGCAGGCATTGACCCTCGCTCAGGATTTAGTGAATCAGAGAGGGAGGTTGCAGAAAGAAAAGTTGCAGAAGCTTTGTTAAGGTCTCATGATTTGAATCCACAAGGAAATATTTTTGTAAATTTTCATACATCAGAGGGGATACAGGGTTCAGAACTTCTTCCACCTGCTAAAAGAAAAGAAAATGAAGAATATCAGAAGCTTATGGCAATAAATAGAGAGTCAGGAAGAATTACAGCTTTGGAAGCAGAAAAGGAGTTTCATCCAGGTAGATCAGAAATAAAGGAATTTACCAAAACTCCTGAAATGCGCCTTGATAGCGCAAACAATACAGAATGGAAGAATTCGCTCTTTCAGGTTGAAGTTAACAGGGAAAACGCAGAAAGAATTATGCATGATGTGCACCCAATGTTTATACAACAATTCACACAGCTTAAGGCAGGAGCAGTTAATCCAAACGAATTCTCAAAAGAAGAAAGGGCAGAAATTGGCAAAATACATTCGGCATTTGAATTTATAGACCAGGCAAGAATATCAGCTGATTCTCTTTTTAGCAAAGCATATGAGCTTGCAAAAATGGATGGTGACCAAAAAAGGATGGACGAATTAAAAAAAGCTTCAGAGGATTATGGAAAAACTGTTGGGATAATGGAAGATGGCAAAATAAATCCGAATAGATACCTTAATCCAAAAGTATATTCAGAAGCATTAAGACAAATGACAGAAGTTTTGGAAGAAAAATCTCCTAAATTATGGGTTCCTTTAGAAGAATTTCAGATTAAAAAAACTGCAGAAACTTTTGGAAACGCTGCTTGGCAAGCATACTCCAAATACAAAGATACATCTCCTGTTCTTGTAATAGAAAATCCTCCTGCAACACATGCATTAAGCAAAGGAGAAGATGTAAGAGCTGTTGTTGAGAAAACAAGAGATGTTTTCATAGACAATGCCAAAAAATCTGGTATGACAGAAGATGAAGCAAGAAAACAGGCAAACAAACTAATTGGTGCGACATGGGATGTGGGACATATAAATATTCTCAGAAGATATGGTTATACAGAAGAAGATATAGTTAAAGAATCTCAAAAAGTCGCTCCCGTATTAAAACAAATTCATCTTTCTGATAATTTTGGAATGGAGCACACAGAGCTCCCAATGGGAATGGGAAATGTTCCCTTCAAACAAATTATGGAAAAGCTTGGAGAAAAAGGATATGATGCAAGAAAAATCATTGAAGCGGGGCATTGGTGGAAGCATTTCGGAACACCTCCTTTCCAAGAAAATCTTGAATCTTTAGGTTCTCCTATTTACAGTATGAAAATGGCGCCTTATTGGTCTCAGGCATCTGGATTATACCAAGGATATCAGGGAGGGCTTGCAGGAAATTGGCTTCCTCAGATAAATTATGAAACTTTTGGTTCAGGATTTTCAAGACTTCCTTCAGAACTTGGCGGACAATCTCCTGGAGCTCAAGGAAGCAGAATGTCTGGAAGACCGATGGAGTAATTGAGTAAATTTAAAAACTATATTGGATAATATATATTGTAGCATATAAAATGGCAAAAAAAAGAGTTGTGAAGAAAGCAAATTCTAAATTAAAAATTCCGAAGATTCCAAAAAATATTCCTACATTACAGCTTAAAAAAGAAAGTGACATTGCAATGGATTTTGCAACAAAAGCTTACCAGAGATTTGACAAGCTGATAAAGTCAGTTGTTCTTTTTGGCTCAACTGCAAAACAGACAGCTGTGACAGGGTCTGATATTGACATAATAATTCTTCTTGATGATGTTGCAATAAACTGGGATGAAGAATTAATTGCATGGTACAGGGAAGAGCTTGAAAAAATAATAAAGGCAAATCCTTACCAAATGGCTTTGCACATAAATACTGTCAAGCTAAGCACATGGTGGGAAGATTTGATGCGCGGAGATCCTGTTGTACTTAATGTTCTCCGTTATGGAGAGGCAATGATTGATATGGCTGGATTTTTTGACCCATTAAAAAGTCTTTTATTAAAAGGAAAAATAAAATCAACTCCAGAAGCAATATATAGTGCACTACAGAGAGCTCCGATGCATATAATGAGAAGCAAAGTTTCTGTATTAAACTCAATAGAAGGATTGTATTGGGCGATGGTTGATTCAGCTCATGCTGCACTCATAGCCGCAAATGTTCCTCCTGCTTCGCCAGAGCATGTTGGAATTGACTTGAAAACAACATTTGTCGATGAAAAAAAGCTTAACATGAAATATGTAATATGGTACAGGGATTTGCTCGTTCTTCATAAAAAAATAGCTCACGGAGAAATTAATGAGCTTCGTGGTATTGAAATTGATGCTTGGCAGGACAGGACAGAAGAATTCTTGGATGTAATGGCACAACTTGTCAAGGATTTGATTGAATAATTGAATATAAAAATTTCGTGGGCAAGCATTAACAAAAATCAATGCTTAATAAGCCCCAAAATGTATAATTTTTTACAAATTAATATAAATTAAAATAAAATTAAAGTTTAGAAGCTAGACCCTTTAAATCTGTTGCGCTTGTTACAGTGACTGCATCGCTTCTTAATGATTCAAACTTATAGTTGTCAAGAACATTTATTACAAGCAAGACTTTTTGATATTTTTCCACAAGTTTCTTTGCCCTATCTTTTTGCTCATCAGTGAAAAGTCCATCAGGAGCATCTACAATGTAATTTGCTTTTTCAGAAGCTTCTCTAATTGCATTTAAAGTTTCATCATGCTCATTTAATGTTGCAAGAATTTTATCCTGATCTTTTTTTTCTAAATTTGCATAAGCTAATACAGGTCCGTACCAATTAGCTAATTCTGCAGGAGTATATTCTCCTCTTTTCTCTTCAAATTTACCAGTATAAATTCCTGCTGCTGTTTGAATTCCTTTTTCAGAAGCCTGTGTTCCTCTTATGAAACCAAGAGCTTCTTCGCCAAGATCAAGACCTTTTGCGCCTGCAAGAACTTCTAAAGCTCCGGGAGCATATCTACCACTTTCTTTGGATGCCAGGAATCTTCCAGCTAATGCACCATACTGGTACTTCTGAAAGTCTGGTTTTGTTTGTTTAGCCATTTTATTATATTTTTTCATGATTTTGATATTTATAAATATTGTGGATGTAACTACTACATAGTTAATAATAAGTTAGATTTGAGGAGGCGCTTGTTTTATTTCAGAAAGTATCTTTGTCTTGCAGGGAAGCTTTGGCTTGACTATCCTAAATATTTCTCTTACAGTTACAGTTGCTTTTTCATTTGGAATTGCAATCATAAAAATTGGATCATTTGGCCTTACAATTGCTGCTTTTCCTACAGATTTCCCGAATGAAAGCTGCATTCCTGTCTGCATTCTATCTGCACCAGCTCCTGTAAGCATTTTGTTTTCCCTCTGAATGTGATGTGGGTAAGGAACGACCTTGAAATAATATTGTCCTGGAAGGTCTGTATCAAGCTGCTTGTTTATGTACTGCCTTGCAGCTTCCAAAGCATTGTTTCTTATCTGCGCATGCTCTTCAGCTATCATTGTAAGAACAAAGGGAAGTTTTCCAGATTCGAAATCACCTTGAGAGCCCATTGAGAATTTGACAATTGCCTGAGGCGGAACTGTCTTTATGTAAGCTTTCCCTTTTTTGCTGCTTGTCCTTGTGAAAGGAACAACGTGCTTGTGTGTGTATGCAGATGCTTTTCTTAGTGCCATTTTATTTTATCTCCACCTTTGTTATCAATGCCTGGCCCGGCAATCCACGCTCAAAGACAACGCGAACAAGGCCTTTGGTTCCGTGTGCAGCAGTGATTTTTCCCTTGATTATTTTGCCTGCAGGAGATTTCCATTCAACAATTTTTCCTATAAGCTGTGAAGCTTCTTTCCTGTCTTTTACTCCTTCAGGTTCTATGATAAAATGCCTTTCCCGAATAGTATTTACTCCTCTTCTGAATTGTATAACTCTTCCGTTTGTCATTATATAACATCAAGAAAAATAGTTTTTAAAGGTTTTTAATGCAAAATTAATGAACTAAAACAAAAATTTCCCTGCCGACAGCTTGGTTTTCTCTGAATTCTGCAATGGGAAATCCAGAAACAAGCCTGAGCCTTGTGTTGCTGAGAATCTTGTTTACATCGCATCCTATTCTCTTTACAGCTGATTTTGATGTCGTCTGTATAAATGGGCCTGTAAAAACAAATCTTCCTGTAATATTTTCCTTCATATTGTTCAAAACCCTGATAATTAATTTTTCATATTCTTTTATCATTTCAATCGCTGTTTCCTTGTTAGGTGCATATTTGAGAACCTGGCCCAAGCTAGGCTCTGTAACAATTGCATTTGATTTTTTTATTTTTACAGTGCTTGAATCTCCATTGATAATTTTGTAGTTTTCCTCTGAAAATTTCCCCCATTTCAGGTTCTTCAAAATTCCTTGTATTGCTTCAGGATCTTTGTCAATTCCAATAACATTTATTCCATCTCTTAAGGCTTCCTGCAAAATAACACCAACCCCACAAAAAGGGTCAACAATTGTTTCTCCTGGCTTTGTTTTCGAAAGATTAATCATTATTTTAGATAAACGAGGAGAAATTGCCAAGCTTTCTCTTCTCACGGGTTTTTCCATGTCCTGTTTTTCAAGTTCTTCATAATTGCAGGTTTCAATTATTTTCCCAAATTTATCATTAAAAACAAAATACTGCTCATCAATAAGCTTGTTTGAGCTCAAGGTTCTTACTTCTTGCCCTGATTGCAGCTTGAGAAAATTTGATACTTTCTTTTCTGTTGCCTTAAAGCTATCTTCCTTGAACTTGATTTTTAATTCTTCCCTGATTTCATCGAAAAATTTATCATTATCTGTAAAATTCCATACAACATAATTTAGTTTATTAGAAGTTGTATTAGGCGAGTTCAATTTTTTTATATCAATAACCTGCCCAATTGCAATAACTCCACCAAAACGGTTGATAATTCTTTTTTTTATTTCAGGAACTTCTGCCAAAATCGCATTTTTTTGCTTTTTGTAATTGAAATTTCCAAAAAATCCCTGCAATTCAAGAATTGAAAGTTCTGGATTTCTTCCAAGAATGAACAAATATTCCATTTTACAGGATTATTTCAAAATCACCAAGTTCTTTTTTCAAAAGCTCAAAGACTTTTGGCTTTATTTCCAATGATTTTGACATTTTCTGGTTTGCCATGCATTCAGAAACTTCTTTCATGCTGGAGTTTTCGATTTTGTCTGTTATTTTTTTTACTGTTTCTCCTTCAAACAAGAAACTGGTTCCGTTGCAATGCAAAAGCTCTGCATTTACATTCTGTCCGCCTTTCATGTATTTTATTCTCATTCTTCCCTTCTCCATTTTCATTAAATCAGCTCTCTGCGAATAGTCAATAAGTTCATTTATTAGGATAGAGGCATTTTTTCTTGCTTCATCAACTTTTCTTGAATCAAGTTTTCCTTTTTTGAACTCTACTCTCGCTCCAACAACATCCTTAAGGATTCTTAAGTGATTCTGAGTGAACTTTCCTTCTTTTACAAGTTTTTCAAAATCATCAACAAGCTCTGTCTGCTTCTTTTTACCGAAAATAGCTTCAAGAAGATTGAAAATGTCTGTATAACTTTGGTCTATTGTTTTTTCCTGGCTTCTTTTCTCTATCTGCTTTCTAAGTTCCTGCAATCTCTTGAGATAATCTTCTGTATCTGCAAGCATTTTATCTAATTCTGCACCTTTTATTTCCTTAAGTTTTTCATGCTCGAAATCCTTGTATGCCTGAATTATTGTTTCAAGTATTGTGATGTATTTTTTCTCAAGCATTTTTTCCTTGTCCATAAATACTCTTTTCATTTCCGCAGCTGTCTGCTTTGGTGTTGGAGGTGGAAGCCCGTAAAGCATCAATAATGCCTGGCTTGGAGTAAGTATGCTCCAGTAAATATCCTGGACAAGAATATCCATAAAAGTTGCCTTTGCCCTTTTAACAGCCTTGTCTCCCATTGACATGAACATATCAATTGCTTCGGGGCTTGGTTTCAATCTTCCCATTTTAAGCAAAGCTTTCCATGGCAAAAAGGTTCCTCTATCATACAATGGAACACCATCTCTTATGAAAGTGAACATGACTGGATGAGCATCCTTGACACTTTCCCAGAAATCAGTCAAAAGATACGGCTGAACATTAAGAATATTTTTCTTAGAGCCTGCAAGTGCTGTTGCTTCACCAATATAATTCAAAATCATGCTTCTGAGCCTTTCCTTAAGCTCAAGCCTTGGCATTCTCTTGACATCTGTATCATTTATGACAATAAAAACATCAACGTCTGATTCTTTTGTTGTGTCTCCTCTTACCATGCTTCCTGCAATAACATATGAAACAATATATTTATCAAATTTCTGAAGAACAAGTGCCTTGTGTATTTCTGCAACTCTCAAAGATTCCAAAATTCCTGTATCATAAAGAGGATAAGACATTCCTATTGCAGAAACCAAGTCAAACTTGCTGTCAAGGCAAGCTTCCCAGATATCAACAGGAGTTTTTACATAAATCCAGACATCTTTTTTTATTTTCTCAACTTCTTCAATGATTTCTTTCTTTATTTTTGGTATTTCCTTGAATTTTTCCTCAGGAATTATTACATAAATATGATTTTTCTTCTGCAGTTTTGCAAGTTCTTCAGGTGGAACATTTTCCCCTATTTCATCCTCGACAAAAAGCTTCACGGCCTGCGGAGCAATTAACCCTATTGCCTGAACAAAGGGATATTTCTTGACAATTGCAGCCTTAATTTTGTCAAATTCTTTTTTTGTCTTCTCCATTTCTTTCTGAAGTTTTTCTGTTCCTTCAGGAAGAATTGGCTTCTTACCGCTGTATTGATTATTCAAATCCATACCAGGTATTTCCTGCATTTCAGAATTCTCATGTTTTTCGTCCTTGTTTTTTTTGTCTGTCATTGTTTGTTGTGTTTCTATTGTAAAAGTTTATTTGTTTTTATAAAGTTGTTGATTTAATTAATTCTCCTTCAAGACTTTTTCTTGCTTTTTTGCCTGCAGAATCTAAACCGAAGATTTTTCTGCCTGCTTCCATCCATAATCCTGTACCCGGTGCAGCTATTGGAGATGCTAAAGTTAAAAGTCCAACTCCAGTTAATATCTTTTCAGGGTCAACTTTTAATTCATGATAACCAAGATGAGAAGCAAGACTGCCCATAGCCAAAGTAGTTGCATACAGAGGAACCTGAAAACTTAGAAATGCTTTCATTTCTGCCAACCATTTTTTAGATAAAGGACTTTCATCAGTTACTTTTCTATCTTTATAGCAATGATTTCTACATTTCCCATAAAATGCTCCTGTAGGCAAAATAGCTAATGCTCCGTATGATCTTGCTGCGAGAATTCCAACACCCCTTAAACCAGAAAGATAATCAGTAGGAGCTCCTGTGAGTGAAAGAAGCATTTGTCCTGCAGTATCAACAATGCTTTCCATTCTAGATTTTTTCTTCTGTCCGTTGTTATTTTCCATTATCTCCTTGCCCCCATTTTCTCTTTTTTTAAGAATGATTTTACAGCATACTCAATTAAATGACTTTTGTTTCTGAAAATGCTGTCCTTTACTTTGTCTTCGAGCCTCTTGTCAAGCTCTTCTTCCATAGAGATACTTATCTTAATCTTCATAAAAGGTGGGATAAATTGCTACTTTATAAACTTTGTGAAATGATGTCACTTTTAAGTTAATAAATAATATTTAATGACAGAGTTTTAAGCAAAAAAGCCAAAAACTTAAAAGCCATATTCAAGTATAATTTTAAGCGGTCCTATAGTCTAATGGCAGAACAAGTCGTTTACACCGACTAGGCGCAGGTTCGATCCCTGCTAGGACCATTCAAGAGATGGCGAAAAAAAGAGGTTTTATATTCTGGGCATCTAGAATATTGGCAATATTATTTATTTTATTTCTAGCTGTATTTTCCTTTGATGTTTTTGATAGCTGTAACAATTTCTTAAGCTGTTGTGTTGGTTTATTCATCCATAATCTTCCATCAATTATTTTATTGGTTTGTTTAATAATTGCCTGGAAACATGAACTTTTCGGGGCAATTTCCTTTGTTTTAGCAGGATTGCTTTACATTATATCGGTAATGATAAGGTCACTTTTTCAAGGGTATTATTTATTATGGATTCTCCAAATTGCAGGTCCTGCATTTTTAATAGGTATTTTGTTTTTTATAGGATGGAAACAAAAGAAGAAGAACAAAAACGGAAAACACTAATTCTAAAATTTTAAAAACAACCTGAATTTCTCTAAAACATGCGCTGGTAGTTAAGTGGTAGAATAGGACCTTGCCAAGGTTCAGACCCGAGTTCAATTCTCGGCCGGCGCACTTTTTATTTCTTATAAAGAATTATTTAGCTCTTTTCCTTTTTATCAGTAAAGTTAATATCCATGTTACTACAAATACTACTAACCCAAATATCAACAGATTAGTAAAACTCCAGCTTGAATGAACAAGACTTGCTATAACCATCGCTACAACCCCAATAAACAGCGAGAAAATTAGTTTATTTGTTTTATTCATTTTATTAACACTATTAATTATTCTAAGATAAATTCTCTTATAAATACTTCTTTTGATGTGAATTTAAAAAATCGCCCGGACTAGGAATCGGACCTAGAAATCCTTTCGGAAACCGGTTTTCGAGACCGGCGCAGTACCATTGTGCCATCCGGGCATGCCTTGTAGATAGCAAATCCACAAATATTAAAAACCTTTATTTCCTGACAAATTAACTTAATTTTAAGGGGTTATTAACATGCACACACTACCAAAACTAGCTTATGCGTATGATGCACTTGAGCCTTTCATAGATACAAAAACAATGGAAATCCATTATACAAAGCATCATCAGGCTTATGTAGACAAACTCAACAAGGCACTGGAATCTCATCCAGAATTGCAGAACAAGACAGCTGAAGATTTGATTAAAGATTTGAATTCTGTTCCTGAAGATATAAGAACAGCTGTAAGAAACAATGGAGGGGGGCATGTTAATCATTCTTTCTTCTGGCCTATTTTGAAAAAAGGAATGCAGCCAAAGGGAGAAGTCTTTCAGGCAATTAACAAAAAATTCGGAAGTTTTGACAAATTCAAGGAATTATTCAAGGACGCTGCAACAACTGTCTTCGGAAGCGGATGGGCATGGCTTGTCTTGAATTCAAAAAAAGAATTGGAAATTGTTAAAACAACAAACCAAGATAATCCAATAAGTCAGGGACTGATTCCTGTTCTTGGAATAGATGTTTGGGAGCATGCTTATTACTTGAAATATCAAAACAGAAGGCCTGATTATGTTGATGCATTCTGGAATGTCGTCAATTGGGAAAAGGTAAACGAAAACTATTTGAAATCCAAGTTATTTTGATTTCTATGCCTCCTTTAGGTATAGCGCAGATTAGCTCGTATCTTGAGAAAACTCCTGACTGGAGCCTTGAAGACAATGGGCAGTACATAATGCGCTTGTTTGAATTCCCTGATTTCACAGCAGCTGTGGAATTCGTTGATAAGATAGTTCCTCTTGCAAATGAGGAAGAGCATCATCCAGATGTAAGAATTCATGATTACAACAAAGTAGAAGTAAAGCTTACAACTCATTCTGCAGGTGGGCTGACAGAGAAAGATTTTAAAGTCGCAGCCAAAATAGATAAGTTATGAAAATACAAGAAATTACAAGGCAAACGCCAATAAACCCTTTAATTGAGCAACATCCTGAAGCAATAGAGATATTGATTTCATATGGATTGCACTGCATAGGATGCCATTTTTCAGAGTTTGATACATTGGAAAACGGCGCAATGATGCATGGAATGTCTGACGAGGAAATAGGAATGATGCTGAAAGATGTAAATAAAGTGATATCAAATAAGAAAAATGGAAAAACAAGAGCAAAAAATAAAAATAAGTAGAGAAATTTATGACCATAGCGACCCAGAGAAACTGAAATTCAAAGCAACAGCTGGAGTAAGCGAAGAGCTTGTGCGCCAAATTTCAAAAGACAAGAACGAGCCAGAGTGGATGCTGCAAAAAAGGCTTGATGCATTAAAATTATTCAATGAAATGCCAATGCCAAACTTCGGGCCAAGCCTTGCTGATTTGAATCTGCAGGAAATTTCATATTTCATAAAGCCAGATGCAAAGAAAAATGCAAAAACATGGGATGATGTTCCTGAAGATATAAAAAATACTTATGAAAAATTAGGAATTCCAAGGGCTGAAAGGGAAGCTCTTGCGGGTGTTGGGGCTCAATATGAATCAGAGGTCATTTACCACAAGCTGAAAAAACAATGGGAAGATATTGGCGTTATTTTCCTTGACTGCGATGAGGGTTTAAAACAGCATCCTGAATTATTCAAAAAATATTTCATGACAAATTGCATTCCTGCAAATCTTCATAAGTTTACAGCTCTTCATGGAGCTTTTTGGTCAGGGGGAACATTCATTTATGTTCCTAAAGGAGTTAAAGTTGACCTGCCTCTTCAGGCTTATTTCAGGATGAATGCAAGAAAAGGAGGACAATTCGAGCATACTTTGATAATTGCAGACGAAGGCAGCGAAGTTCATTATATAGAAGGTTGTTCTGCTCCTGTTTATTCTGAAAATTCTCTTCATGCAGGAGGTGTTGAAATTCACGTCTTGAAAAATGCCCGTGTCCGTTATTCAAGCATTGAAAACTGGAGCAAAAATGTTTACAATCTTAACACAAAACGCGCGATTGTTCATGAAAATGGTATAATGGAATGGGTAAATGGAAATACAGGGAGCAAGGTAACAATGCTTTACCCTTCTTCTGTTCTTATAGGGGAAAATGCAAAAACAGACTACACAGGAATTGCATATGCAAACGCCGGGCAATATCAAGATACAGGATGCAAAGCATATCATTTTGCAAAAAACACAAGCTCGCACATAATAAGCAAAAGCATTTGCATGAACGGCGGAATAACAGCTTATCGTGGTCTTGTAAAGGTAAAAAACGGCTGTACAGGCTCAAAATCAAGCGTTCGCTGCGACGGTCTTATGTTGGACAACAAAAGCAAAGCAACAACTTTCCCAAGCATGGAAGTTGATGAAAATGAAGTTGAAGTTTCTCATGAAGCAGCTGTTGGAAAAATAGGAGATGAGCAGCTGTTTTACTTGATGTCTCGTGGCCTCTCAGAAAAAGAGGCAACAAAGATTATTGTCTCTGGATTTATTGAACCTTTAATAAGAGAATTGCCTCTTGAATATGCAGTTGAATTAAACAGATTGATTGAGTTGGAGATTGAAAACTCTGTTGTATAAAATGAAAATAACAAATGAAGTTGCAAAGCAGATAAAGAAGGATTTCCCTATTTTCAGCCATAATCTTGGTCTTGTTTACTTGGACAACGCAGCAACAAGCCAAAGGCCAACAAGTGTGATAAACACTGTAAAGAATTTCTCTGAAAAAGATAATGCAAACATCGGTCGCGGAATTTACACTCTTGCAGAAAAAGCAATGAAAAGATATGACCAGGCAAGAAAAGTTATAGCTGATTTTATTCATGCGGAGCAAGATGAAATAATATTCACAAGAAACACAACAGAATCAATTAACTTGCTGGCTTACACAATTTCTGAAATTATTCCAAAAGGAAAAAATGAAATTATTATTACAGAAATGGAACATCACTCAAATCTTGTTCCGTGGCAGGAATTATGCAAAAGAAATGGATGGAAATTAAATTTTGTTAAGGTAAATCCTGATTTTACTCTTAATATTGAGGACTTTAAGAAAAAGCTAACAGACAAAATAGCAATTGTCTCTGTTGCATATGCTTCAAATGTTCTTGGAACAGTAAATCCTGTAAAAGAAATGGTCAAGCTCGCAAAAGAAAAGGGAGCAATAACAATAATTGACGCAGCGCAGGCAATCCAGCACATTCCTGTTGATGTAAAATCTCTTGACTGCGATTTTCTTGCTTTTTCAAGCCACAAAATGCTTGGACCGAATGGAATTGGTATTCTTTATGGAAAAAAGCAATTGTTGGAAAAACTGCCGCCTTTCAATTTTGGTGGCGGCATGATTGAATTTGTTAAATTTGATTCAGCGACATGGACAAAACTGCCTGAGAAATTCGAGGCTGGAACACAAAACATTGCAGAAGCAATCGGTTTGGCAGAAGCAATTGATTACACTAAAAAAATAGGACTTGATAACATAAAGGAATGGGAAGCTTATTTGCTGAAATATGCATTAAAAAGATTAAACGAAGTTCCTGGAATAAAAATTTATCATCCAAACACTGGAGAAAGCATACCTGTGATATCTTTTACTTTAGGTTCTATACATCCTCATGACATTTCAGAAATTCTCAATGAAAAAAAGATTGCTGTCAGGGCAGGACATTGCTGCGCAATGCCTTTGATGTCTATAATTAATGCAAAAAACGGTGTTTGTAGGGCAAGTCTTGCTTTTTACAATACTTTGGAAGATATTGATGCTCTTGTTGATTCATTAAAAGAAGCCCAGGAGAAATTCAAATAAAATGGCCCACGAAAATGTAGATGACATGTACAGGGAAGAAATACTTGAGTTATACAAAAGCCCAAGCAATTTCGGAGAACTAAAAAATCCAAGCCATAAGCATACTTCGCACAATTCAATCTGCGGCGATGAAATAACTGTTGAGATGAATGTTAAAGCTGGAAAAATCGATGATATAAAATTCTCTGGCTCTGGTTGTGTTGTTTCAATGGTTTCTTCCTCCTTGCTTACAGACAAAATCAAAGGGATGCCTATTTCTCAGGTAAAAAACATGAAAGGTGAAGAAGCTCTTGATCTTTTGAAAACAAAATTAACTCCCTCAAGAATGAAATGCGCGCTGCTTTCTTTTGAAGCTGTTAAAGGAGCGTTAAAGTAAAATGTTAACAGAAAGATTGCCCCCTGGAATGATAAACAGAACATTATTGAAAAGAGAAAATCAAAGAGGGGGAATTCATTTAGGAAAAACTCTTATTGTAGGTGTTGAATCAGGTAAAAAATTAGAATATGTTATTCTGGCAAGAATAGATAATGATATTCGTTGCTATCACTTTACCGAATTTGTACCAGACGAAAGAGGTCTTGTTATAAGGGATGGAGTCAGGTGGGAATTGTCAGATGTAGAAAAAGATTATTCAGATGAGCTTCTTAAAAAATATAGTTTATAAAAATGTTTGAAATAAAAAATCTCCATGTTGCTTTCAAAGGAAAAGAAATCCTGAAAGGACTTAACTTAAATCTTGAGCAAGGAAAAGTTAATGCTTTGATGGGTCCAAATGGAAGCGGAAAATCAACTTTAGCAAATATAATTGCAGGTGATCCAAGATATAATGTTAATGAAGGGCAAATTTTATTCAATGATCAGGATATTTTGAAATTAAGCGTCAGCGAAAGGGCAAAATTAGGTTTGTTTCTCTCATTCCAGAATCCTATTGAAATTGAAGGTGTAAAGCTTTCAAGCTTTTTGAGGCAAGCCTACAATTCTGTCCATGAAAAAAAGCTTTCTTTAATGGAATTTCAGGAATTGCTGGAGAAAACAGCAGACGAACTGAAAATCCCGCGAGAATTCCTGTCTCGCTATCTAAACAAGGGATTTTCCGGTGGAGAAAAGAAAAAATCAGAAATACTTCAACTTCTTGTCCTGAATCCACAGGTTGCAATCCTTGATGAAACAGATTCTGGCTTGGATATAGATTCCCTAAGAATAATTGCTAACGGAATAAACAAGTTCATGTCAAAAGATAAAACAGTTTTGATAATAACTCATTACAAAAGAATTCTTGAATATGTAAAACCAGACAAAGTTTCAATAATGCTTAATGGAAAAATTGTCAAAGAAGGTGCTGGGAAACTTGTCGACCATTTGGAAGAAAAAGGCTATGAATGGCTGAAAAAATAATTATCTCTTCTTCTTTACCTGCTTGAAAAGCCAGATAACAACAAGAACCAAAATAGCAAGAATAAGAAGCTTCTCAAGCATGCTGATAATTATTCCAACAAATATTAACACAAATAGTATAATTAAAATCAAAACAACCAAAGGTATTGAAAGTATTCTCATTTTATTTCTCCTGAATTTTCTTTGCGAGCCAAAGAACAAGAAGCGCAAGCGCGACAACAATTAATATTCCATAAATCCATCCAAAAATCATCATTGGAAATCCGTAAGCGCCGTACATCATGCCCATCATTCCGCTATATCCAAAAAATCCGTTCCAAAGCCCTGAAAATATGGCAATGACTAAGACAGCTCCAATAATAATCCAGATTAAAGTGTCATCTCTCATTAAGGATATTGTATTATTTTACCTTTATTAATATTTTCTTTATGCTGATTTATTTACAAAACCAGCATCACGAAAATAAGAATTGTTATTAAAGTGTTTCCGAGGCAGTATTCACAGAATTCTTTCAGGAAAACAACCTGTACAAAAGTTAGGTAAAGCGAAAACAATGCTGACAAGCCAGCAATTGCTAGAAATCCTTTGACAAATAAAGGAATAGTCAAAAACATTGGTAAAAAAAGTGTAACCAAAGCTGCAACCATCACAAAAAAATAATACAGCATGCCCAGAACAGTATTGTCAATTCCGAAAGTTTTTCCGTATTTGCTTTCAACAACCTTGCTGCAGTCTTCTCCGATTATGCAAACAAGTTTTTCCTTGCTTGCCTTTTTATTCCAGATATGATAAGCAAGTGCAAAGCCAATCACAGAAAGTATTAATGCAAGTAAATATTGCGCCATCTTTTTTAGTTAAGTTCTCAGCAAAATTCATCATATAAAGGTTATGAAGGTATTATCTAGAAGAAAAAATTATTTGAATGCTGCCTGGATTGCTGTCCATGAAGGCTGGACAGGATTTCCATTGACAAAGAATGATGGAGTTCCTGTAACTATTGACATTGCAGTTGTTTCAGATGCCTGGACTTTCAGTAAATCTATGTCGCTTTCAAGACAATTTTTGAATTGTGTTTGGTCAAGTCCCTGAATATTTTGTGCAAGAATTTCAAGGTTTGCTTTTGTGTATTTTCCAGTATCTTCACTAGGACTTGTGCTTGCTCCGTAAATTAAGTCATGCATTGCCCAGAATTTTCCTTGATCATTTGCGCAGAAAGCTGCTTCTGCAGCCCAAGTTGATTCAGTTGTTGTTCCACCATGATTTGTTCCATCAAGGAAGTTCATTGTCACAAAAATAAATTTTATCTGTCCCTGCTGTGCAGCCTGCTCTGCATTTCCTGCAGCATTAATCATGCTTGCATATTGTGTTCCTTGAAATTGGCTTGTCCAGTTTGGGAGTCCTGAAGCCAATGCGCAATAAGGGCACTGAAAATCAGAAAATTCAATGACAACATTCTTTGCATTATCAGGACCCAAAGAAGGGTAAATGCTTGGATTGCTCATAAATATAGATTGATTCATTGCTCCTACACTTGGAGATGAATCAAATGGATTCAAAAAAAGGAAGAACAAAACTATTAATATAATTACAACAAATGTCCACAGCACCGACTTTTTTATTATCATTGTTCAAGTCAGCAAAAAAATCTTTATTAATGTTTCTGATAGCAAAAGCTAGGCGAGAAAAATATAAAAGAAAAAGAGATAAAAAATAAAAATTTATTTGAATGCTGCTTGGATTGCTGTCCAAGAGGGTTGAACCGACTGTCCATTTACATAGAATGAAGGTGTTCCCTGCACGATTGCGCTTGCTACACTTGCTGATTGCTGAACCTTTGATAAATCTGTATCACTGTTCAAACAACTCGTGAATTTTGTTATATCCAAACCAGAAATTCCTTGAGCAAGTTTAATCAAGTTAGCCTTAGTATATTTTCCGTCATCTTCAGTTGGTCCTGTGCTTGCTTTGTAAATTGCATCATGCATTGCCCAGAATTGACCTTGGTCATTTGCGCAGAATCCTGCTTCTGCAGCATATGTTGATTCAGTACCATTTGTTGATGTTGGATTATCAAGGAAATTCATTGTTACAAAGACAAATTTGATTTGTCCTTGTTGAGCAGCTTGTTCTGCACTTCCTGCAGCTCCTATTAAGCTTCCATATTGGCTTGCAAATTGTGATGTCCAACTTGGAAGTCCAGAAGCTAATGCGCAGTAAGGGCACTGAAAGTCTGCGAATTCAACAACTGTATTTTTAGCATTGTCTGGTCCAAGAGAAGGATAAAGATCAGAATTACTTGTGAAAGCGCTTAAGTCAGCATTAGTTGTTCCTTGTTGTTGTGTCGCTCCAGTGTTTTGTGTATTTACAGCAGCTCCTGTTGAGCCTTTGATTCCAAAACCGCCTGTTAAGATAGAAGCAGCGAGAGCAATTACAAGAATTACAACAGCTGATTTCCAGATAGTTAATTTGCTTATTGTTACTGTTTTTTCTTCTTCCATTTTTCAACCTCCTTTCATCTCTTTAAGTATAAAAGGATTATTTAGTCTAAACCAAATCGTGTTTTATAAATTTTATGATGATTGATTGTATTTGTCAAACAAAGCTTTTATAAAATCTATCGTTCATAATCTTAATTAAAAGGCTTAACATTTGGTTAAACACTTATATTGTAATCTTCTTTCTTATGAACTGGCTACAAGTGTTAAGTTTGAAACTCCTAATAGATGGTTAGAATTGATTAAGATGAGTTATGGCTCCTAACTTTTATGCCCTCTTTCTTTTGTTTAGTTACAATTAGAGCCAAACCCTTGTAAATATATAACTGAGGGTTGTCTTCATTTGTGTCATCATAAATTAATCTTGCTTCATATCCAGCAGAATGAATTCTTTCTAATCCACGAAGTACGATGCCATGTGGAACTTCCATAAAAATCTCTCCATTATTATCTTGATTAGGAAAAATTCTCACTTCTGGAACTATTCCTCCAAATCCCATGACTACAATTGGAAGTCCTTCAATAAATTTCTGTGCATTTGGCAAATAACATGTACCTGTCCCCCAGCGTCCATCATAGCTTAAAGTTGCACTATCTAATTCCATCATATTAATCTCATTTCTTCATTTAAAAGAATTATTGTTATTTGTAGATTATATCTAAAACCAACCTTTAAGTTAACAGAGTAGGTTAAAGACTACCTTTATATATGATAAGTGTTTAACAAAAAGTATAAATTATAATTAAGGGGGAATAATTGTGCTATAATATAATGGAATCCTATGACTTTATCATTCTTGGTGGTGGAGGAGCAGGTTTAGCAGGGGCAATGTATGCTGCAAGGCTTGGAATGAAAGCGCTTGTTCTTGGGTTCAGCCATGGAACAGACCTTCCTGTTGGGGGAGTTATTACAACAACAGACATTGTTGAAAATTATCCGGGTTTTACAAAAATAAAGGGTTTTGAATTAGCAAAAAAACTTGAAGAGCATGCTCGCTCATATGATTTAGTGACAATAAAGACAGAAAAAGCAGAGGAAATAAAGAAAATAAAAACAGGTTTCAGCGTAAAAACAAAAAAAGCAGAGTATAATGGAAAAACAATTTTGTTCGCGACAGGAACAAGATGGAGAAAATTGGAAGTTCCTGGTGCAGACAGGTTGATGAATCGTGGTGTACATTACTGCGCTTTATGTGACGGCCCTCTTTACAAAAATAAAATTGTAGGAGTTGTCGGGGGAAGCGACAGCGCTATTAAAGATGCTTTATTCCTTTCAGAGCATGCAAAGAAAGTGTATATAATATATAGGGGATCCAAAATACATCCAGAACCAATAAATTTTGCCCGTGTTCAAAAGAACAAAAAGATTGAAGTAATAAATAACACAAACATCATTGAAGTTAAAGGTAAGGAAGCAGTTACATCTGTTATGTTAAATAAATCTTATAAAAGTTCAAAAGAGCTTAAGCTCGATGGTGTTTTTGTTGCAATAGGTCACATAATTCTCTCAGAGCTTGCGGAAAATCTTGGAGTGAAGCTAAATAAGGAAAAAGAAATTATAATAAACCATATGACTTCTGAAACAAATATTCCTGGTATTTTCGCAGCAGGAGATGTTACAGACAAGCCTTTCAAGCAGCTTATAACAGGAGTTGCAGACGCATGCACAGCAGCATACAGCGCATATGAATATATCAATAAGAAAGGCTTATAAGTATAGTTCTCAGAAAAATAAAATGGCAACGTTAAAAAATTCTAAAACAGGGAAGGCAAAAGAAGTGAAAGATGGTGAAAATATTAGAAACGTAGCTGAAATTCTCGGCGTTGAATTCAACTGCAAAAATGGAGTTTGCGGCACATGCATGATTGATATTGTTAAAGGAGAAGAAAATCTTTCTCCATTGACAAAAGAGGAAAATGATTTGAAAAGAGACAAAAAGCACAGGCTTGCATGCCAATGCAAAATAATTTCGGGCGAAGTTGAAATAGTAGTTTAAAATAAAAAATGGCACTTGATTTTGAAAAGGAAAAATTATTGAAAGAACTGAAGAAAAGAAAACCGAAAAGAGTTTTGGTTCAGCTGGCAGAGGGAATAAAAAAGCATGCGCCTGAAATATCAAACTGGATTGAGCCTCTTGGAATTGAAGTTATTTTCTCAGGAGAAACATGCTGGGGAGCTTGCTCAATTGCTGTTCAGGAAGCACAAGCGCTTGGATGTGATTTGATTGTGCATTTTGGTCATGCAGAATTTATTTCTTCCAAATTTCCTATATTATATATAGAAGTAAAAGACCTTCTTGACCTAAATCCAATTTTAAAAAAATCTCTCAAGGAAATAAAAGAATTCAAGACAATCGGATTGTCTTATTCAATTCAGCATCGTCATGATTTAAAGAATATTCTGGATTTCTACAGAAAAGCAGGGAAAAAAGTTATTCTTTCAAAAAAAGTTGGAAATGTTGCTTATGAAGGACATATTGTTGGTTGCCAGTATGAAGGATTGAAGGCAATACAAAAAGATGTCGAGGCTTTTGTTATTATAGGAAATCAGTTTCATTCAATGGGTGCTTCTCTTGCTTTGGAAAAGCCAGTTGTTCTTATTGATGTTTACAATGACGACGTGAGAAGTATGAAAGGCCTTAGGGAAAAAATACTGAAGCAAAGAGCAATTTCAATAGAAAAATTAAGGGAAGCTGAAAATGTTGCGATAATTGTCGAGATAAAACCTGGACAAAAGTTCGGCTCTCCAAAATTCCTGCTTCAAAAGCTGAAGGAAGCTGGAAAAAATGCAGTTGTTATAACAATGTCTGAAATGACTCCTGATAAAGTGATGAATTTTTACAATATTGACGCTTTTATTGAACTCGCATGTCCTAGAATTGCGCTTGATGACTTCTACAAATATGAAAAGCCGATTTTAACTTTCCGCGAGGCTCTTGTTGCCCTTGGATTGAAAACATGGGAAGAAACTTTGAAGACAGGATTTGTTTAACACTGAATGTCTAGACTTTTAGTGTAGTAATTACATAATAGTCACATACAGAAATCTTTAAATACCCTTTTTAGCTTGAGAAACTAATGAGTTTAACAAGTAAATTAGGGTTGTCTGGAGCTGTTTTGGCAGCATCTTTAGCTTTTGCAAATCCAGCTAAAGCACAGAATCCACAAAATCTTCCTCAACCAGTATCTGGACTTTATCTTAATCCATTCATTCCTTACTACCCTGCAGACATGATCAATCAGATATGCTCAGAAATTACAGAATATCAAAGACAGCAAGCACAACAGCCTCAAATTCAAACACAAAGACCTCAAACACATAGAACAACAAGAAATACCCATGCAAGAAAAACATTAACCCATAGAACTACATCAAGAAATGTTGTTCCAACAAGACAAGTTCCTTATCACATAAATTCAGATTCTTTGGTAAGAGAATTAGTAAGAAGAGCCCAAGTAAAAGTTGATTCTATTTATGCAGAAAGAGCAAGAATAGCTGATTCAATTGCAAAGGCAAGATATGTTGCACCAATTGCACCAGTTACATCTGTAACGCATCCTGTACAATCAACAGGTCCTGAATTCAGACCATCAAGATATGCTAGAAATAGTGTTGAGGCAGGACTTGCAGCATTATATGGAACAAATAGAGAATTATCTTTGGAAGCTTTTGTAAATGGGGAAGTTTTTAGGGGATTAAGGCTTGAAGGATATGGAAATTGGTCTGCAGTCAAGGAAAATCCTTATGATACATTTAATCACTCAGACACAACACAGGTTTTAAGACAATCCCTTAGCCCTGGAATTTACAAAACAACTAATACAGTAATAAATACTTCAAGATTCCAAAGAGGAATTGCAGAAGCTGGTGGAAGAATTCTTGTTGAGCCTTTCAACTGGCTTGACTTAATTGTTGGTGCTGGAGCAAGAATGGTCAAGGGAACGCAGGACAAAAACGGACAGGAAACAATCAGTTATGAAACAAATGGTGTTCAAAGAGATTCTACTTACCAAATATCACACTCAACAGAAAACAATGTTACAAACTATTTGCTTTCATTAAACGCAGGAGCTAGATTAAATTTCAGCGGAGTTAACTTAAACCTTAATTATAATAAAGTTGGAAAAAGAAACATCTGGAAAGCCGGATTAGGATTTACATTCTAAAATGAACACACTTAACAAAAAATTACTTTTGATTCCAGCAATGTTTGTTTTCTTAGCAGTGCTTGTAAGCGCAAGCAGCGTTCAGACAGCTTTATTTTATGAATCAACTACTTCAAACACTCTTCAAATCATGAACGGGCAAAATGTTGGAATTACAATTGATGCTAATTCTATTTTGGAAAATAATATATATTTAAAAGTTGATTTGCTTGATTCTGCAGGAAATAGATTGAGCAATCTTCTTGAGGTTTATACAACTGACAGTTCTTATTCAAATCATTTTTTCTTCGGCCAGGGAACATATCTTAATCCTGGAAATTATATTATTCAATCAACAGTTACAGGAGCAAGCGGGCAGACAGCTACTGCAAGATTATATCTTCAGGTAATTTCTGTAATTCCCCCAAACCAGATTCCTGTAATAACATCAACACCCCAAACAAGTGTTAATTCAAGCCAGTTGTATTCCTACCAAGTTACTGCAACAGATGCAGACGGGGATGCTTTGGCATATTCGCTTACACAAGCACCAACATGGCTTTCAATGAATCCAGCAGGATTTGTCAGCGGTGTTGCCCCAAATGTTACAACAGACTACCAATTTTTGATTACTGTCCAGGTTTCAGATGGAAAATCCTTTGTAACCCAAACTTTCCCATTGATTGTAAGATACGCAAATACAAGCAATCCTGTAAATTCACCTCCAACAATAACATCAACACCTGTTACACAAGTTAATGAATCAACATTGTACAATTATCAGGTTATTGCAGTTGACCCAGATGGAGATAGTTTAACATATGCTCTTACAGCAAACCCAACATGGCTTTCAATCAATCCATCAACAGGCTTGATTTCAGGAACAGCACCAAATGTAACTCAGGACACAAATTATGCTGTTGGATTAAGTGTTTCAGATAGTGTCAATGCACCTGTTACACAAAGTTATGTTTTGACAGTTTCTAATGTTCCTGTTATAATTCCACATGGAAATAACACAGCTCCTGTAATAACAGTTATTTCACCTGTAAACGGACAGACATACAATAGTTCAAATGTATTGTTAAGCATAACAACAAACGAGAATGTAAGCACAGCATGGTTTGTCCTTGATGGAAACAATTCAACATCAATACAGCTTGTGCAAAATTCAGCAACAAACTTCACAGGAAGTGTTTCATTATCAGATGGGAATCACAACATTATTTTTTACGCAACTGATACAAATGGAAATACAGGAGTAAGCAATGTAATAAATTTCACAGTAAATACAACAATTATTACACCTCCAAATGGCAACTCTGGCACTGCAGGCGGAGCTGGCACAAGAACAGGAACAGTAGCTGCACCAGATTTGTCATTCGAGAATCAGCAATATCTAAATCAGTTTGCTCCTAAAACAGCTGTTGCAGAAGAAAGTCCTGCAGCACAAAGCACAGGAATAAGTCTTTTCTGGATAATTGTTATAATTTTAGGAATTATTTTAATAGCACTTTTAATATTCCTATTAATTAGGTGGCTTGGATGGGGTATGAATCTTTTCTGGATAATTATTGGAATATTAGTAATTGCGCTTTTAATATTGCTTATTTTTTTCTAAATTAATTAATAAGATTTAAATAAAACTTTAGAACATCTCATCAGGGCTTCTTTGGATTTTTCCTATTTCACTTGATCTTCCGGAAGAAGCAATCACATCATCAATTCTTAGAATCATCATTGCGACTTCTGAAGCAGAATTTATTGCCTGAGTTTTTATTTTCAATGGTTCTATTATGCGAGCTTCCAAAACATTTTCTATTTTGTTTGTAAATAAATTCAGGCCAGCGTTTCTTTCTCCTGAATCATGCTTTGATTTTAATTCTGTAATAACATCTATAGGGTCCATTCCTGCATTCTCTGCAAGTGTTGAAGGAATAAATTCAAGTGCTGATGCAAATTCGTCTATTGCCAATTGTTCCCTACCGCTGAGACTATGACCAAATTCTCTAAGCCTTTTTGCAAGCTCTATTTCAACAGCTCCTCCGCCTGCGACAACCAAGCCAGACTGCAAAGAGCAGGCTACGTCGCCCAAACCATCACGAATTGCCCTTTCAATTTCGTCGATAACATGCTCTGTTCCTCCGTGGATTAATATTGTAAGCGCTTTTGGATTCTGGCATCCTCTTATGTATGTCAGTGTGTCTTCACCATGCTTTGTTTCTTCAACAAGGTCTGCATTTCCAAGCTCAAAGGGATTTAATTCAGTTAGATTACTCACTATTTTTGCTCCTGTTGCTTTTGCTAGCTTTTCCATGTCGCTTTTTGGAACTCTTCTGCAAGCATAGATTTTTTCCTTTGCCAAAAGATATTGCGCAAAATCATCAATTCCTTTTTGGCAAAAAATAACATTTGCTCCTGAAATTTTTACTTTCTCAATCATTTCCCTGATTTCCCTTTCTTCCTGATCTAAAAATCCCTGAAGTTGATCAGGGGAAGAGATTGAAATTTTTGTGTCTATCTCTGGATTTTTCAATTCAAGAGCGAAATCAACAAGAGCTATCTTTGCTCCTCTTACAGATTGGGGCATGTCTTGGGAAATTCTTGATTTGTCAATTACAATTCCTGAGATTAATTCAGTATCTTTTATTCCATCGCCTTTTGATTTTTCGATTTTTATGTCATTAAGGTCTGCTTTTCCATTTGTTTCAATCTGCTTTACAGCTCTAACAATTATGTCTGCAAACCAGTCTCTTGAATCCTCTGCTCCTTTTCCTGTCATAGCTGTCATTGCAATCTGCTTTAGAATGTCTTCATCATCTGTCGTGATTTTTAAGGCAATTTCTTTCAGTATTTCTTGGCATTTTTCAGAGGCAATCCTATATCCTTTTGTTATTACAGTTGGATGTATTTTTTTGTCAAGAAGTTTCTCTGCGTTTTCCAAAAGCTTTCCTGCAATCATGACAGCTGTTGTTGTTCCATCGCCAACTTCGCTCTCCTGAGTTTTCGCGATTTCAACCATCATTTTTGCAGCAGGATGCTCTATCTGCATTTCCTCAAGGATTGTAACTCCATCATTTGTGACAATTATATCTCCTGTTGGCGATACAAGCATTTTGTCCATTCCCTTTGGTCCAAGTGTTGTCTTCACGATTTCTGCCACCATTCTTGCGGCAAGTATATTATTTCTCTGCGCATCTTTTCCAAGAAGTCTTTGCACATCTTCAGGCATTAACATAACAGGTTTTTCAGCCATTTTTATTCTTAATCCTACTCTCAGGCGAGTTATTTAAATATTGTTGTAATAAAAAAATCACGACAAAACAAAAGGAAAAGCACAATAAAAACCCACAAACTTTATAAGGAAAAGCAACCTAAAAAAAATATGAAAAGGATTCTTGTTTCAGACGTGATGACAAGAGAGCCTGTAACTATTAGCTCAAATGCAAACTTGCTGGATTGTGCAAAAAAAATGGCAAGGGGTCGCGTTGGAAGCCTTCTTATTGTAAACCAAAAAAAGCTAGAAGGATTCATAACCCAAAGAGATATATTATGGGCATTGGTAAAAAAGCCAAGCGCAGATTTAACAAAAATAATGGCTATTGATATTTCTCCAAAGAAAATTATAACTATAAAACAGGACGCAAATCTTAGGGAGGCAATAAGCAAAATGAACAAAACAAAGTTTGACAGGCTTCCTGTTGTTAACGGCAGTGAATTAATCGGAATAATAACTGCAAAAGATATTCTAAATTTCCATCCAGAAGTTTATCCAGAGCTTGAAGAAGTTTCAAGAATAAGAGAAGAGGAAGAAAAATTGAAGAGATTAAATGAATTAAAGGAAAGCGCTGTCGTTACTGACGGAATATGCGAGGAATGCGGAAACCGAGATGAGCTTTACAGAATTCATGGTATGCTTGTATGCGCATCATGCAAGGATTCTATCTAATCTTTATTTTTTAATAATTTAGAAAGTTGATTTTTATCGTATATTATTCCCAACTCATTTAATATTTCTTCAACACTCTTTGTTTGCACACGGCCAGCTATTGCATTTATTATTGAAGATGTGCTAATATTATAACTACTTCTTGTCAAAGCCCTCATATCAGGAATATATCCAAGAGATCTAAACAATTGTTTTTTTTCTATTTCTATTATTTGGGGGTCTTTGTCTTCTCTAGCAAGTACATCTGGAACATTAGGGGAACATTCAATTGCCAAAACTATTGAAGGATGTATATCTGCATGAGCAGGATGAACAAAAACATAATCAACCATCTCCTGATCAGCTACAAGCATTGCTCTTTCTCTTTCTGGCACTACTGGCACTTCAATAGAATATTTTTCTTTCTTATGATCTCTAACCCAAATGTCATTGTTAACATTAACTATAAGCACATCCCCAAGCTCTTTTGCTCTTTTTAGAAAATCACGATGACCTAGATTAACTCCTACGTCAAAAGTTCCTCTTGCAAGAACGACTTTTTTTCCATGCGCATGCTCATATGCAACAAGTCCTGGTGCCTCTCTGTAGTCCTGAGGATGTCCTATACTCATGTTTTTACGACATATTTTATTCTTATAAATTAAATTGTTCAGCATAATAACCTTTATTTCAGTCGGTTTAGTTAAATATTTAAACGAAATCTGAGTTATTTTATAATGCCAGAGAAGGATTTGATTTTTTCAAGCAAGATAAGCTACAATGGTGTTTTTTCATTCAAAGATTTCTACAAATTCTGCTATGATTGGCTGGAGGATGAAACAAGCTTTGATATTGTTGAGGACAAATACTCGGAAAAAATAGAAGGCCCTGTAAAAAGCATTGACGTTGACTGGACAGGAACAAAGAAATACACAGATTACTTCAAGTTCGAGGGAAAAGTGTCATTCAGGGTAAGAGCACTGAAAGAAATAGAAGTAACGCAAGGCGGGGCAAAAGTAAAAACAAACCAAGGCAGTGTTGAAGTAAGCATTAAAGGAACATTGATAAGAGATTACGAAGGCAGATTTGAGACAAGCGGATTCAAGAAATTCCTTCGTGGAATCTATGAAAAATGGATTATACGCTCAAGAGTTGATGAATACAAAGTAAAACTTTCCGAGGATTGCGACAAATTTCTCAACCAGGCAAAAGCATATTTGGATTTGGAAGGCAAAAAATAAAAAATTCTTGGAAAATTCCTAAAAAATCCAGAAATCCGCAGAACCAAAATCTTTAAATAGAAAATATTTGTGTTTCTTGTATGAAAAAGTGGTTTTTTTTGATAGCATTGATTTTTATTCTTCCAAACATACTCGCAATAAACATCCAGGTTGCAAAAAACAGCCAGAATGAAGTTCTTATTGCCGATTCAGGACAGCCTGTAACTTTTGATTTGAATATAACAAACCTAGGGCTTTCTGATAATTTTCAGATTTACAATCTTGCAGGCTTCAGCATGAACCCAAATAATGTAACTATCCAAAATGGGCAGACAAAAGAAATTACTTTACAACTTACTCCAATAGGTAGTATTTCCCAAAGAGGATATTACACTGTTCCTTATTTCATACAGGCAAGCGACAGGTCAATAGACAATGAAAGCGCGACATTCAAGATAATAGACATGAAAGACGCTTTCCAAATCGGTTCAGGAAATGTTGATCCACAATCGCAGTCTATTGATATATACATACAGAATCTTGTAAATTTTGATTTTGGAAATGCGGATGTTAATTTCTCATCTCCATTCTTTAATCTAGATAAAACAGTTGCTTTAAGTCCTTATGAAAAGCAGACATTCACTGTTCAGTTGAATCAGGCTGATTTCAGGAGCTTAATGGCTGGATTTTACACATTGAATGCGCAAGTAAATGCAATAGGAAAAACTGCAGATGTTGAAGGAGTAATAAAATATGGAGAGAAAGACATTCTTACAACAACAAAGCAGGATTATGGAATCCTGATAAACACAGAAGTTATTGATAAGCAGAACCAGGGAAACACTGTTGTAAGCTCTGAGACAGTAATACAGAAAAATATTATCTCAAGATTATTTACAAGCTTTACTCCAACTCCAGACATCGTTCAGAGAGAAGGTCTTGTTGTTTACTACACGTGGACAAAGAACATAAATCCTGGAGAAACTTTTGAAATAACTGTAAAGACAAACTGGCTTTTCCCATTCATACTTGTATTGCTTGTTGTATTGGTTGTCTTCCTTGTGAGAAAATACACAGGAACAAGCTTGGTGCTTAGGAAAAGAGTTTCATTCGTGAGGGCAAAGGGCGGGGAATTTGCACTCAGGGTTTCAATATCTGCACAAGCAAGAAATCATGTTGAAAGAGTAAACATTGTTGACCAACTTCCTATGATGGTAAAGCTTCATGAGAGATTTGGTGGGGATGCTCCAACAAGAGTTGATGAAAGAAACAGAAGAATAGAATGGAATATTGACGCAATGAATCCTGGAGAAGTCAGAATATTTTCATACATAATTTACTCAAAGGTTGGTGTTGTCGGTAGGTTTGAATTGCCAACAGCAACAGCAGTATTTGACAGGGAAGGAAACATACACGAAATAGAATCAAACAAGGCTTTCTTCGTTTCCGAGCAAAGAGCAATGAGTGAAGATTAAAACTTCTTCTATAACAAACCTTAAAAATCAAATTATTCTTTTTTAATTGTCCCCCATAGCTCAGTGTCATAGGCACTATCCCACTTTAAATCACAATAATTCTTAAAAACTATGAGAAAATCCATATTTTATGGAGAAATTAGAAAATCTAAAAGATTACCTGCTAAAAGGAAGAGCATTAAACAGAGCCTTCATCTCTAATGATGGAGATGTATATATTGTCAAAGATCTAAGATTAGCAGATAACAGAGACCTTACTCTTGTAATTGATGGAGATTTCATTCACTGGTTGAATCCCCGAAAAAGGTTAGGTTTTCCATTGAATGGTCCTTATTCTCATTTGATGGATAGAAAAGCAACATTTTCTGATATAAGGAATGCAATAAAAAGGGCTAATTCTGAGGTTTATCAAGAATCACAATAATTCTTTTAAAGGAATAAAGTTAAATAAGAAAATGAAAAAATATTTTCATAGATACCATACTGAAGAAGAAGAAAATGTTACAGGAAGGGTTGAAGGTCAAATAGTTGATCTTGGTAATGTTCATGTAACAAGAGATTTTATAGAAATTCCTGTTAAATATAAAGGCAAAGAAGTTTTAGTTGTTCAAGTACATGAAACTAGAGGTATAAGATTAGTAAATTATGTAATTGTTCCAGGATATCTTGTGAGGCAAGTTAATCGCATGTTTTCTATTGTAAATCCAGTAACAGATAAAAAAGATAAAAAGAGTTTAGAATCAAAATTGGTAAGTGGTGGGGTTAAAGGTACTATTAATTTCTGGTAGTTTTCATCTTTTTTTCCAATAGCTCAGAGTTAAACGCCATGTCCCACTGTGAATCACAATAATTCTTTTAAACTTCTAATTTATGATATTTTAATGTCAGCACAATACTGTCCACATCATTCAACATGCCTTTTTTATCAAAATTTTAAACACCTGACAGGAAACAAAAGGACAGATGTTATAGCACAATTCCAACCGGAGGGAAGCAATTCAACATATTATGATTGCTTGGCTCTGATATTCTTAAAGGAATCTAAAACAGGTAAAGCTATTGATAGTGAATTGAGAGACAGAATATCAAATCCAAATGGAACAGTCTTTAATTGTTCTCATATCACTTTGTTAAATAGATTACAAGAAATTTCCACAATCATTAAACCAAATTCCTCTTAACTGTATTACTTTTAATACGGTTTCGGCGTGGAAGATTTTTTAATCTAAGAAAGAAATAAAAAGCTAAGTGGTTTACAAATTTCAGCCCCCCATAGCTCAGTGGTTTAGAGCGATCGGCTGTAGATTATGTCTAAGGTGGAGATTCCATACGGAAGACTATGAAACCCCAAAAGCCGAAATGGTTCAGATTCAAAACAGAACCCGATAGATCCCCAGTTCGATTCTGGGTGGGGGGAATTTTTCTTAATGTAACTGTAAAGTAATTACAATGCCATAAAGTTTATAAATAATCTTTATTCTGAAAAATAATGGAATTATTAGTTAAAAGAGATCCAAATACTCTTTCAACAACAGATGGAAAAGTTATAGGAGATGATTTGCCTAAATTTTTAAGAACTCCTAGGGTTGTTCCTCAAGGACAAGTTGAAAATTTGAATGGAAGAAATCCAAATGATGATTTGTTAATTGTAGATGAATCAGATTTTAAAGAAATTGAAGAGCATTTTAAATCTGGCGGTCAAGAGGTAGAATACCAGGGGGTAAGCAAACCGCAAAAAGAGATAAAACAAAAATTAGACAGTATTGTAAGAATGGTATCTCAATTTCCAGGAATGAATACATATACCCCTCGTTTTTTCCCTGGTCTGTGGAGTGGTTATCGCTCTGCTTTAGTTCAAGATCCAGAAACTAAAAAATGGTATAAACTTAAAGGAGTTTCTGTAGATCCAGAAAATCCTGTTGCACAAGATATGGGTGATGGGCATTTTAGAATTGTTGGTGGGCAAGAAGGATTTAGTGCACAATTTGAAAAATTAATGTCAAACAAATTTAATCAAGTCCTCCAAAGTGTTGGGATTGAACCAGCTATGTCTGTTAGAGGATTTTGGAAATATCCAGTTTTAGTAAGAAATGTCAGACCAACTGCAACAATAACAGAAATAAAGGGTGATACAAGGTTAGATGAATTAATGATAATTTTAGATGGATTAGCGACACATAAATTTTACATGGGAAGAAAAACCAGAGATGGTAAAGGAAACAGTGCAATTGAAATAGGAGAATTTACAAAACAAGGAGAAGAATATATCAAAACTTTGGGTAAATTTTATTATGATATTGGTTTTGTTGTAGGAAGACTAAAAAGATTAATGGACAGAAATGTTCAGACTTGGAGTTCTAATTTTGAGCAGACAAATGCACATATAGGAAACATTGTTTTATACAATGGTTCTGATAAAGTTAAAGTCGGTTTAGTAGATTTTGATGCTTCTTGTGATACAAGAGATTACTCAAGGTCAGAAATAAGAGATTTACAAGAAAGAGAGAGAAGGAATATATTAGAAAGCGCTTTACATGGACCAATTAGTCCAAGACAAATTCAAGGCAAACCATTTTTGGGTAGAGAACATATAATGGTTCAGGAAACAAGAAAAAGATTTATAGATGGTTTTAATACTGGTTATGAGTCAAGTAATAGAAATTAAAGTAATGAAGTTGATTTGGGAATGCTACAAGGGGTTTTTAGTTTATTAAGGCAGGGCGGTGTTTTTTCAGTTGGGCCTAGAAGAATCAGAGAAGAAATAGAAAACAGGATAGATTACTTTCCAGATTATCTACGTGAAGGAAAAAAGAATAGAAAAATAGACTTAGAAAGCATTATAAAAAAACAGTATTTTTATCAAGATAACAAATATGACGATTTAGATAATAAATATAGTTATAAATCTAGTAGCTTATTTGATGAGCTAAATTATAAATAAGTTTTCTCTTTAACTCTCTTAGGACTCTATTAATTCCTAAAGAATCCATTTTGGTAAAACTGGGTGGGGGGATATTTTCTTAATTATGAAGTGACAGCAATATCACAATATTTATAAATATGGAATTTGTTGGAAAAATATGGAATTATCATCTCGTGTATCAAAGAAATGGGAAGAAAGATATTTAGTTCGTGAAATCAGGTTTGTCCCTGAAACAGGATTCTTTTCACCAGTAGATAGACTTGTAGTTGTTGGACAATTATACGGAAATGATAAAAGTGTAATTGTTGAAGTTCCTTATCATATCGTTGAAATAAAATATGTGAGGGGAGCTAAACCAAAGTTAATTTTACATAAACAAGTTGTAGAAGGAAAACAAATGGATGCTTTTAGTTCTGGAGATTATTCAAGAGAAGAATTAGCTAAAGGAGAATTTCAACTTCCAGTAGGATACAAAGTTTTAGGTTTAGAAAAAAAGGTTGTAAAAGAAGTAGGTACACAATAAAAAATGACAAACGAAGAAATGGCTAGGTTAGAAGAATACAATCCAAGCTTTTATACAACTTTAGTAACTGCTACAAATATACATTATGCTGAACAAATAATGCAGGGATATAGATGGAGAAATAACTGTCAACCAAGCGAAGCCCAGCATATTGCTAATCTTTTTGCTTCATCCGGACTTGATGTCTTTGTAGGTGATATTGCTTTTGATTGTTCTGGAAAAAGAGAAGATATGAAGGCTATACTAACAAAAGTAAGAAGCGCACAATAAAAAATGACAAAAACATTAAAAACATTGGCATTAGCTGGATTGTCTGCACTTAGTGTTTCATGTCATCAACCAAGAGAATATCCTGCTGTTTATGCTGATGTTTGTGGAAATAGAAAATTAGATATAATTTCTTTACAAATGGATAACTTTTATAACTGGCATAATGGAAAACATGAACAAGGAGTTGAATTTCCTAACCTTGATAACAGACCTTATCATGTAGATTATGTTTTTTATGTTGCCTGCAATAAAGGAGATGGAAGCTTTGAACCAAAAAAAGAAGTTTTAAGAGATCATAATAGTGGCGCAGATGCAGCAATAAGAGACTTTACTGTTAAGGATCTAGATGGAGATGGAAAAGCAGATCTTGTTTATACTGTATGGGGAAACAAAACTATGTTCGCAAAAGGTAGGGGCAATGGAACATTTGATTATCCTAGAAGGGCACAATAAAAAATGACAGAAAATTTAGAGGGAAGACTAAAGGCACTTCAATCTCTTGAAGTAGGAAATGTAGAAAGAGTAATTGGCGAAGTTGAAAGGACTAAATTAGAGACTGAAGCAGTTGCAGATAATCTTGAACAAGAATCATACAGATACATGGATTTAATGCGTGAAAAACTTCCCAAAGTTATAGGAAATATTTATTTATTAGGAAACCAAATTTCAGGTTTGAAAGATGATTATCACTCCTTTTACCCCGTAGACTTATCTGGCGAAAGTGCTAGAATAGAAATTGGCAAAAAGAAATCAAAAAAAGGTTTTAGTTTAAGAATTGATAATTTTATAAAATATGCTATAGAACTTAAATTTGAAAAAGACTCAAATTCTCCAACAGAAATATCTTTTTTGAATTATGAATTTCCTAATAAATTTCTTTCTTGGAAAAAATATAAACAAAGTTATGTTCCTAAATTAAAGGCAAGAACTATAGAAGAATTCACTGCAAAGTTTATGGATTTTCTAATGTCTAAAAATGGGAGGGAAGAAGGACGTTATGATTCTTTACCTGCTATGCTAAACTTAATTCCTTCTCTTTTATTAAGAATATACCAAGAAGAACAGGAAAAATATAAGTATAAGGCAGAGCAGACTGCATCAAAAGGTAAGAAATTAGAAGAGCTAGATGTTTCTGATTTTAGTTAAATTTAGGGAATCCAACTTTTTCTTACAGAATCGATTACTTTTAATCGATGCGGGGTAGGGATTTTTCTTATCTTTTAAATTTTCTCCAAAATTATCGACGGAAAAAACCTATATCTCCGTCTATAGAAATATTTAAAAAGCAAATCCTTCTTAAGATTTCAATAAAATTGAGGTGGAAACGAGGCTGAAAAAATGGCTAAAAAAGAAGAGATTGAAGAATTTGATGATGAAGAAGCAGAATTTGATGAAGAGATAGATGATTTAGAACTCGACGAAACCCTTTAATTGCTATTATTATAATTTAGTGTCGCTTCATTGTTGCTTTTGTCCAATTCTTCAAAATCCGAATTTATAACAAATTTCAACTGATTTACATTTTTCTGAAGAACAAAAACGCTAGTTACAAAGATTCGTCTCCCTTCCCCTATACTTAGGGGATTCAATTGTATGTTGTAAACATGATTATTGTCTGCATAAACATCAACTGTTGCTGCAGGCGCATCAATTAATCCATTATTTTTTACAGTGAAGTTCATATTAAGATAGGGGCCGTTCATTACAGCAGAAATATTTTCAAATGCAAGGTCTGGCAGACTAGGATATGTGTAAAGCTGGTTTAATGTGTCTGGAATGTCCTGTCCTATTGTTTGAGAGCATGAACTTACAGGATACATCACGTTGTTTGGATTTGCAGAATGGTTGAAGCCAAGAGCATGGAGCAGCTCGTGTATTGCAATATTTGGCTGAGGGCAATTTGAATCCTTCAAAAGCAAAATGCTTCCGTGATTTATGACATTAAACATGCCAGATTCAGTGATATTTGTCGGCCCTCCTTCTCCTGCAATGAAATATCCTGGCTGTCCTTCTGCAATCTGCGCTCCATAATCACATGCAACAGAAATCTGCTCATTGTTTGCAACAGGATAAAATTGCAGAGATGTAACATTTTGGATTGCTGCAAAAGCTGTATTCATGTCATCTATTCTTTTTATTGAGCAGTTTATTATTCTGTATGAAATATTTGTGTAAGAATACCTGAGATTGGGATAAAATTGCATGCTTGTATTGACTGAGCTGTTAATGCTGAAATTGCTGTTTCCGGATGATGACCATGAGCCAAAGTCTATATTGTTTAATGGCACTATCAAGTAAAAAACAAGAAGCGCAATTAAAAGAAGTCCAATCAAATAGCTAAGAACAGCTTTCCACCCCATTTTTAGTTAAAAAGAATTGTTATATATAAATTTTAGGATTATAAAATAAAAAGGTTAAAAGAAAAGATTCAGGATTTAGTAGTCTGAGTCTTCAGCATCATCAAGTCCAAGGGAATCTTCATCTTCGTTTTCATCAGAAACAATTTCATCCATGTCATCTTCTTTTTCCTTATCTTCTCCCTCTTTCTCGTCTTTTTTGTGTTTGTGTTTCATCTAAACCTCCTTAGATATGCAGATATACCCTCTACAAGTTTTTTAAATATTTTGGTTGAGAAAAATAGAAGGAAAATCAGGCTGCTGAAGGATTTCTGGGAACATACCCTGTAGCATAAATCGCTTTGACTCTTGGTTTGCTTATACTTGCATATAATATTTCTGTGCCATCTCTTATTGAAGAGGAGAGTATTAATGCTGGAGAAAGTCTCAAAAGATTAGCTGAAAAGTGTTCTAATGCTCCTTTGTAATCTGATTCAGAGGTCCCAGTACCTTTTATAGTTACCTCGATGTAATCTCCATCAGGAGGATTTTCAACAAGAGTTATTTTTCTTTCTATAATTGCATCCTTTGCCATCTGTTCAAGATTTACTTTCTTTTTCCCAAATCCTAAAATTCCCATAGATAAATTTACAATTTTTTATTTATAAGGATTATTGTATGTAAATGTATATTATCAGCATCTAAACCTGTCTGAAAGAAAATCAAATCTTACCTTTGGGTTATTTTCTTTAATAGTTGTCAATGATTGGTTGAAAAATGAATTAATATCTGTTAAGTTACCAAAATTAATAGTATGCAAAGTAATATCTATTCTTTTTTGACCCTCTTTTATAGCTTCATTCACTCGATCAGTATAACTTACTATCTGACTCTGATTAATTTTATTAAATTGTTGAGGAATATCAATATAATCTTGGGAATTAGTAATATTTCCAAAATATATTTCTGAAAAAGTCTGAGGTGTAGTTATTTTTTGTATAATTAGTTTATACCCATATTTAGCAGCTAATGAAATAGTGTTAAAATCTCCTGTATGATAAGGAACTGTAAATATTTGAGTGGCAGTTGTAAGATTATATTCTTCAAATATCTGCTTCATATTTTTGATATGATATTCTTGAATGTCTGATGGAACTGAAGTATCTGCTGAAAAAACATAAAATTCGCCATAAACATTGTTGTTAGGATATTCATCAATAATAGACTGATCTAATTTATGATTAAATCCATGTGCAACAACTTCAAAATAATTTTGATTGTCTTGATAAAGATTAAAGACATTATTATCCATAGTTTCATTAAATTGGTTAGCAATTACACCTAAGTCAAAGGTAATTCCATATTTTTTTGCCAAAAATAATGCATTCTCTAAGATAGGTAAGTCATATCGGGAAAAACTTATATCATCAATTTCAAATGACAAAACAGTATCATTATTATAAAGAGAACAATAGCTCTCATTTACCAAACTTTTAACTATGTGCTGTTTTTGAATACTTGTGTAAAAATAGATAAGAAGAATAATAAAAACCAGACTAATAAAAAGAGTTATTAACAAGACCTTTACTCTCTTTTCTGAATTCATACATAATCTATGTTTAGTATATTTATAAAAATTACAGTAGTTACACAATATTACAAATGCCCACTTTGAGAACAAGAGAAAAGTTTGGACTTCATAATTTAGTGTTACAAGTTGTGGTTATAACCTTATTTCTTCTTTCTTCTCTTTCCAATAAATATTGCAATCAGAATAACAACTAATATTAAAATCAAAACCAATTCTAAATTCTCCTTTTGTGTTGTTACAGGAGACTGCTGCTGAGTACCATTTGGAATAGTATTGCCTGAATTTGCTGCCTGTTGTGGTAATACAATAATAGCAAAATAGCTAAATGAATTAACACTTGTTTGATAATAATAAAAGTTAGCATCGGCTCCATTATAAGTAGTTGGAAGTATCATCCATTGATTATTTGTTGAGTTGTCTAACTTGTAAATAGAAATATTATTTTGATTTAAATTATTACTAGAAATCCATGATTTATTCACTTTAAAAATCAAATTTGCTTGCTGTACATTTGTAGAATTGCTAAGACTTATTTGCAAATATTGATAAACTTGTCCTGAGTTTTCAGTAGGAATTCCGGTAGGAGTATTATAATATTGGGTTACAAAAACATTCGTATTTTCTGTCTGATTTACATTTATGTCCATTTCACTTAAACTAAGAGAAGAACTAAAACCAAGGATAGGATTAGAAAAATTTAATACAGAAACGCTTCCTGGAGTTAATGTTACTTGCCAATTAGATTGGGTTGATATTGCTGGAGAAGATGAAGGAGAAGGACCCATCTGGTTGTTAGTAGAATTAGTTGCTGCTGTAACACAAGAAATGCTTGGTAATACATTATCTATTGTGGTATTCTGATTTGAATTAGTATAGTTATAAACACTATAAAACGAAGATTGCCCACAACTTGATGGATGAACATAACTTAAATTATAAAAAGTTATTGAATTATTTGATACATTTAATAAATCAAAAGTTAAAGAAAAAGTAATTTTTATTGTGGAATTTAATCCAGCAGAGGATATTGTTCCAGAATTTAAAGTTACTGCAGAAATTAAATTAATTGAAATTATGCTTAAGAATAATATAATTACAAAATAAGTTTTTTTTTTCATTTTAAAATATCAATTTCCAAGTCAAACTTGATGCCTGACAGCCCCAGACTCCTGAATCATTTCTCGCTATGCTTCCATTTCCCAAACAAAATCCTGCTGTTCCATTGTTTGGAAGACTTGTCGGTCCTGCACTTGTCATATTCAAGACATAATTTATTGTTGTATTTGTCAATGAAACAGCTCCTGTAAATGTTGCTCCAGATAATTGTGCAAAGGTATTATTCCTATCTGCAATATTACTATAACTCCCATTGTTAAGAATTGTAAAGTTAACCATTGTTCCATTCATTAGATTTGCCCATGCATTATACGTTCCATTATTTAAAATAGCATTTGAAATAAGTGTTCCATTTGTTGCTAAAAGATAAGCAATTGTCAAATTTTCTAAACCAGAATAAACAGTTGAGCCATTAACTTGCCCACTTGTATTAAAGTATCCTGTTCCGTTATGATTATTAGCCCCAAAATTATAAAATGCAACTGTTCCGTTTCCTATATTATTCCAGATGCTTGCTGCTGATGGGAATGTTCCATTTGTTGCTAAATAATATGGAATTGTAAGATTAAGATTATTATAAGCAAATACATCTGTTGTGGAATTTAGAATTGAAGTTGAAATAGAGCTATCTGAAATTGTTGTAGTAGCATAAACTCCAACACCTAAAATTACCAGTATGCTTATTGTTATTAAAGTATAAAGAAGCCTGTTAGAAATATGATACTTACTTTTTCTCACCATCTTTTATAATTACCCCTCATTTTAGTCATCACTCTAATTTTAAAAGAGAAGATTATATAAAAAGGTTTCCATAAGTTCTAATAGTCATTTTCTATGAAGAACACGCCCACGCCGGGAATCGGACCCGGGTTTCCAGCGCGACAGGCTAGCGTCATAGCCGTTAGACCACGTGAGCTTAATTAAAGAATAAGAGAATTTGTTTTTAAAGGTTTAGTTTTTTGATGAAGAAATCTTCTTTTTTCCGCCCATATATTTCTGCAGAACAGAAGGAATCTTTATGCTGCCGTCTTTCTGCTGATTGTTTTCCAAAATTGCAACCATTATTCTTGAAGTTGCCAAAGCAGTGTTGTTCAAGGTATGCAAAATATAGCGATCCCCTTTCTTGCTCAATCCGCGAATGTTAAGGTCTCTTGCTTGGTAATCTGTGCAATTGCTCAAGCTTGCTACTTCTCCATACGATTTTGTAGTCGGCCTCCAAACTTCAATGTCATGGCTTCTTGATTTCCAGTCGCCAAGATCTGCAGTGCAGATTTCTATAATTCTATAAGGAAGCTTCAACTTTTTCATTATTTCTTCTGAATTCTTTCTTAATTCATCATAATATTTCCAAGAATCCTTTGGCTTGCAGAAAATAAACTGCTCAACTTTGTTGAATTGGTGGGTTCTCCAAAGCCCTTTTTCATTTATTCCATGGCTCCCTACTTCTTTTCTGAAATTTATAGAATAGCCAAAGAATTTCAAAGGCAGTTTGTCTTCAGATATTGTCTTGTCCGAAAGCATTCCAAGAATTCCGTGCTCTGAAGTTGGGATAAGATACAAATTTTCCCCTTCTATTTTGTAAAGAGCATTTTCAAATGCATTTAAATCGCCTGCAGCAGCTGCAATTCTTCTGCTCATCATCAAAGGAGGCTCAATATACTGGTAGCCTTTCTTGTTCATAATATCTATTGCAAAATTTATCAAAGCCCTGTTCAAAAGAGCCAAGTCTTTTTTTAGATAATAAAATCCATTGCCTGCAACTTTCGCAGAAGCGTCAAAATCTCCTAAATCCAAAGCTTCAATAAGCTCAACATGATTTTTTGCAGAGAATTTTAGCTTTGCTGGCTTTCCAACAGTTTTTGTTACAGGATTATCTTTTTCTGATTTCCCGACAGGAACATCTTTATGCATTAAGTTTGGAATTTCATAAAGCGCTTTTTTCAGCTGTTCGTATGTTTCTTTCTCTTCTTCTTCGAGTTGCTTGAGTTTTTCAGGAATCTCTCTCGCCCTTTTTATCAATTCTTTTGCATCCTTTCCTTGTTTCTTTGCCTGATTAATTTGCTCTGAAATTTTGTTCCTTTCTGAACGCAAAGAGTCAGCTCTTGGCTTTACGCTTCTCCATTTTTCATCAATAGAAATCACATGGGCAACTTTTTTCTCATCTTTCCCTTTTTTCTTCATGTTTGCCCTATAAATCTCAGGTCTTTCCCTCAAATCCTTAAGGTCAATCATGCTCTGATTAGGATTTATTCATATAAAAAGGTTTTTAAACTTCCTCTGAAATTTTATTTAATGCCAACAGTAAGAATCAAGCTAAACAGCACTGACATAGAAATGATTAATGCTATTTGCGAATCCATAAAAGATATTGCAAAAAAAGCAGGCATAGCTGTTTCAGGCCCTGTTCCTTTGCCTACTAAAAGGCTGAAAATCACGACAAGAAAATCGCCTTGTGGAAACGGGACAGCTACTTTTGATAATTTTGAAATGAGAATTCACAGAAGACTGATAGACCTTCCTGCAAACGAAAAAGTTTTGCATCACATAATGAGGATGCAGATTCCTAAGAATGTCAATATCAAGATAGAGATGAAGGATTAAAGACGAACTGGTGGAGTTTGATTTATATTTCTAAAGAAACTATAACTGACATAATTAAATTCTGTTCTTGTTTCAGTAACACATGCCATAACAGTATCTCTGTAAAATAAGCAAGTTACCCTATCATCTGTTACCTGTCTGCCACCATATGCAATATTTCCGGATTTTATCTCAAAAAACCTGCTATCTGCACCATCATTTCTTTCAAGAAATTCTACTAATTCAGAAAAGAATTTATCTATTTTTCTTTGAACCTTGTGTTGGTCTCCTGTATTAACAATTACTGTCTCCAGAGGTTTACTCATATTTTAAGCATCTTTCATGGGTTTATAAAATTAATTCTAGTTAACTTTATATATTTCTCAAATGAATTAATCTCGTGCCCCAATGGCACAAGGGTACTGCGCGAGATTGGAAATCTCGGCCAGAAATGGCATCCAGGTTCGAGTCCTGGTTGGGGCGTTGTCTTCATAAAATTTATATAATCTTCGTGTTTTATTCTGAATAAGAGAGATGATAAAGCATTACGTACGTTCTATAGAAAAAGAAACGCTGAAGAACAACTATTTCAGAAAAGTTCTTTTTACAGGCAAGCATGAACAGCTTGTTGTAATGTCTCTGAAACCAAGAGAAGAAATAGGAAACGAAGTCCATCCAAAAACAGACCAGTTTATCAGAATAGAAAGTGGAAACGCAGAATTTGTCCTAAACAACGGAAAAGACAAGCATATGGCAAAAGAAGGTTATGCTGTCGTTGTTCCAGCAGGAACATGGCACAATGTGATAAATGTTTCAAAAACAAAAAAGCTCAAGCTTTACACTATTTATTCTCCTCCAAACCACAAGCCTGGAACAATCCATAAAACAAAAAGAGATGCTGAAAAAGCAGAAAGGTTAGGAAAAGACTAAAACAAAACATGGTTGAACTCCAGACAATAGGGTTTGAAATTCTTACAGATAATACTAGAAACGAATTTGAGAAGATATTTGAGGAGAATTCCAAAAAAATAGACCGAATGCTTGGTGATGCAGAATCATTCAGAGTAAGGCTAAAAGAGCACAGCAAAGGAGGAAAGACCAAATTTAGCATTCATGCCCTTGTAACCTATGCAGGCAAGACAATGGATGCAGAAGCAAGCGATTTTGACCTTAGAAAGGTGTTCCATATGGTTTTCAAGAAAATAGAGCAGCAGATTGAGCATGAATTCCACATAAGCAACCAGAACAAGAGGAGATAAGTCATTTTCAATCATCACAAACTTTATATAAACTAAAAAACAACCCTAAATCATGGAAAAAGACCTTGGAAAGATAAAAAAGAATGATACAACAGACATAATCATAAGACTGGATGATTTTGGTGGTAGGCCCGGAGTAACAATACGTGAGTTTGTAACATCAGAGAGATACACTGGCTTCACAAAATCTGGAGTGAAAATCGGCGCAGCAGATTTCCCAAAATTCAAGGAAATGATAAATTCTATATCTGAAGAAGACTTGAAGGCAGAGCCAGTAAAAGAAGAAGGCAAAAAGTCTGAAGCAGGACAGAAAACTCTCTCAGATGAGGAAGAAGAAATTCAGGATTATTAATTCTAATTTTAAACTAAACTGGCAAACCAGATAGCAGCTTCTGCGACAAGCGCAATTACAAGCAAAGTAAGGCCCCACGTAACAACTCTTCTGTTATCAAAGCTGAGTGTCATCATTAATATTCCAATTAATCCTATAACAATTCCGGGAATGTAAAACCAAAATACCATATTAGTATAAAGGAATCCAGTTTTTAAAATTAATTAGGGTCAGCAGTTGTGAGAAGCCTCAAGGTCTTTAACATCTCTTTCAAGTTTACCAAAAGGAACTTCTTCATCAGGGCCTAGAGTTATTGATTTCTCTGCATTCTTTCTTCCTTCTAATTGACTAAGTCTTAAAGTACATTCAGCTATTTTCTTAACAGATATTTTAATAGGAGATATATAAGGACAAAGAGGAGGGCTTGAAACATCTAAACAATACAATCCTGCTATTGTACATAATGGGGCAGAATTAATATACTCTACATATTCGCAAGATTTAGGCAATGTTCTGTCTGTCACATAAAAACATGCATCTCAAGCTTTAAAAATAAATCTACACTGAGAAATATATCATAAAACGAAAAACAATGCAACATGAAAACAAGAATTCGACAGCCAATTGTAACAGTCTGCGGTCATGTGGACCATGGGAAGACAAGCATACTGGACAGGCTGAGAAAAAGCAGTGTTGCAACAGGTGAAGCTGGCGGAATAACTCAAAAAATTTCTTTTACTTTGTACCCTGCAGAAAATCTAAAAAAAGCTTGCCCATTGATTGAAAAAAGCGGAATCAAACTAGATATTCCTGGCTTTTTGCTGATTGACACGCCAGGACATGCTGCTTTCACAAATCTGAGAAAGAGGGGAGGCTCATTAGCAGACCTTGCTGTTCTTGTCATTGACATAAATGAAGGAATAAAACCACAGACATCTGAGGTAATACAAATTTTAAAACACAATAAAACTCCGTTCGTAATTGCTCTGAATAAAATAGACAATATTCACGGCTGGAAGAAAAATTCAGATACACTTAAGGAAAGCATTGAATCGCAAGCGAAGAATACAGAAATGGATTTCACTGAAAAATATCTCACACTTGTTGGCTCACTTAACAGTTATGGCTTTGATGCAGACCTTTATTACAACATAACTGATTTTACAAAAAAAATAGCTCTTGTTCCTTGCTCTGCAAAAACAGGAGAGGGAATTCCCGAACTTATTCTGATGTTATGTGGCTTAAGCCAGAAATATCTTGAAAACAGAATTAAGCTTGGTAGCGAGGCAAAAGGAGTTGTTCTTGAAGTAAAGCAGGAAAAAAATCAGTATTATATTGAATCAATTCTTTATGATGGCGAGCTTTCAAAGAAAGATCAGATAGCTGTTGCAAATCTTGAAGCAAAGCCCGTTGTTGTAAAAATTCGTGTTCTGGAAGAGATACAGCCTATCAGCGACAAGTTTTCTCCAAAAGAAAAAGTCACAGCTGCAACAGGGCTTCGTCTTCAGTTAACAGAAAATATTGATATTCTTCCAGGAATGCCCTTTGTTGTTTTCAAAAATAATTTGGATGAAATAGAAAAAATGTTCAAAAAAGAATTGTCTGAAAACATAAAAACAGACCAAAGCGGAATAATTGCCAAAGCAGATTCTCTTGGAAGCCTGGAAGCATTGATGATTCTCTTGGAGCAGGCAAATATTCCTGTGCTAAAAGCAAGCATTGGAAAAATAAACAAGACAGATGTAATAAATGCGAAGGCAAATCTTGAAATTAACGAGGTTGATGCAGTAATTCTTGGTTTCAATGTTACAATGGATGATGAAGCAAGGCAAATGCAGGGAAATGTAAAAGTATTGACAGATGAAGTTATTTACAAGCTTATAGAAGATTTAGTTAAGTTCAGGGATGAAAAAAGAAAAGAGATAGAAAAAACAAGGCTTCTTGGACTAACACAATTGTGTAAACTCAGGGTTTTGAAGCAGTATGTTTTCAGAAATACAAGCCCTGCAATTTTTGGCGTTAAAGTTGAGGCAGGAAAGCTTGTGCCTGGAATACATTTAATTGACGAGAAAAATGAAAAAGTCGGAAAAATAAAGAACATGCAGGCAGAAAAAAGAAGCGTTGAAACAGCTTCTGATGGCGAAGAGCTGGCTGTCTCTGTTCCAGGAATAAATTTCGAGAGAAGAATGAAAGATGTTAATTTCCTTTATTCAGACATGGGAGAAAGCGAGTTCAGAAATTTCAGGAAGAACAAGGACCTTTTGTCTGGAAAAGAAATAAATCTTCTTCAGGAAATTGCAGAAATCAAGAGGAAATCAAAGGCAGATTGGGGAATGTAGACTTCATCATCAGATTTAAAAATTAAATAATCCTTGATAAATAATGAATTGGAATATTATCTTGCTAACTATAGCTATTCTTGTTTTCTTAAAGGGACTTTTGTTCCTTATCTTTCCACATTTTAGCAAGAAAGAAGGCGAAAAAATCCTAAGAAGTCACAAAATAATGAGAAAAGTAGGATATTGGGAATTAATTATAGCTTTAGTATTGTTCCTTATAGGAATAAATATCTGATTTTTTAGATATAATAAGGTTTAAAAATCATTTTCTCAATTAACTAATATGTTCAAGATAAATGTTTCAGACAAAACCGGAAAAACATACAAGTTTGAGCTGGAAACAGAAGATCTCTTCGGAAAAGAGCTTCATGAAAAAATTCAGGGGAAGGAAATACTTCCTGCCTTGGAAGGCTATGAACTTGAAATTACAGGTGCAAGCGACAAAGCTGGCTTTTCTTCCCATGAAAATGCTCAAGGACCTGCATTAAGAAGACTTCTACTTACATACGGAAAATCAATGCATAAAAGGCCAAAAAGAGAGGGAAAAAAGAAAGTTTCAAATCCAAGACCACATGGCCTAAGATTGCGAAGAACTGTCCGCGGAAAAGTTCTTTCAGCAGATACAATGCAAATTAATTTAAAAGTTCTCAAGACCGGCAGCAAACCACTTTCTGAAATATTTCCTGACCAAGCAAAAGGAAAAGAGAAAAAAGAAAATCGTGCTATGAGAAGGAAAAAGGCGCGTGAAACCCCAAAAGCAGAGAAAAAAGAAGAGGCTTCTCCAGCACCATAATTCTTAGTATACCAAACGCTTAAAATGACACTTTCGCTCAGGCTTGATTTTGACCATGTTGATTTTTCCGGAATAAGTTTTGAGCGGGGTTATGATATAAATGATTTTGTAAGAAAATATGGTAGTAGATTAGATTCTTTAGATGATTCTCATATTATCCCGGAAGAAATAAGCGATTTTGAATATTGGAATAATTATATTGACAGTTAAAAGTATGCCAGGTGTTTTAGTGTTACCTTTAAAGTAGTAACAAAATAGCAAGATTTAAATAGGCGTTTTTTCTGTAAAAAATATGAAAACATTAACATTTTTACTAACAGCTGGATTTGTTGCTTGCTTAGGTGGAGCAGTAAATAACCTTGGCCCTACTAGAAATCACTGTGAAATTTATCAAGGAAGAGAGGGGAGAACTGGAACTTATATTTTCGATCCAATGCCTAAAGAATACAGAGAAAGTTATCCAAATTATTCACCACGTTTTGCAATAGAAGGTGATCAAGATACTGTTGGCAAATTAACAGAAGGGGTAAGATACTGCTTTACATTTATAGAACCGATAGTCGGTGGCCCAAAAAATTTGAAGATTCAAAATGGTATGCATCCCGTAAGGAGCATGTAATTATTTATACAAATTTTCAAGCCTCAAAACCCTTAAAAAGTCGTTCTATCTTAATTTTTCAATGAATCAAAATGAAAAAAATCTTCCAGAGTTAAACGTTGGTGTTGTAGGCCATATTGACCATGGAAAAACAACATTGCTCAGCAAGCTCACAGGAAAATTCACAGACACTCATTCTGAAGAGCTAAAAAGAGGAATTACAATAAAGCTTGGATATGCAGAGACAATTATTTACAAAGATGGGAACAATTATAACAATAAGAAAAAAGGCACTCCTTTCAGGTATGTAAGTTTCATTGATGCACCAGGGCATGAAATGCTTATGGCTACAATGCTTTCTGGAGCAGCTGTAATTGACGCTGCTATTCTTGTGATTGCTGCAAATGAAGGAATAAAGCCACAAACAAGAGAGCACTTCATGGCTTTGCAGGCGAAAAATGTAAAGAATATAATTGTAGTACAGAATAAAATAGACTTGGTTGATAAAAAACAGGCGCTGGAAAATTACAAAGAGATAAAAAAATTCCTTAAAGGAACTATCGCAGAAAATGCTCCTATAATTCCTGTTTCTGCCCAGCAGGAAATAAATCTTGACAGGATTTTTGAAGAACTGGCAATGGTTAAAATTCCAGAAAGAGATACTAAATCAGCTCCATTCTTCCTTATTGCAAGAAGCTTTGACATAAACAGGCCTGGAACAGAAATCAAAAACATAAAAGGTGGTGTTCTAGGCGGAATTTTGAAACAAGGTATTCTAAAAGTTGGCGATGAAATTGAAATAAAGCCAGGAATAAGCTCGAAGAAGCATGATGAAATAATTTACAAAACGCTTTACACGAAAATTCTTTCATTGAGAAAAGGAAATGAAGAAGTAAAAGAAATAACACCTGGCGCAAGCATTTCAATAGAAACAGGTCTTGACGCTTTTATAACAAAAGCAGATTCCCTGACAGGCTGCATTGCTTCATTAAAAGGAAGTTTGCCTGAAATAAAACACAGAATCAAGATTGAATCAAAGCTTTTCCCACAAGTTCTTGGCTTGGGAAATGAAAAGCCTGTTGATTCAATAAGAATAAAGGAATTGCTGATGCTAAGCATAAATACAACGATAACAGTTGGAACAGTAGAAAAAATCTCAAAGAATGAAGTTGAAATGTCATTGAACATTCCAATAGTTGCCCTGAAAGATGACAATGTAGGCATAGCAAGAAACATTGAAGGCCACTGGCGCCTTATAGGCTGGGGCAGAATTCTTTCATAAAATATATAAAACCTATTTTCTTAAAAAACCGATGAAAAAAGGGCTGATTTTCGTTCTTGCAGCTATTTTCTTATTTGGGATTTTGGCTGTTAGTGCAGATAATAATGGAGTAAGTCTAGGCACTAGCGCTAATGGAGTTATTACTGCAAATTCAGGAAACAATGACAACCAAATAGAGGTTCATGACAATCAAACAAATAGGACAATGGTGTTCAAAGCAGTTCATAGTGAAGATGTTGAAAGAATAAAAAACGGATTGCAGGAAAGAAACAGACTAAACCTTACGAGTACACAAATTCCTGACAATTGTACTGTTACAGGTGTTACATTAAGATGTAACATAAACGGAAGCAGAACAATGATAATTTTTGCAGGAGAGTCTGGAAATGTAATAATCCAATCAAAAGGAATTAATGCATCAGCAGAAGTTCAATTGTACAAAGATATTAACGGGACTCTTTACGGAGTCTTTAATAATAATAAGACAAAACTGATAAATCTTCTTCCAGACCAAGTTCAAGCTTTGATTGTCCAAGAAACAAATGCAACAATATCTGCTGACAATGTAACAAACATTGATTTAAACAACAACGGGCAATATGAAGTTCACGCAAACAGGCAAGGGAAGTTCATTGGATTGTTCAATATGCATGAAGGAGTTTCCTGGAACGTTGACCCTGAAAATGCATCTGTTTCGGGAGAGCACAAGCCTTGGTATGGATTCCTTATTGCTGAAACAAAAACACTAAATGTTCTCGGAGCAAGCTGCGGGACAGTCACACCAGGACAGAATGATGCTTGCTGCCAGACAAGAGGATTTAATTTCTGGAATTCAACAAGTCAGAGATGCGGATTTAATTTGAATAATTAAGAAATTATTTTTTCTCTTCTCCATTCCCATTTGTGTCTTCAACAACACGAACTAAATCTGTAACAGTATCGCCTGGCGCAAGCTTTACAATTCTGACTCCTTGCGCAGCTCTTCCCATTATTCTTATATTTTTCAAAGAAGTTCTCATAACGAGTCCTTTTGCAGTTGTGATAATTATTGAATCTTCAGGATTTACAGAAACAGTCGTCACAACATCTCCTGTTTTGTCAGAAACTTTTAGGTTAATTACTCCTTTTCCAGCTCTCGCTGTTTTTCTGTAATCTTTTACTTCTGTTCTTTTTCCATAGCCATTTCTTGTTATTGTAAGAATTGATTCGCTCTTCAAAACTTCCAAGCTAACAACTTCATCTCCTTTCTCTAGCTTTATTCCAGCAACACCATAGCTTGCTCTTCCCATGTCACGAACATCGTCTGCATCAAATTTTATTGCCTGTCCTTTTTTTGTAGCTAAAAGAACTTCCTCACCTTTCTTAACAACTTGGACTCCAATAAGCGTGTCTGTATTGTCTTCAGGAAGATTAATTGCTTTTATTCCAGAAGCTCTTGGGCTTGAGAAATTATCCAATGGCGTTTTCTTGACAACTCCAAGCTTTGTTACCATAAACAAAGAATCCTCAAACTTATTCACTGAAATAACATTAGCAACGCTTTCATCCTTGAGACTTAAAAGATTTGCAAGTGCTTTTCCCTTGCTGTATTTTTCTGTTTCAGGAATATCATAAGCCTTTAGCCAGAGAACTCTGCCTTTTGTGGTGAAAAACATCATGTAATCGTGCGTTGAGCATGTTATCAATTGTTTTACAAAATCTCCTGTTGCAAGATTGCTTCCAATACTTCCTTTTCCTCCTCTTTTCTGTTCCTTGTATGACTGAATGTCCATTCTCTTGCAATATCCTTTGTCAGTTATTGTTACAACAACTTCTTTTTTCTGTATGACATCTTTTTCAGAAATTTCAGAAATCTTTTGCAGAACATATGTTCTTCTGTTATCTCCGTAATTTCTCTTCATTTCAGAAACTTCCTTCAAAATAACTCTCAGAATTTCCTTGATATCAGCAAGTATTTTCTTTAATTCTTCGATTTCTGTCTTTAGCTCATTCTCTTCTTTTTTCAGCTTGTCCTGTTCTAGTGTTGTCAACTGATGAAGCTTTGTATCCAAAACAGCCTGAGCCTGATTTTTTGTAAGCTTAAACTTGCTCATAAGAGAATCTGTTGCTTCTGTTGTGTTTTTTGATTTCTTTATCGTTGAAATAACATCATCTATGTTCTTCAAGGCAATAATAAGGCCAAGAACAATTTCCTGCCTTTCCTGTGCCTTTTTCAAATCGAATTTTGTCCTGTTTGTAATTATCTTTTTTCTATATTCAACATACTCTTTCACAACTTCCTTCAAATTGAGCACACGTGGCTGGCCTTTTACAAGCGCAAGGAAATTAACATTGAAAGAATCCTGAAGCCTTGTATATTTGTAAAGCGCATTTGTAACCATTTTTGGATTTGCACCTTTCTTAAGCTCTACAACAATTCTTATTTTTCCTTTTGAGCTTTCATCCCTTAAATCATAAATGTCTCCAATTTTTTTCTTCTGAATCATATCTGCAATCTGCGTCACCAAATCTGATTTGTTAAGCATGTATGGAATTTCTGTAATAACTATTGCTTCCTTGTTCCTTATTGTTTCTGTTGTTGTCTTTCCCCTAAGAATCATTTGCCCTCTTCCTGTCTTGTAAAGTTCAAGCATGTCTCCTGAAACATATCCACCTGTCGGAAAATCAGGACCTGTGACAATCTTTGCAAGCTCTTCAATGCTTGTTTCCGGATTTTTTATGTATTCTGTTATTGCATCGCAAACTTCTGTCAAATTATGCGGAGGAATATTTGTCGCCATTCCAACTGCAATTCCTGAAGCACCATTCAGCATCAAAGCAGGAAGCTTTCCAGGAAGAAGCTCTGGCTCTTTTGTTGAATTATCAAAATTAGGAATCATGTTAACAGTATTTTTGTCAATGTCTTCAAGCAAATCTTCAGATATCTGCGCAAGCTTTGCTTCTGTATACCTATATGCAGCAGGAGGATCTCCATCAATACTTCCAAAATTTCCCTGACCGAAAATAAGTGGGTATCTAAGAGTAAAATCCTGTGCCATCCTTACAAGAGCGTCATAAACAGCAACATCCCCGTGAGGGTGATACATCTTAAGAACATCTCCGACAACAGCAACTGATTTTTTTGTCTGCTTGTCAGAAGTCATGCCAGCTCTTTTCATTGCATAAAGAATTCTTCTCTGAACAGGCTTCATTCCATCTTCAATTGCTGGAAGCGCTCTGGCAACAATAACAGACATTGCATAATCAAGATATGCTTTCTTCATCTCTTGTGAGATTTCTGCGTCAATAACGCCTTTTTCATTTGGTTTCTCTGTTTCTTGTTTTTCTTTTTCTTCTTTTTCATCTATCATTTTAATAATTTAATGTCTCTCTTGTTTACTTTTTTTCCATTGAGTTTAATGTTTCCTCTCAAATCTTCTGTAAGATGATCTGTAGGTAAAATCATAGAGCTTTCAGTATCATGAAGTAAAAATTTTTTAACAAGTTCGTAATCTTCATTTTTCTTCCAATTCCTAGGATAAACATCATAGTCAATTTTTACTATTTCATAAGTATTTCCTAAAATAATTATTTTAAATCCTTCTTTCATTTTTATTAGTTTTTTAAAATCCTCTAAGTGCGTCACTTTTCCAATGTGGACTTTCATTTTTCTTCTCCTATTTTCATAAATTCTTCTTCTCCAACTTCCTTCTCCTCAACATCTTTTCCTACCCATTTGCATTTCTTGCATTCCCACTCGCTCTTTCCCCTTCCTTCTTCCTGTCCCAGAATAACAGAAACATTTGTGCTTCCGCATTTTGGGCATTTTTTAACTTTGTAAGTTTTTCCGCCTTTGTTGCTGCTTCCGCTGGTTTTCTTTCCTGTTTTTCTGTCGAATTCTTCTTTTGATTTGTAGCCTTTCAATATCCATTCAGGCGTTGCCAGTTTTCCCATGATTGTTTTTCCTCAAAATTGTGTTGTTTCTTCGTCTTCAGTTGATTCTTCCTCATCTTCGTCTTCACCAAGTTCGTCTTCGTCAGCTTCTTCATCTGTTACATTCTTGTCACTTTCAAACTTTGGAAAAAGTCTTCCTTTGTATCCGCATTTTGCGCACTTGTACATAGGAGTTGGGTCTTTTTCATCAGATGTTATGCTGATTTTCTCAGAACCGCACTTTGGACAATTCATTTTCAGTTTCATTTTTGTTTTTAGATATCAAGATTTGCCTCCTTTGCATTTTCTTGAATGAAAAGTTTTCTTGCCTGCACGTCATCACCCATCAGCATTGTGAAAACACTGTCTGCCTCAACAGCATCTTCTATGAAAATCTTTTTTATTTTCCTTGTCTTTGGATTCATTGTTGTTTCCCATAATTGCTGTGATGACATTTCTCCAAGACCCTTGAACCTTGTGACATTGTTTCCTTCAGGGCTTCCGACTTCTTTCTTCAATTCTTCATCAGTGTAAACATACTGGTCTTTCTGTCCTTTTCTTATCCTGTACAATGGAGGAAGAGCAACGTAAATATGTGAGCCTTCAATAAGCTGCGGCATAAATCTATAGAAAAGAGTAAGCAAAAGAGTTTTGATGTGCTCTCCATCAACATCTGCATCAGACATAATTATTATTTTATTGTATCTCAGGTTTTCAACATTGAAATCCTCGCCAACACCTGTTCCTATTGCTGTTATTAAATTTGCAATTTCCTCGCTGGAAAGAGAACGAACAGGACTTGACTTCTCCACGTTTAGAATTTTTCCTTTTAATGGAAGAATAGCTTGTATTTCCTTGTTTCTTGCATCTTTAGCTGTTCCTGCTGCTGAAAGACCTTCTACAATGTAAATTTCTGTGTCTTCTGTTTTTCTTGAAGAGCAGTCTGCAAGTTTTCCAGGCAAACCTCCGAGAGAAAAAGCGTTTTTTCTCCTTACAAGGTCTTTTGCTTTCTTCGCAGCAAGCCTTGCTTTCGCGGAGTCAAGTGCTTTTGCAGTTATTATTCTTGCAATTCCAGGGTTTTCCTCAAAAAATTCTCCAAGTGCCTGAGTTGTAGCAGAATCAACAAAACCCTTCATCTCACTGTTGCCTAATTTTGTTTTTGTCTGTCCTTCAAATTGTGGCTCTTGCATTTTCAAGCTGATAATAGCTGTAAGCCCTTCACGAACATCATCTCCCTGCAAAGATTCTCCTTTGATAAGCTCTTTGCTTTTTGCATAATCATTAATTACTCTTGTCAAAGCTGTCTTGAAGCCAGAGACATGAGTTCCTCCTTCAATTGTGTTAATTGTATTTACAAAACCGAAAATATTTTCCTGATAGCTGTTGTTGTACTGTATTGCGGCTTCTATGACACTGTGGTCAATTTCTTTTTTGAAATAAATCGGCTTGTGCAGAGCTTCTTTTGATTTGTTAAGCCATTTTACAAACTCGATAAGCCCGCCAGAAGAATAAAATTCTTCTTTCTTTCCTTTTTCTTCATCTTCAAGAAGAATTTTCAATCCAGGATTTAAGAATGTTATTTCCCTAAACCTGTTTTCAAGAACTTTGTAATCAAAAACTACAGTAGAAAATATTTCTTCATCAGGCCAAAAAGTGATTGTTGTCCCTGTTCCCTCTGATTTTCCGCTTTCTTTCAGTTTTGTTTTTGTTATTCCTCTTGAATATTCTTGTGTATAGATTTTACCCTCATGTTTTACTTCAACAACAAGCTTTTTTGATAATGCATTTACAACGCTGACTCCAACACCATGCAATCCTCCTGAAATGACATATGCTTTTTTATCGAATTTTCCGCCTGCATGAAGCTTTGTAAGCGCAACTTCAACAGCAGGAATCTTCAAAGTTGGATGCATATCTACTGGAATTCCCCTGCCATCATCTATAACTGTCACAGAACCATCTTTATTTATTGTAACAACTATCTTTTTGCAGTATCCTGCAAGTGCTTCATCAACAGAATTGTCAACTACCTCATAAACAAGATGATGCAAACCATCTTTTCCAGTGCTTCCTATGTACATTGCAGGCCTTTTTCTTACTCCTTCAAGGCCCTCAAGCACCTTAATATCTGCTGCTGTGTAGTTATTACTTCCTTTTGTGTCTGCCATTTTGTTTTTGAAAGCTTTTGCTAAATTCTCAGGTTTTTGGTGAATTTTGGACAAGAAAATCTGTCCTTTTTTACCCTATGATATCAGAAAAACGAAAGCTTGGTTTATAAACCTTTTTCCGATTTTATCGTCGATAAAACCATTTTTTGCATGAAAAACAGGGTTATTTTTTGAAATTTTGCAGAATTAAAACTACTTCTCTTTTTTGGAAATCCAGCGGACTTTCCTTCTCTTCATAAGCATGTTTTTTCTGCATTTTGAGGAGCAAATATACTTCAAAGTACCATCATTCATTACCATTGTAAGCCCGTGTGGAGGCTCATAATCTTTTCCGCAATAGCTGCATTTTGGCATTTTAAGTGTAAGCTCCTTTTGTGACTTTTGATTTTATTCTTCTTGCCTCAATTTCTGTTTCCCTGAGAATTAAGTAATCACCAACACGGATAGGACCCTTAACATTTCTTCTTATTTCCCTTCCTTTGTCTCTTCCAGCTGTTACAAAGCATTTAACCTGTGTAATTTCGCCTCGAAATCCTGTTCTTCCTATTATTTCCTGAACAAGAGCTGGAACAGCTTCTCCGAGAATCTTCTCGCTGCCTTTTGTTGCCTGATTTTGTTGCTGCTGCTGTTGCTGTTTTGATTTTTTTTGTGATGAGCCTGCCATTTTACTTTAAAGAAGCAATGTCTTTTTCAGCATCGCCGGGATTTATTACTGCGACTGAAGATGCGGGTACAGAAATTCCGACAGCAATTCCCAGCTTCTGTTTGCTGTCAACTTCTTTGCATAAAATTTTTTTCTCTTTGCAAAGCATTGGAATATGCTGAATTATTTCTTTTGGAGAAACGTCTGCTGCATAAACGACAAGTTTTGCGGTTCCTCTTTCTATTGCTTTTGTAACTTCATTTGTTCCTTTCTCGACTTTTCCTGTCTTTCTTGCTTTTTCGATTATGCTGTAAACATCCATTTTGTTGTTTCCAATTAAAACGAAAGAAATTATCCTCACTTTCGCTCATCGGATTATTTAGTGAGAAAAAATAGCTTTTTAAATCTTTTTAGATAATTTATCTCCATGTAACTTCAACGTCATCTGTTCTTTGCCTTGGTTTTATGTCAAGTTCCTTGAGCTTTTTTCCCTCGATTTTTATTCCTGATTTGAACATAATTTCTCCAAGATAAGCAATCATTGCTCCATTATCAGTAAGAACAGAATTTTCAGGGCAGAAAAATTCTGCTCCTCGTTCTTTGCACATTATTTTGCACATTTCCTGAAGCCTTTTGTTGCATGCAACTCCTCCTCCAAGCAAAAGCTCTTTTTTTCCTGTATGTGCCAAAGCACGTTCAGAAGTTTCAACAAGCATAGGAAATGCTTGTTCCTGAAGGGAAAAAGACAAATCAGAAAGCTTGTATTTTCCTGATTCAAGTTTTTGTTTCAAGTTTGTAAGTATTCCTGAAAGCGCAATGTCCATTCCCTTTACTTTGTAAGGAAGTTTGATTAATTCTTTTCCTTCAAGTGCAAGTTTTTCGATTTTCGGTCCTCCTGGAAATCCAATTCCTGCATAACGGGCAAATGTATCAATAAAATTGCCAATTCCGATGTCAAGAGTTTCACCAAAGACACGGAATTTTCCAGATGCATATGCAATTATCTGTGTGTTTGCTCCGGAAGCATAAAGCATTACAGGATCTTTTGCTCCTGTTGTTCTCCCTATTTCCAGATGAGCAATGCAATGATTGACAGGCACAACCGGTTTTTTCAGTTTTTCAGAAAGCTCTTTTGCAAAATGCATTCCCTGAAGAAGGCATGGAGAAAGGCCAGGCCCATGCGAGATTGCAAGAGCGTCGATATCTTCTTCTTTTATTCCTGCGTTGGATAATGCCTCTGAATAAATCTCTTCCTTGTGTTGCTGGTGATGTTTTGCAGCTTCCATTGGAATAATTCCGCCCTTTTCCGTTGTATAAGTTTTCTTTGCATTTGCAATAATTTTGCCATTTCTTACAATTCCAATACCGAAAGTGTGTGCAGTGCTTTCAATGCCTAAAATTATCATATATGTTTCAGTAAAAGTATATTTATAAAATTCATGAATTTTGGGTTTTATATGGAGAATAAGAGAATTTATGACGCAAAAGTTATCTTCAGAGATACAAAAGACAGAGGAATAGTTGCAAGTGTTCATGTAAAAACAAAGGCAGGGGGCAAGGCAATAAAGAAGGCTGTTTATTTGCCTGATGAAATAAAAGCTTCTGATTTGGGATTGCACAATATCCACGGGCAAATGATGGTAGTTTATTACAGAATAGATTCTTACAAATACAAAAGAATGGATGGCATGCAGATTCCAACTGATTTTGGACAGAAATTAGAGAGCCTAGTAGTTAATGCTCTTTAAAATTTGATTCTTAGAAATATTTAAACGCAATAAAGTTAAATAAAAATAATAAATTTGGAGGTCTATCTTCTTTTCTTTCTCTTACCGCCTCTAGCCATTTTTGCTTCACATACATTTCCCTTTCCATCTACATAGTAAAGATATCCTGGCTTTCTTTTGATTGCATTCCTTACAAGTACTTTTCCCATTTAGCACCTCCTTTTTAGATATTTTTAGTATCTAATTTAATAAAGCCGAATTCTGTATTTAAATCTTTCTAATTACCGACGAAGAATTGCAATTTTTGCTGTTCTTTTTTGTTTATCGGTATTTCCAGCAGCTTTTTGTACGATTTTCTTGGTCTTACTGACAAGGTAAATGGTTTTATTGTCTTGATTTGTATAACTCTGCCGTTTTCATCAAGCCATATAGCTACAAAGGGAAAGAAAACAAACAGAGAATGAATGCTAAATCTGACAGGTTTACTAAATTCGAACAAAAGTATTTTTGCATTTTCACGTCGGGAAAACATCAAACCAATAACTTTTCCAAGTTCACTGCATTTCCTTGCGCTAAAAGAAAACTTCTTTTTTTTATATTGAAAACCAACTTTTACTTGCATTTTTTCTTATGTTTTTGAGTTGTTTAACATTATCCTCATTTTTCCATTTTAACTCCTTTATTTTCAAAAAATCTGTTTCTTCAGCCATTTTTTTCTTTTCTTTGTATTCATTGTAACATCGATTTACGTTTCTTTCGCAAACGTGATCATGATTTCTGAATCCGCCGCCAAAAGTCTGTGGAATATGCATTAATTCATGAATTATTGTCTTTATTTTTTCCTCTTCTGACAGCTTATCAAATCGCTCTGAAATAAATTCAAGGGCATAAAAAGCTTCTACATTCATCGCACGCTGCAAAAGCTTTCCAACAGTATGGCATCTTGCAATTGTTCCTTTTGAGCTGGTTCCATAGCTCCTAAAACATCTCATTCTGTCAATGTGAACATGAGGAAAAAGCAGCTTTGATATTTCTTCTGCTATTCTCTGCAAATCTGGTGCTGGTTCATATTTCATTTTAATTTATCTCTTCTCCGGAGGTTTCCAGGGTCTTCCAAGCACCTTGTAAATTTCCTCTTCTGTTCTTCCAGCGACCATTTTTCCGTGTTTGAAAAGTCCATGCTGGTTTAATTTGAATCCTTTTGCCCTTGCAATGACACGAAGGCCAATGCTAGCACCAAAAGGACTTGAATAGGCCATTAAAGCAGCACCCCATTCTTCAGGAGTCGTGTAATAAATCTCTGTTTCAACTCCATCTATCTTAAAATAAGCTTTTTGCTCTCCACCCAAAACTCTTTTCCCTTTCCTTGACAAAACTTCCTCTATTTCTTTCTTGCTTCCTTCATTCTTTGGTATAAGGATTATGTCAATATCTGTAGGATTTTTTGATTTTCTTCTTATGCTTCCCCCAATTTCAATTTTTTTGCAGAATTGTTTTATGTCAGAAGCAATTTTTTTCGCTAGTTTTATGACAAAGCTGCCTTCCCTTGTTGTAACCTCTCTTCCTTTTTTGAAAACGTGCTTCAATTTCATTATTCTTTAAATAAGATATCTGGATTTATAAATTTCTCTTGGGTTCCAGACAGAAAAGGTTAAATATCAGAAAATTTGCTCTTTTTCATGGTATTCAAGGAAATAGTAAACGGGATACAGATATTTTTTATGACAGCAGGGCTTTTAATAATTCTTCCTCCTATTTTTATATACAAGTTTGTAAGATTTCTAAGGCAGTAAATTTAAGCAAGATTACTTGGTAACTATTTCAAGTGCATCCCTATTTTTCAGCTCGTAATTCTTTCCAATTGCCTTTTTTGTTCTTGCATCAATGGCTTTTATGAAATTATTCCCGAAATCTGTGTGCAGATAGAATGCAAAATCAAGGGCAGTTGAGCCATGTGGCAAAAGAAAGCAGTCTGGCAGAATTCTTCCCTTGCTGTCTGCAAGCTTTGTAGCTCCTGCAGGGAAAATTGCAATATACTTCAAAAGGTCAAATACAGCATGATTCAAAATTGCTTGAACACCTGTTCCCTCTGGAAATTTGTCAAGGACATTTGCTTTAATTTTGTCTAAAGCTTCTTTCTGTCCTGGAGTTAATTCCTTTTTTACTTCAAATGTTTTTTCTCCAGGAATATAATTAATTAATCCAGATTTAGCAGCTTCCCTCAAGGCAAGCTCTGAATCAGCAGAGCACGGAATTATCATCAATCCAGGAAATTTCATTTTCAAAAGAATATAGTTTGAATTTGCTTTTTCCAGGTCGATTTTGTTTGCGGCAATTATTGTGGGCTTGCTTTCTGTCCTTAATTCAGACGCAAACCAGAACAAATGATCCTCTGTCCATTTTGTCGGTTGCTCTGGAAGATTCTTCATTCTCAGCAAAACTTTCTTTACTTGTGTCTCTGTTACTTTCAATCCAGAGAATTGTTTTGCAATAGCTTCTGAAAAACTTCCTCCTTCCTCTTGCTCAACTTTTCTTGCAAAGCTTTTCCATGCCTTAACCAGTATGTTGTAAAACCACCTGTTCAGCTCATTTTCCAAAAACATAATATCTTTTGCAGGGTCATGCGCTTCAACAGGTTTTCCTTCCTCATCTGTTGTTCCAGAAGCATCAAGAATATGAATGAAAACATCTGCCTGCCTTAGATCATCAAGAAACTGGTTTCCAAGCCCTTTTCCTTCGCTTGCTCCAGGAACAAGGCCTGCAACATCCATCAAATCAACAGGCACAAATCTATTTCCGTTTATGCAGAATCCATGGTTTGGCTGACACTGAACTCCAAGCTCTTTGTCAATGCAATCAACTTTTACATATCCAACTCCATGATTCGGCTTTATTGTCGTGAAGGGATATGGGGCAATGTCAACTTCTGCCAGCGTCGCTGCTTTGAAGAATGTTGATTTCCCACTCGATGGCTTTCCTACAAGTCCGATTAACATGTTTGTTTTTTAGTAATAAAGGTATTAAAATTTATCATTAGGCACTAAATTCTGCTCCCCTTGCTATTTCCTCTTCCCTCATCTTCTTAATTCTTCTCCAGATTAAGATTATCAAGATGAGTATCATTATTAACAATATCAATAGTATTAAGTAAAGGATTATTGTGCTTACTATCGTTGATTTTTTCTTCGTGACTTCGAAATGTGCGCTTGATGGGGCAACAGATGTTCCATATGTAAGCTGCAATCCTACAACATATTTACCAGGAGGCAATGTTCCCGTGTCAAAGTTTCTGTCTATTGTTGTCAGCTTGTTAATCATCATTGTCTCTGATTTTGTAAGGAATATTTTGCTATTGTAGTCTCTTATTGTGAAAACAAGTGTTACATCTGTATTTTCCTGGCTGCCTAATGGAATTAGTGTAACCTGCGTCAATAATTGGTCACCTTGCTGGACTTGATAATTTGGATTCAATACAACAATGTTCGAATCAAAAAGCAAGAAGGTTGTTTTTACATTAATTGAGACAAGAACAGGCATTCCTCCAATTGTAATAATTCCTGTGTAAATTCCTGGCTTGCTCGAGGCAACAAAAGTGGCTTTAACTGTCGCAGATTGGCCAACAGCAATTGTCAGGTTTGTTGGATTAAGTATTATATGATCCGGCAGATTTGAGCTTGCAAATACAGTAACAGGGGTTGTTCCTGTATTTGTTACAGTTATTGTTCTTTCTGTAGTTGTATTTACTGCAAGATTTATGTTAAATTCGCTTGGATTCAAGGATATGTTTGCAGGTGGTGCTCCTCCTCCGCCTCCTCCTGGAGGTGGTGGAGGTGGTGGTGGAGGTGGTGTTATCCCCACAGCATTCTCTATCCCACTAAAAAAGTTTTCAATATAATTGCTCGGCGTGACTGCTGTGTTGTTGTCTCCGCCTGCATTGATTGAAATAACATCCGCACGAATTTGTTGTGAATAAAATATTATTATTAAAAAAAGAGAAAAAATTAGTAAAAAAATGAACTTTAATTCTGTCGTCTTTATTTCATCTCTTTTCATACTATCTTTAATCAAAAATCATTAATAAAGTTAATCATGATTTAGAAAAAACAGCCTTAATTTATAATTAAGTAGAAACAAACTTAAAAGTAGACATAATTTCATCAAGGTATAACTCTTTATTGGATAAATTTTGAATTGGTTCGCCATAAGAATAAGAAGAGGTATAAAAATGAAAAAACGTGTTGTTTTGAACAAAATCAATGTCTTTCGCAGTAATGTTAGTGTAGCCTAAATCAGGCACTTGGTATGTTTTTTCTATGGCTTTTATACCATTACCAATGTAAATATACTGTGTAATGCAGTTTTTTTGATCTCCAGTATATACTTTTTCGCAAGTTCTATCTTCAGTGCTATTGAAAAGAGATGGTTCAAAAATCTGTACTATTACCCCTAGATTTTGTTTTTCAAATGGTTTTACATTAGCTGTCGCAGAATCAGGTGCCTGAATTGCAAAATAATATTGATTTGGTGTTAATTGTTGAAAATTCTTTTCAGTCCATCCTGGAGGAATCCTTAATTCAAATTCATATCTTTTATCTTGATAAGTTGTCCAATTGCTTGGAATATTAATTTCAGATTCATTTTGATAGACTGGCCAATTGCTCTGAACATTGTTTCCTGATAATTTTAATAATGATTGATTAATATTTTTTATTAAATAATTTTGTCTGCTCAAAACAAAAAAGATAAAAATTAAAAGTAAAAGGCAGAGAAAAACTAAAAAAATACTTTTTTTAATAACAAAAAAATCATTTGATTTTTTTCTTGGCATATTAAACTAAATTAATGAACAGCTTGGGTTACTGTTCCGTATACACAGTTTTGAACAGGATCAGCACACTTGAGGCCTGGGTCAGAAACATAAGTACCAGTTGAACCAACACTGGGTTTTGCACCAATAAACCCAACTTTTCCATTAGGATAAAGATTGTCACATGGGTTGCCACTATTAGTATCACATACACCTGTCTGGTTTGTGTATTCTAAAGTTGGAGCGTTAGAGCAGACAGCTTGTTTCGAATAATTTGAACAACTTATGTCTCCACAAACAAGACCGGGAACAATCCAAGTACCATTCTGCCCGCAAGTAGTAATAGTTGCAAAACCAGCTACACCATCAGGGTAAATATTATCACATGCCGCGTGACTATTGTCATCACATTTTCCATTTCCTGGCATCGAACCAGTACCAGAAAGAGTCTCTGGAGTACTTCCGCTATTACAATCGTAATCATATGAGCCATCACCACGATCAGTAGTAAACCAGCCAGTTTGATTAGGGCGAGCATTAGCATTGCTATCAAAACAATCTGTTGAAGATGGATAGACTGTATTTGCAGGAAGACAAGCATTTGAAACAGCTGTTCCGGGATAACCATCTCCATCAGCATCTATGTAACCTGTTTGTAGAGTATTTTCATTTGGATTAGTAGGATTGCAGTCGGTTAGGGCATGGACGCTAGGAGAAGCAAGAACATAACCAGCCCCTTTTGTTGTTGCGCTATATATCCCTGTTGCATTGTCTGCATATCCATCATTATCAGAATCAAAATAATAAAGATATCCTGTTGTTCTAATAGTTGCACCTGAAGCTAAAGCTATGTGACCACCTGAAAGAGTAAATCCATTTGTTACTAATGTCCCAGCAGTTACTGTAACAGTAATTCCTGAAGTGATTGTAAGTCTTGCTCCTGTAAGCCCCCCAGCCTCGCCACTACCAACAACACAATTAGAATACAAAGGATAAGGACTACCTTGCGCGCTTAAAGGTATCACGTTATTGCAATCTGTCGTATCTGTCCATTCCATATTTATACTATTTTGATTTCCTGCGGAATCAATAGCAGTTACATTTGTACTATATGTTGTTCCATGTGTATCATAAGCTGTCCAAGTTACATTCCAAATAGAATTTCCAATTCCATCATCAGAAAATTTTACAAAATTCAAACTCAGATTGTCATGGTCTAGTTGGGTGAATGAAGTGACATTTGTAACATTATTTGGAGAATAAACAGTTACGCTAAATGTTTGATTTTGTCCAACCGAAACATCTAAAGGATTAACTGTAAAATTCTTGAATTCAGGATATGTTACAGGATTTCCATTTGAAATATTGTAATCAACTTCTTTCATCCCCCCAAATCCCATTGCTTCAAAGCCAGTTATTAATGGTGCTCCAACACTTGCAACAATTTTCGAAACATCAAATGTGCTTGTAGGATTTCCTACAGATTCTGTGCTACCTGATTGGAAAACAGGGGCAACAGATACGCTTTTAAGAGTATTTACAGGCAGTTTAGATAGTATGAAACTAAAGCTTTGTTGCCCTAATTGAGGTATTGTTTGATTTTCTCTTATAATTTCTGTGTCAGTACCATTATTAAAAATAAAATCCATTGCAATAAAGTTTCCTTGTCCTGAATTTCTTTTTACATAAACACTTACTGTAATATTGTTTGATGCAACCTGAACTTTTGTTATCTGTAAATCAACATTATTTTGACTGTTTGCAATCTGCTGTGTGCCGGTTTTTAAAATTCCATTAATTACAACCCAAATTATTCCAATAGCAACTAAAGTTATAAGAATAATTATAAGAGTAGCAATAATCTCAGATAAACCTCTCTTTTCATCCATTAGAAAGTAATGGGTTTTGATATTTATAAATATTTATTTATGTTACCTAACCCTTGGCCTAAATGAAGGAAATCCAGCATACCCCACAGTTTTAACTGAGTCTACAGGTCCTGTTCCATCAAAGTTTTGTAGATAAAGATAAGGAGTGTTTGGTCTAGCAAAAATAATTTTTTTCCCATCAGGTGATATATCAGGGGCAAGTGCTCCAGTAGTTGTTATGTTTCTAGCATTACCCTGAAATTTCTGTTCATACACATCAAAATTTGGATTGGTTCTATCAGAAACATAAACTAATCCAGAACCATCTGGAAGCCATCTTGCTTCTGTATCTGTTCCAGGGTTATTTGTAAGATTAGTTGGATTGTTACTGTTTCTTCCTGCTGAATCAATAACTAATATTTCATAATTTCCATAATGAAAAAAATCTTCAAAAGAGATCATTGTTCCATTGGGCGAAAATTTTGGATTTCCTGGTGGATGGCCAGAGTAAGGCTCAGACATTAAAGAAACAAATCCTGTTCCATCTAGATTGAATTTTCCTATTCCCTGAACAGTCCCCGTACCAGTAGCATTTGAGTAATCATCATATGCAAAAACTATTTCTTTTCCATTAGGAGATAGTGATGGATTCATCAAGTCTAAGTTTAAGGTGCTTGGTATTCTTGGTATTGGTCCATTATGGTTTCCATTAGCATTCATAATATAAATATTATAAAGCCCATTTCCAGAATTTTGATAAACAATTTGCATACCATCAGAGGACCATTCAGAAGAAATATTCGCTATCCCGCTTGTCAGTTTTGTTAATCCTGTTCCATCTAATGCCATTGTATAAATTTGGGGACCTTCTGCAGGAGGATTGTTACCTGTGCCTGGAATAATACTTGAAAAAGCAATGACATCAGGGCTAACAATATTTGTAATAACTGCCTGATTTGCAGTTCCCGTTGCTGTTCTTACTTGTGTTTCAAGTGAATAACTTCCCATAGAATCACTAGAGACAAGTCGTATATGGCTATTATCTATTAGTGTTGGGTGAACTTTTCCATCCAATGAAGTAACTCCTGTAACTGTAGAAGGATTATCTTCTGGATTTATATCAACAACACTGTCAATTGTAGCTATGACAGTGTCTCTTGTATAAAGTTTTGGTATTGTTGCATAAACTACTGGGGCAAAATCAGCAATAGTTGCGCAAACTTTATTTGTCTGAACATTTGGCGCTTCAAGTGTAAAACATGTTTGTCCCTTGAAATTCTGGGGAAGAGATTCAGAATAAACACCAGGACCTGTTATTGTCTTTGTGTCAATTAAAGTATCATTCCTGAAAGTTTTTCTTGTTGCAGAAGTAAGATTTTCAAGTGTTGCTGTATAATTTATTCCTATATTATTAAAGACTGTAGCTGTCTGTGAGATTTTTTGTGCAGGTGGCTGTGAATCAGGACCAATAACCTTATCGCCGCTGCAACCAGAAACTCCACTAGTTAAGGCAGCAAATCCTAAAACGCCAGCTGTTGAAAAAGCATAGACTCCGTTCATCAACTTTCTAACTAAACCATTTTTCATTGCCATTTTAACCTGTAAAAACATAAATATTTTGCTATTTAAATCTTGTGAGTGTTATTACTAAAAAGGGGGAATAAATATCTATTCATTTCTTTGATGTCAAATTAGTAAGAGGAATATCTTTTGTTTGGTTCATTAAGTTTGGCCAGTTTTGATAATCCATTCTGGTTGCAGTTAATCTGTATGAAACTTCACCTGGTGAACTGCCATGTATTGTCAATGTATTCTTTACTGGGTCTTTTGTATACCAAGTATTTCCGTCGAATCCGGGTGAAAGCATTACCTGCAAATTTGTCCAGTTTGTTCCGAAGTCAGTCAGTTGGTAGAACAGCCATAAGTCACTGCTTTTCTGAAGTTTGCTGAAATCAATCACATAAGTGTTGTTTGTCCCGTTCAACTCAATTGTGTCAGAAACTTCTTCCTTTACTCCATTTATTGAAGGAGCGTATGTCGCATAAGTTGTGTTATCTATATTATATGCTGGGTCATACACACCACCAGTGTTGGTGAATTTTGATGCGGTTACAGTGTTACTAAATGTCCATGTTCCGGGAATTGTTGTTGTACCGCTATAATTTGCAGTCCACTTTGGATCTGTCTCTGTATAACTCTGTAAGTATGTTGTACATCCTTGTGCTGCACCTGATGTGGAAATTCCTGTTGCACCCTGACCAGCAGAACATTGTGATGTTGAAGCTAAAGCTGAAGCTGTTCCTGCTGTCAAGCTTGATGCTGTTCCTGTCAAGCTTGTTCCTGCTCCAGAAAAAGTTCCCGCATACAACGTCCCAGTTACATTTGCATCTCCCAAAACATTCAAAACATTCTGTGGTGTCGTTGTTCCAATTCCGACGTTGCCGCCATTCTGGTATATTCCTGAATTATTCAAATTGCTTGCAGAAGTCCACATTGGAATGTAGTTTGCAGTTCCAACTCCTGTTATGTTTGAAGCCGTGTTGAAATAAGA